>JAFUSC010000016.1 GCA_017467705.1 Prevotella sp. | reverse complement strand
GCTCAAATCTCAAGCCTCAAATCTCAAATCTCAAACCTCAAATCTCAAACCTCTAATCTACGACCTCTACACTGGCACGGGCACCATTGCCAACTTCGTGGCACGGCAGGCGCGTCAGGTCATCGGCATTGAGTACGTGCCGGAAGCCATTGAGGACGCGAAGGTCAACAGCGCCATTAACGGGATAGAGAACACTCTGTTCTATGCGGGCGACATGAAGGACATACTCAACGACGAGTTCATCAGCGAGCACGGACGCCCGGACGTCATCATCACTGACCCGCCCCGCGCCGGCATGCACCCCGACGTGGTGGCAACCATCCTGCGTGCCGCCCCTGAGCGCATCGTCTACGTCAGCTGTAACCCCGCTACGCAGGCACGTGATTTGCAGATGATGGACGAGCAGTATAAAGTGGTTGCCGTGCAGCCTGTTGACATGTTCCCCCACACACCGCATGTGGAAAACGTTGTATTACTAACCAAAAGACAATAAGAATATGAAAAGACTATTGACACTGGCCCTCTGCGCGATGGGCTTCGCATTGACCATCAATGCACAGGAAGAGAAAAAGACTATTGAGCTTCCTCAATGGGTAAAGAACATTAAAGTGAGCGGCTACGGCATGCTGCAGTATCAAGGTCAAGACAAGGAGGGAGACGAGAGCAACTCGTTTAACCTGCGACTGATGCGTCTGATTCTCGACGGCAAGATCGGCGACTTCGACTGGCGTGCACAGGTGCAGGGCACCAACGTCAAGGGTCCCGGCGAACCCACCGTACAGCTGGTGGACCTGTATGCCGAATGGGTGAAATATCCCGAATTCCGCGTCAAGGCCGGTCAGTTCAAGCGTGCGTTCACCTTCGAGAACCCCACCCACCCCATCACGCAGGGTTGGTATTCGTATGCCAACGTCATCAATGCGCTCTCCGGCTTCGGTGACCGCACAGGCGAGAAGTCGAGCGGTGGCCGCGACATCGGTATTCAGGTGCAGGGTGACCTCTTCCCCGCAGCTGACGGACATCGTCTGCTTCATTATCAGGTGGGCGTCTACAACGGTGAAGGCATCAACTCAAAGGATAAAGACAACAAGAAGGACCTTATCGGTGGTCTATGGGTAGCGCCCGTCAAGGGACTGCGCATCGGTGCCTTCGGTTGGACGGGTACGCGCGGAGAGATGACATGGACGGAACCAAATCCAGACTACTGGCTTTCTTCGTATGTCCCCAACCCCTACCCTGAAACAATTACCACAACCCTTACCAGCGTCCGCAAGAACCGCTATGCGCTCTCTGCCGAATGGGACAAAAACGAATATACGTTCCGTGCAGAGTACTTACACTCGCAAGGCTACGGCGCGAATCGGGACTTAGGTGACAAGGCCGACGGTTGGTACGTATTCGGCATCGTGCCCGTGGTAAAGTCGAAACTGCACGCCAAGGCACGTTACCAGTGCTACCGCGACAACAAAGAGTGGAACCGCGCCAAGACCATGTACGAGGTTGGCTTGAAGTACTACTTCACCAAGAACCTGCAGCTCAATGCTGAGTATGCACGTGTGAACGACCGCACCATTGTCAACCCCGACAAGCACAACTACAACTTCGTAGACGTAGAACTTGACTTCCGTTTCTAAACAGACGGCTGCCGTTCCGTCCTTATCATTTGCCGCTAATGCATGCGGCCCCAAGAACAAAGAAGCCCCGACCATCTGCTGGCCGGGACTTCTTTTTATATGCACGCTCCATCACAGCTGCTCATGACAACTGCTCCGTGCGCTCGATGATTTCTAAACACATGCGACTGTTATGATAGGGGCACTTCCAGAAGCCTGCCTTGTCGTCAACGGTGTTAAGCGTGCCGTCGGGATGGCGACTCCAATGCCATTCGCCGTTCTCATAGTCTATGAGGTTCTTCTTGATATAGTCCCAACAGAGAGCGGCCTTGCCAAGTGCATCCTCGTCGTGGAAGTACTGATAGAGATTGAACCAACCCACCACGTTCTCTGCCTGTACCCACCAATGCAGGTCATCATCCACATGTCCCGTGTCGAGGTTGGCCTCATGAATCATGGAGCCGTCAGGACGCAGACCCTTCGCACTGGCCTTGGCCACTATGCGGACGATGGGCTCTACCTTCTCCAGCACATACGGATCGCCCAAGACCAATGCAGCCTCGTGCATCAGCCACGAGCACTCGATGTCGTGACCGTAGCTCTCCAGCTGTCCGGCACCACGCGTCCAATCCATGTCAAAGAACAAATCAAGGTGATGAGTCTCGGGGTTCAGAATCTTATCGGTAAAGATGCCAATGATGTTGCGCAGAGCAGCTTCCACCCTGTTGATGGTCTCATCAGGCACGGAGATACCGACAGGAAGGACAGACCCTAACACCGGCACGTAATCGCACGATTGTGCTGCGCGCATTTCCTTGAGACATCTATACAGGTTGGCATAGGGCTCAATGATGTGCAGATGGGTGTTCTGCGACTTGGGATAGTTGGCATCAAGTTCCGACAGGCGCATATCGGCAATGGGCTGCCAGTCGCGCGTCACGGCCTCTATGTAGCCGTTGTACTCATGGTCTAAGGCATGTTCCTCTATGCATTCAAAGAGCTGAAGCGCATAGTCAAGAGCTTCGTTGTCGCCCGTTGCCCGTGCATACTCCGACATGCCATAGAGCGCGAAGCCGATGGCGTAGAACTGCTTGCGTGTGTTAAGCGGGTTTCCCTTGCTGTCCACACTCCAGTAGACGCCACCATACTCCTTATCAATGAAATGCTCAATGAAATACTCCTTGGCATACGTTGCCATATCAAGATATTCCTGTTTGCCCAGCACCCGATAGGCAGCCGAGAACGACCAGAGGATGCGGGCGTTGAGGATGGCACCCTTCTCTGCGTCGGGGTGCAACACTTCCTGCCCGTCAATGCGTCCATAGAAGCCGCCGTTCTCACGGTCAACCATCTTTTCCTGCCAAAAGTGCAGGATGTTGTTCTCCACAACATCCTGCATTTCACGTTTCATCGTAATAACTCTTTCGTCCATATTTATTTCTTAATAGGATATAAATAGGTCAACAGAATAATCAACGCAGCTATAACTGCGGGGAAGATAGAGAAAATCAACCAAATCATATCACGCACAGGCCCCATCTGAACAATATCAATCATGGTCAGCGCCTTCGTATCCTTTTCTGTTGTTGACAATGCTGTCTCATTCGCAAGCGTCCAGACCCGGTCCTTAATACTCTTCATGTCCTCCTCACTGACTGTGAGTTTGCCACTATTAGCAACACTATCGGCCAGACTGAGCTGTGCCCACTGTGCAAAGTTACCTGACTCTTCACCTGTGATGCTCATCGTTGACACCTTACCGTCCTTGGCAACAGATGTAACAACAATGCTCTTGCCATTCTGAGCAGTTGCAGTCTTCACAGGTTCGGTCATGTCTTCAAGCGAAATCGTATCAGAACTGAAGCCTGCATTACCGAGGAAGAGCACAACCAATGCCCCTGAGATAGCGGTTCCGAACTTCTGTGCCATTGTGCCACTGGAGAATATCAGCCCCGTCGAAGAAGTACCGCTCTTTTCGGTAGCATAGTCGGCCACGTCGGCATACATTGACCACAATAGCGGAGAATAAAGTCCGATACCGACCGATGTCAGGATAACGATAGCTATCAAAGTCCAGATGTAAGCAGGGTCACGTGGAACGAAGAAGAAGGCAATAGAGAACACAGCACAAATAATAGCTGCAATCATGAACGCTTTACGCTTTGAGCCAACCCACTGAGTAAACTTTGGCGACAAACCGCCGAAGACCATACAGGTAGCCTCGCCGAACATCATGAACACGGTATAATTGATAATAAGACTACCAATTGTGATTTCACGACCTAAGATATATTCAAACATGTAGCCTGCGACGGCATAGCGGAAGCCATTGAAGAAGTTGGTACAGATACCTATCAGCGTCAAGTAAATCCAAGGTTTGTTCTTGACCAGATCAGCAAAGGGACGGAAAGAGAATTTCTCTGCGCGTGCAGGTTTCAGACGTTCTTTCGTCATCAGACCACAAGCCAATGTCCCCACTGCGGCTAATACACCAAAAGAAATACCCAGCACGGCATACTGGTGTTGCTCTGTTCCGCCAACAACTTTCTGCAAATAAGGGAATGCGAATAAGGTAATGAATCCCATTGCATAAGCTCCCACCATGCGGAAACTGGAGAACTGGTTTTTCTCGTTGTCGTCATCGGTCATTACGCCTAACAGAGAACCGTATGGAACGTTAACTGCCGTATACATTGCCATCATCAACAAGTATAGCGTATAGGCATAGATGCGTTTACCAACAGGACCAAAGTCTGGAGTGTAAAGCAGTAAGGCGAATATTAAACCGAACGGAATAGCACCGTAGATGAGCCATGGACGATAAGTGCCGAAGCGGCTCTGCGTACGGTCAGCCAACGAACCCATCAGCGGGTCAGTCACCACGTCGAACATGCGGGCAATGAGCATCAATAATGCCGTGTCGCCAACTGTTAGACCAAAGACATTGGTAAAGAACAGCGGAAAGGCAATGGACATGATTTTCCATGTGATACCACCGGCAGCTGCGTCACCCAATGCGTAGCCTATTTTTTCTTTTAAACTTGCCATCAGGATAATTACTATTTACAGGTTTACCTTTTACTTTTTATTTGCACGGTTCTTAGCCACCAGCTTCTTGATGGTCTCCACGCTGGCAGCGGTGTAAAGGCCGTCCTCGGGAGTGTTCATACAGTAGTCAATGAGCTTGTCAACCGTAGATGTTGCCACATGCATGCGAGTGTCAGCTGATGCGTAATAGATGAACACCTTACCGTCCACATCAGCAATCCAGCCGTTTGCAAAAGCCACGTTCATCACGTCGCCCAGATATTCGTCACCCTGCGGCACCAGGAAGAAACCGCCCGGCTGTGCGATGACCTTGGTGGGGTCTTCGAGCGAAGTCATATACATATATAATACGTAGCGCAAGCCGTCAGCCGTAGCACGTACGCCGTGAGCCAGATGCAGCCATCCCTTCGGTGTCTTGATGGGGTGCGGACCCTCACCGTTCTTCACCTCCGTGATGGTGTGGTAGTGACGGGCGTTAATGATCTTCTCTTCCTTCACCTCAGCATGGGTGATGTCGTCAACAAGTGCCCAGCCGATGCCACCACCGGAACCTGTGTCGATGAAGCCATCCTGCGGACGGGTGTAGAAGGCATACTTGCCGTCAACAAACTCGGGATGCAGCACGACGTTGCGCTGCTGACTCTTGGTCTTCAGGTCGGGCAGGCGCTCCCACGTCTTCAGGTCCTTCGTACGGGCAATGCCGGCCGTAGCCGTAGCTGCGCTGAGGTTGCCGGGTTGCGAGTCATCATGACGCTCTGCACAGAACACGCCGTAAATCCAACCATCCTCATGACGGGTGATGCGCATGTCGTAGATGTTCGTTGCAGGAATCACGTCGTCAGGCATCGTGACGGGCTCTTCCCAAAAGCGGAAGTTATCCACACCGTTGGGACTCTCGGCCACAGCAAAGAAGCTCTTGCGGTCAGCTCCTTCCACACGGACCACCAGCACATACTTGTCGCCCCACTTGAGGGCACCCGAATTGAGCGTCGCATTCATCATGATGCGCTGCATCAGGTAGGGATTATCCTGCTCGCAGAAGTCATAACGCCACTCCAACGGCGTATGCTCAGCGGTCAGGATGGGGTTCTTCCACTTGTCATAAATACCATTGCCCCACTCTACGGGCTCATTCTTGCGGCTCAGCAACTCCTCATGATGGGCACGCAGTGCTTTTACTCTCTCTTGAAAATCCATGATTATTTCTATTTATTACTTATTACTTTCTACTGATTACTGTCTACAGACTACTGACTACTGATTACTGTCTACTGACTACTGACTACTATTGAATATCCTTATTGAAGAGAATCTTCTCATCCTTATAGAAGTCGCGGAAATAGGGAGCGTCGGGCTTCGAAGTAGACGGGCCGAACCACTCATCCTTATAGTTTCGCCATGTAAGCAGATAGCTGATGGGGAAGTCCTTGACCGTCGGCAGCAGCGTCGATGTCCACCAAGTGGGGTCAGTCATGTTCTTCATGCCACACTCCGTCAGGGCGGGAATCAGCTGATGTTCTTTTGCTACGTCACAAAGCACAGTGAGGTTCTGCTTTCCACGCTCGATGAACTGCTGACCCTCCTCGGCTTTCCACTGGTAGCCGTCTAATCCTATCATATCCACGCGGTCATCGCCGGGATAGCGCACGAGCAGGCGTTCTGCCGTCAGGTTGTCCTCCATGCCGGGTGAGTAAGCCCACACCAGATTGTCGAAGCCGTCGGCGGTGAGCTTATCCTGAAGCATGTTCCACAGGGCCTTGTATTCCTCGACCGTGCAGAGCTTCTCGCCCCACCAGAACCATGAGCCGCTGTTCTCGTGCCACGGACGGAAGATGCAAGGAATCTTCTTGCCGTCAGCCGTCTTCAACGTAGCCAAGAAGTCGCTGAGGCGCTGCATCCATGTCTGGAATTTCTCATACTGAGCACCGCCGGGCAGAATCTGCTTCACCACCGTTGAATCAGTAACATCCCATGCCGTGCCCTCAGGGAACTTCTGTCCGGCAAGACCACCACCGTCGATGGTCGTCACGGGGTTACGCGGATGCCAGCTGATGGTGATGATGCCACCACGCTCATGGTGATTGATGATTTCCTCTGTAATACGGGTGAAGGGCACACTGTCCAAGCTCTTGGCGTCACCCATCTCAATGCCTCCGAGCTCGAAGCCCATCACGGCAGGATAGTCGCCGCAGACGTTCTTCACGTCGCTGGAGTCTTTGTCGTACGCCCAGGTCAATCCGTAGAACGGATCATCCTGATGTCCGTACATGATACCCTTCTGCTGCAAGGCAATCAGGCGTTCCTTTAACTGTTGAGCCCCTGTCGGCTCATTTTCTGTCTTTGTAGTTGTGCAGGCGGCAACCATAGCGCCGGCCAATGCAATGGTTAATAGTTTCTTCATTATGCTTGTTATTTTAATTCCTTCAACAGCCAGTTCTCCCACTCGTCCCACTGCTCCTGATACCAGAAGTGCCACGTGGCCTGATAGGGAGAGATTTCCTTCGGTCCTGTCACGATGTTATAGGTGGCCCATGCCGTCGTCGGGGGCACCACGTCGTCGTTATAGCCGAACGAGAACCATCCCTTCTGGGCGTTGGTGATGCGGCGTGCGAAGTTCACGCCGTCGTAGTAGCGCGACATTTCAATCTGCTTCTCCTGTCCCTTGCCTTTGTTCCAATAGAAGTAATGCGGCCAACCGCAGGCGACACCCTTCAGCGAAGCCGTATGGTCACAGAGGGCTGCATGCACAGGAGCATAGCAGGTGACACGCTTGTCCAATCCTGCCGTGGCCAGCGTCAGGAAGCCTCCCTGACTGCTACCCGTGACGGCAAGCTTCTGCCCGTTCCAGTCGGTGTATTGCTCCAGATAGTCGATGGCGCGGATACATCCGAGCACCACATGCTTATAATACGACTTGTCGCGGTCGTCCATGCCGAACTCCCAATAGCCGTTCAGAGCGCCGTTGTGCAGGTTGTCGTAAATATACTGTTCCATGGTTACGGGGATGCCGTGAATACCAATCTCAAGGGTGATAACTCCCTGAGAGGCCGAGTAGACGTCACCGCCATAAGGACGTACGCCAGCACCAGGCACGCGCAGCATGGCGGGATACTTGCCTTCCTTGACCGGTACGCAGAGGATGCCGTAAGTGCGTGAACCCCAACGCACATTCTGGAAGCTCACTTCATAGACGTTGACATCCTTTGTGCAACGTTCAGGCAGCAGGCGCTTCGTCGGGTCAAGGTCGGTCTTGCGGGCTTCGTCGATGGCGTTCTTCCAGAACGCATCGAAGTCAGCCGGCATAACCGTCGAGGGCTGTAGCTTCTCCGGCGAGAAAGCGGCAGCACAGGCACCTTTATATTCCTTACCACCGACATGGGCCGTCACGTCCACCCGATAGAAGCCGGGCTTCGTCATCTTGCCCTTGAGCGTCAAAGTACCATCCTTGAGCACGACTCCTGTTTTCTTCACATCCTGATACATCTCAGGACCTGCGGCATAGTCAATCGTCACGTTGTCTATCAACGTAGCCGAACGGGTTACGCTGATCTTAAACGTTGCCGTCTGACCAGTCTCATAAGTCCAATCCTGATGGTCAGGGACCACATTCACTTGAATACTGTTACCACGAATTTGCGCTCCAATGGGCAACATGGCCGTCAGCGCAAGCAACAGAACGAAAAACTTTTTCATTTGAGCGTAGTTATTTTTAGGTTTTAAAGCAGGTGCAAAGATAAACAAAAAATCCGACAAACCATAATATTATGTTGTCGGATGTTTGTATTATTTGACTTTCTTCATTCTGTCTACCTGTTCACGTATGACAGCGAGCGTTGTCGTGTCGCTGGCGAAGACCGAATTCAGCCCTTGGGCCTCCTGTGCCGGGTCGTTGGTGTAGTCGTCGCCCACCTGCCACTGTTCGTGCTTCGGCTGGGCGAATCCGCCCCATCCCCAGAAGTTGCAGCCGGCGAACTTGCCGCCCTTTTCAGCATTGTCAGCCACGAGCGAGAAGACATACTGATAATAACCGTCGCGGCCGGTGGTCGGTGTGTCGAGCGTGAACTTGAAGCCGTCGCGCGGATAGCCGAACTCCTCCATGACCAGCGGCTTCTGCAGCTTCTCGCAGATGGCCAGATGCTTGTCAATGTATTCCTTCGTGTTCTCCTTGGCACGCGGCAAGTGCTCTATGAGCGAGTCGGGCTTCGCCCATCCCCAGTTGTAGGGCCACAGATGCACGTTGCAGTAGTCGATGTTCTGGTCAGCGCAGATGCGTTCCCAGCTCTCATAGCTGTTCTCACATCCCCATGCTCCCTCTGAGCCCACGCTGATGAGGTGATTCTTGTCAAGCGAACGGATGAGTGCCGAGGCTTCGGCCAGCCATTTCTCGAAGGCGGGCAGCTTCTCTGTGGCGAAGGCACGCGGCTCGTTACCGATCTGCCACGACATGATAGCCGGGTCGTCCACGTACTTCACGTTCGTATAGCGGTTGGTACGTCCGAGGATGAAGCGCACGTAGTCGTAGAACAGCTGATGGGCTTTCTCATTGTCGGCATAGGCACTCATGGCTTTCATGAACGCTCCGTAACCCACATCATCGGGACGCGGCTGCTTGCCTGCACCTGCCTGCTCTAAGTAGAAGCCATAGCCACCGCTCCATTCCCACGAGTTGTTCAGGTAGAGCACGGCCACCATCTGGCGCTTGCCCATCTCCATGAGCAGGTAGTCAAGGCCGGCCAGAATCGTGTCGTTATACTCGCCGGGGCGAATTTGCAGCGTCGGCTCCACCTTGGTCTTCACGCCACGTTCACCATCGCTGCCGACGAGGATGCGCAGGTTGTCAATGCCCATGCGTTTCATCTCGTCCAGCTCGCGGCACAGGCGGTCACGGTCGCCCCCCTGCCCTTCCGAGCCGAGAATGGCGCCATACCAGAAGTTGGTGCCTACATAATAATAAGGTTTACCGCCGCGGACGAAGTGTCCGTTCTCCACGGTGACGAAGGTTGCTTTTTCTTCTTGCTGCTGGCAGGCCGTAAGAGCTGCTGCCATGAAGGTCAGTAATAATAGTTTTTTCATTGTCATGATTGGTTTGGTTATTTTGAAACGATTTCTTCTACCATGCTGTTCAAAGCCAGACACATAGCACGTGTCAGCGGCATGCGTCGGTTTTCATGTGGCCAAGGAGCGAGAATGAGGAATCGCCCTGCTGCACAGGCTTCATAAAACTGATGACCAGGTCGTGAATAGCTGTTGAAGCCCCACGGTGACAGGAAGATGAGTGGCAGGTGTGCGTCAAGCACAGCCCGCATGACTAACTGTTCCCCTTTGCTGATAGCGGGCGAAACCAGTACGACACCAGAACGTGCTAACGACAAGAAATCATCCACCTTTTCCTGTATCTGTGCTTCGGTCAGGCTCCGCGTCAGCTGCACCTGTGCCTTGCGAGGGTACTGTAGCAGGAACCGGTTGCCAATGGCTGCATAGGTCTGCTTACCAATGGTTATGCCGAAACATACGCGGAAATAGTCTGCATGTGCACGACGAATGGCCAGACGGCGAGGGTTGTCCCTCAAGTATTGCTTCCAGCGTTCCAACTCTCCTGCCCCGGAAAGGATGTGGTCATTATAGCCAATGGCCCACAGCTGCCCGTGCTGGCGGTCATCAAGGCTTCGGTCACGCTTCTGAACGGTGAGGGATGATGACTGCGACACGGTCGCAGCATAGCCCGACGCTTCCGCCTGTTGGCATGACGGCTGGGCCGTCGGCAGGCTTTGCTGTTGGCTTTGTCGTCGGCTTTGCTGCGACAGGGTCGCAGCCTCTGTGCTCGCAGCCTCCGTGCTCTCCGTGCTTTGTCTCTCCGTGCTCTGTGCCTCCGTGCTTTTCGCACGTGCGAAGCCTAACTCCCGGTATGCCTTGTTACAGCCGGTCTTAAAACCCTTAATGACCTGCCCTAAGTGCCTGTCAAGCTGTTCCCGGACAAAAAGGATGCCATGCAAATGGTCGGGCATGACCTGAAGAGCCAGCACACTGATTTGCGGATAGATGCGTGACGTGTTCAACCAACAGTCGCGCACTCGCTCACCAAGCTCTGTCAGCTCTATGTGTGGTGCATGAGGATCTCCATCCTCCGCCTCTGGCTGTCCGACGAGCCGTCCCAAAAGCGGGCGACGCCCTTCAACGGTCAGCGTTATCAAGTAGATGCGGCGTGACTCGTAATCGTGCCCGACTCTCCGTCGGAGCATCGATGGCTTTTTCTCGCCCGCATATTGTCTGTGTTGCTTAAACTGCTCGTCATTCATACCGAAGTACAAAGATAGCGGTTTTCCTTCATTCCACCAAACTTTTTTTTGCAAAAACAGCGGAGCGCTGAGACGCCCCGCTGCTGTTCAATATGCAAAGATGTGTGATTACTTCTGCATGAACTTCTTACCGTTCTGGATGACAACACCCTTGTACTCACGGTCAACACGCTGGCCAGCGAGGTTGTAGATAGGAGCATTTTGTTGGGTGTCAGCCTTAACAACAGAAATACCAGTGGGATTATCCGGGAATTCACTCCTCAACTTTGCTGTGAGGTAAACCTTGGTAATCACCAGTGCCGTTTCCTTAATGTCTCCTTCTTCTTCATTCTCTCCCTTATTGCAGTTCTGGTATGCAAATTGGTTCAGTGTCTTGTAACCCGAAATATCAAAGGCATAAGTCTGAGGTTCGTTTGAAACTATGAAAAAGACTTCCTCATTAACAGCATCTCCGCCGTCATTGGGAACCATTTGAACAGAAGCCTTACAGACGCCCGATGCGGATGCAACCTCGAAGACGATAGTGTTATAATCTGTAATATCCTTGGCTATCCAACCTTGAGGACAGTTCCATCCAAAACCACCTGCTGCCAGTGTAAGATCATCACCTGTAGAGAGAGACAGGTCTTTGACAGCCTCCTTCTCAACATCATCGGCTGTGGCAAGATAAGCACGCTTCAGCACAACCGTACCGGCCTTACTGCTTTGAATGTAAATCTGCTTAACCGAGGACTTTCCTGCGGCATCCAACGCTGCAATAATCTGCGTCTTACCTGCATCAACCCAAGTTGTAGCATTTTCAGCACCGTTATACTCAATAACCAACTGGACACCCAACTCCTGAGTCTCAAAATCGACTACCACATTGTCATAAGCAGAATAGTCTACTTCACCCAGCCACCATCCACGGCCACTCCAAGCAATTTCATAAGTAATAGTCTTTGTCGCAGCATCATACGAAGAGCTCCACCCAGAACCCAAGTCTTCAAGTGACAGATCCAACTGTGCAGCATTAGCACTAACTGTCAAGAAAGCGGCAGCAATCAGAGTAAATAATTTTTTCATACGCTTAATTGTTTGTTATTAGTTAAAAATGTTATTAATTAGAATGATTGTTATTGTTTGCGTAGTTCTATTTTTCCTTGCAAAGTTAGGGATTCTTTTTGATTTGTGCAAACATTTGCCTGAAAATTTGCACGAAACAACCATAAATGAATATTATTTGCAAAAATAGTATTACCTATCATTTACTTAACGCATCAAAAGCTCGGAGCAAACGCATCGAAAGCCCGCGGCAAACGCATCGAAAGCTCGGAGCAAACGCATCGAAAGCCCGCGGCAAACGCATCGAAAGCACGGAGCAAACGCATCGAAAGCCCGCGGCAAACGCATCGAAAGCCCGCAGCAAACGCATCGAAAGCTCGGAGCAAAGTCAGCGCAGGGAGCGTGTGCCGTCAGCACGAGGAGCGTGTGCCGTCAGCGGAGTGACAAGCCAACAGCCCCTCCATAGGAGTCTTCACTATCTGACCGACCGTAAATCCCTCAAGTTCTGACGCTTCACGCAGTTCGTTAGAGTAACTGAAAGCCACACTTCCGACAAAGCCGACGGGCAGGTCGGGTTGGCCGTAAGGCAGCACATTGTTGTGCAGGAACTGGCGGAAATTGCTGACGACGAGCTGACGCAACGGCTCCACGTCCAGATGGCGACCGATGAACAGCGACAACGACGCAAGGAAGCGGTTGGGCTGCGGCTCACGATAGACTTTACTGATGACGGCGGACATGGTGAGCCCTGTTTCCTGCTCGAACGTCGCACGCAACGTCTGCGGCAGTCGGCCCTTGTAGAGCGCGTTCAGGAACAGCCGCCCCAGCACCGCCCCACTCCCTTCGTCGCCGAGCACGTAGCCAAGGGCGGGCGTATTGGCCACCATGCGCTCTCCGTCGTAGAGGCAGGAGTTGGCGCCCGTGCCGAGAATACAAGCCACGCCAGCACGACGCCCGCACACCGCACGCGCCGCGCCAAGCATATCGCTGTAAACCTCACACGCAGAAATGGTTGTGAGATTTCGCAAAAGCAGCTCTTTCACGCGAGGTGCCTGCTCGGGCGTGCAGCCTGAGCCGTAGAAAAAGAGGGGGTAAGGCTCATGGGGCTTATAGGACTTATGGGGCTCATAAGACTCATGGGGCTCATAAGACTCATGGGGCTCATAAGACTCATGGGCCTCATGGGGTGGCAACTCTTGCAGCACGGCTGTGATTTCCTCATCGGTCAGGTGGTAGGGGTTGAGCCCGGCTGTGGTCGTGCGCCGGAGCACTTTTCCGTCGTTGTCGGCAAGCACCCAGTCAGTCTTCGTGCTGCCGCTGTCTGCTATCAGTATCATGCTTTTTTGATAAAAAAGTTACTTTTTCGGTGCAAAGATATAAATAATTATGAAAACTTTTGTATCTTTGCACGGATTTTTAGCAAACGACTCATGAAAAGACTATTCTTAATCATGCTGACAGTGCTGCTGGCAGTTCCCAGTGCACACGCCGTTCTGAAGGAGAAGAACCTGGAGCAGACGCTGTCGATATTGCGTCAGGAGCTGACGACCTATCACCGTGAGCTGTCGGAGCAGATGGAGCAGCGCCGCAAGCAGCAGGAGGAGATTCGCCATCAGCTGATCAACGTCATGCAGTGGAGCAACCAGAACTCCCTGATGCTTTACTCACAGAAGGAGGAGTACGTGTTTGACTTGACCTACGCCTGCCACGAGGCCACGGAGCAGTACACGCAGTTCCAGCAGATACAGACGCCCTTCCGTGACTACATTGAGAAAACGTCCTACGAGATAGCGCGTTACGACTCACTCATCATCAGCTTGCAGGACATGCAGGTGCAGGAGCTGAGTCAGAAGGCGCAGGTTGACCGCAGCGTCTGTCTGGCGCTGGCCACGAACATCCGCAACACGCTGGCCGACACCAACGAGCAGTTCAACGACTACATTCGCTACTACGACTTCACGGAGCAACGGCTGAAACACCTGAACGACTACGCCCAGAAGCGTTATAACGACATACAGACCAGCATCTTCCGCAACGGTGGCGAGAACTACGTGAGCATCCTCAAGAACTTCAGCCGCTCGTGGAGCAACATGGTGGAGACGGTGAAGAAGAAGTACCGTCCGCAGCCGAATTCACAATGGGACTCGGTGTTCATCTTCGGTCTGCTCATCTCCATCTTCATCTATGCCGTCGTTGCCTCGCTGCTCAACTACATCTTCATGCGCTGGGTGCTTCCCCAGCGGTTCCGCACCGACGAATTCATGAAGAAGCGCAAGTGCATCACCATGGCGACGACCACCGTGACGTTTGCCATCATTCTGGGCATCATGCTGGCCACGACGGAGCAGAACTTCTTTATCATGGCGTCGAACCTGCTCGTGGAGTACGCATGGCTGTTGGGCGTCATCCTGATCTCGCTGCTGCTGCGCGTCAACGGCGACCAGATTTCGAGCGCGTTCCGCATCTACACGCCGCTCATCGTCATCGGCTTCATGGTCATTGCCTTCCGCATCATCCTGATTCCTAACGAGCTGGTGAACATGATCTTCCCGCCCATCCTGCTCATCTGCATGCTGTGGCAGTGGAGCGTCATCGGCCGGCACAACCAGAACATTCCGCGCTCCGACATCTTCTACACCTACATCTCGCTGGCGGTCTTCATCGCCTCCGTCGTGTCGTCGTGGATTGGCTACACGCTGCTGGCCGTGCAGGTGCTCATCTGGTGGATCATGCAGCTGACGTGCATCCTGACCATCACCTGTTTGCAGCAGTACATCAAGCTCTACGGCACGCGCCATGAGTTTGAGAAGAAGCCCGTCACCAAGACGTGGTTCTACGACTTCATGTTTCAGGTGCTGCTGCCGGTCATCGGCGTGGCATCGGTCATGCTGTCCATCTACTGGGCGGCTGACGTGTTCAACCTGAGCGACCTCTGCTGGACCATCTTCAACTACAAGTTCGTCAATCTGGAGAACCTGAAGCTGAGCATCATGAGCATCGCCATTGTTGCCAGCCTGTGGTTCCTGTTCTCCTATATCCGCAAGACAAGTCTGTCCTTTGTGCGCATGTACTTCAGTCATCAGGACCAGTCGACGGCTGAGAGCCGCACGGTGATGGGGCGCAACGTCATCAACGTGCTCGTCTGGGGCGCATGGCTGCTGGTCAGCCTCAGCATCATGGACGTCAGCTCCACGTGGCTCGTCGTCATCTCCGGCGGTCTGTCCACCGGTGTCGGTTTCGCCATGAAGGACATCATCGAGAACATCTACTACGGCATCTCGCTCATGGCTGGCCGCATCAAGGTAGGCGACTGGATTGAGCTGGACGGCACGAAGGGCAAGGTGGCCAGCATCAACTACACCAGCACGACGGTCAACTCGCTGTACGGTGAGGTCATCACCTACCAGAACTGGCAGATTTTCACCAAGAACTACAAGAACCTGACGCGCAATCACGGCTACGTGCTGGCACTGATACCGTTCGGCGTGGCCTACGGCAGCGACATCAAGCAGGTGGCGAAGGTGGTGGAGGACGGCATCATTGCCCTACGCCACAAGTGGACCGACCGCACGAAGCCCGTCAAGGTGGTGTTCACGCAGTTTGCCGACAGCAGCATCGACATGAAGGTCATTGTCTGGGTCGATGCCGTCAAGCAGATTTACGCCGTGAGCGACATCATGGCCTGCATCTACACCACGCTCAACCAGAACGGCATTGAGATTCCGTTCCCGCAGCGCGACCTCCACATCAAGGACATTGCTGATTTGCCACGGCAGATGTAGTTTTCTGTTCGTTGTTGGTGGCATATATATATATAAAGCCACCAACAACGAACAAAAAAAACAACAGCCCGACGGAGCCAACCGCCCACAACCCAAGGCGGCACCTGAGCATGAGTTAGGCGGTACCTAAAGGGGAGTTAGGCGGTACCTAACTATGACTTAGGCGGCACCTAAAGGACAGTTAGGCGGTACCTAACTATGACTTAGGCAGGACATAAAAAAGGGATGCATCGAAACGGTGCATCCCCTTGATGATTGCAGACACTTGCGTGTCGCTTAGAAGTTGTAGTAGAGACCGAAGGTCAGGTTGTTGTTGTCGAAGTCAACACCCACCATGTTGCTGCTGTCACCGTCACCCTTGGGGCTAAAGGTGTCGAAGCCAACGAAACCGACGTGAGTCACAAAGCTGAGCTGCTTGCTCAGGTTGACTGCCACACCCGGGCGGAAACCAATGTTGAACTCAGTACCCAGGTCCTTGAAGCTGCCGAAGCCGACACCACCGTCAACGAAGAGGTTGATGAGGTCAGACTTCAGGAAAGTGTAACGAGCATAAGGATTTACCTGAAACAGCTCCGTCTCCACATCCTGACCATAAGAACCAGTCAGCAGGTTGCAGGCACCCTTCTGGTAACCCAGCTGAACACCCACTGCCCAATCGTCATTGAAGTTGTAACCCACCTCAGGGATAAACTTGTAAGTGGTCTTAGCGTCAGCTGAACCAACCTTCACGCTGGCAACACCAACAGAACCACCGACGAAAACCTGAGCATTCACGGTTGCAGCCATTGCAACAGCTGCGAGAGTCATCAAAATCTTTTTCATTTTCTTTGCTTTTTAATTAGTTATACATTTAGACATTGCCAGCATCTGGCGCATGTCGTTATCCTAAAATCGGGTGCAAAGTTAGCCACTTCCGGCAAACGATGTATAAACTTTTCTAAAACTTTTAGTATTTTGCGTTAAATAATTGATTAAAGTTAAGAATAATTGTCGTTTTTTTCGTACCTTTGCATGGAATTATGCATCATATATAATACATGAAACAGATATTTATTGCCGGTCCCTGCGTGATTGAGTCAGCTGAGCTGCTCGACACTGTCGCAGCTAAGTTGGTGGATATCAACAGGAAGCTGGGCACCGACATCATATTCAAGGCCTCGTTCGACAAGGCTAACCGCACGTCGATACGCTCGTTTCGCGGGCCGGGCATGGAGCGAGGACTCCAGATGCTGGCCGATGTGAAGGCGAAGTACGGCCTGCGCGTGCTGACCGACATCCATGAGAGCTATCAGGCAGCCCCCACGGGCGAAGTGGCCGACGTGCTTCAGATACCCGCTTTCCTCTGCCGACAGACCGACTTACTCGTGGCTGCTGCACGGACGGGGCGCACCGTCAACATCAAGAAGGCCCAGTTTCTGAGTGCCGCCGACATGCGCTACCCCGTGGAGAAAGCCCGCGACGCCGGCGCCGAGGACGTGTGGCTGACGGAGCGCGGAAACATCTACGGCTACAACAATCTGGTGGTGGACTTCCGCAACATCAGCGACATGCTCGACATCGTGCCCACCGTCATCATGGACTGCACCCACAGCGTGCAACGCCCCGGCGGTGCCGGTGGCAAGACGGGCGGTGACCGCCGCTTCGTGCCTGCGATGGCCTTGGCCGCCCAAGCCTTCGGAGCCACGGGCTGGTTCTTCGAGGTACACCCCGAACCAGACAAGGGACTCAGCGATGCCGCCAACATGCTGGAGCTGGACAAGCTGGAAGGGCTGGTGAAGAAACTCATAACCCCCTGAGGCCCATGGGCCCCATAAGACCCATAAGCCCCATAAGCCCAACAAGAAAAAGAAATATGACAACAAGAGAATACGCCATACAATGCATCAAGGACGAGGCACAGGCCTTGCTTGACCTGATTCCTCAACTGGACGACAGCTTCGACCAAGCTGTCGAACTGATATACCGCTGTCACGGCAAGATCATCGTGACCGGTGTTGGCAAGAGCGGGCACATCGGTGCCAAGATAGCAGCCACGTTCTCGTCGACGGGCACGCCGTCATTCTTCATCAATCCGCTGGACGTCTATCATGGCGACTTAGGCGTGATGACCAAGGACGACGTGGTGCTGGCCATCAGCAACTCAGGACAGACGGACGAACTGCTGCGGTTCCTGCCGCTGGTGCTCCACATGCAAATACCCATCATCGGCATGAGCGGCAATCCCCGTTCGCTGCTGGCCAAATATTCCACGTGCCACATCAACGTGAGCGTGAAGAAGGAAGCCTGCCCGCTGAACCTGGCCCCCACCAGCAGCACCACGGCCACATTAGCCATGGGCGACGCGCTGGCCGTGGCCCTCATTGAGAAGCGTAACTTCCAGCCGCAGGACTTCGCACAGTTCCACCCCGGCGGTGAGTTGGGCAAACGGCTGCTGACCACGGCACAGGACGTGATGCTGACGGAGAACATGCCCGTCATTCCGCCTGACATGCACCTCGGCGAAGCCATCATTCAGGTCAGCAAGGGCAAGTTAGGACTGGGCGTTGCCACGCAGGACGACCGCATCGTGGGACTCATCACCGACGGCGACATACGCCGCGCCATGGAGAAGTGGCAGGCAGAGTTCTTCGACCGCACCGTCAGCGACATCATGACGCGCAAGCCCAAGACCGTCGCACCGCAGACCAAGATATCAGACATACAGCGCATCATGAACAAATACAAGATTCACACGGTGCTCGTCGTCGACGATGACAACCACCTGCTGGGCGTCGTTGACCATTATGCTTGTATGATTTAGGAGTTATGGAGTTATGGAGTTAAGAAGTTAAGGAGTTATGACAATACTATCAGATAAGAATATGAAAGGTATCAAGAAAATACTTCTGTTGTTCGCCCTGCTGGTTCCCATTGCAGCAGCCGGTGTTTACCTGTTCAAGACGCTCGATGTCCGCAACGGACTGACGAGCAGTCAGGTCAACTGTATCCTCAAAGACTCACGCGGCTACGTCTGGCTGGGCACCACGTCGGGCCTCTACCGCTATGACGGCTACGTGTTCAAGAACTTCCAGAGCGACTCGCAGGACGGCAATTCCCTTCCTGACAGCTACATCCACAACATACAGGAGGCGCTTGACGGAAGCCTGTGGGTAGAGACCTCTGCCGGCTATTGCGTCTATCACTCGCAGACAGAGACCTTCGAGTGCGACATGCGGCAGGTGCTGGGACGCATGGGCATCTCCGGTGACCCGAACATCATCTACATTGACCGCCACAAGAACCTCTGGGCTTCCATCCCCAATAAAGGAGTCGTGGTCTACAACATGCAGCAACAGCTGCTGTATGAGTTCGGCTACACCAACGACACGCAAGGCATCCCCCAAGGCACCATCTGCTCCATCGGCGAGTGCCGCGACGGTGCCATCATGGTCTACGACGACGGTCGTCTGGTCTGCTGCGACGTCATGCACCAGCAGCACACGGTGTGGGCCACCAACCACGTGGCAGCACAACACCTGCGCCACACGAAGACGCTCAAGATATACACCGACCAGATGGACAACATCTGGCTCTACGGTCAGGGCACGCTCTTCATCTACAACCGTAACACCAACGAATGGAACACCAGCTTCGGCGACCAGCTCGGGCTGACCAGCTCCAGCGTCGACCGTACCGTCAACGGCATCGTCGGCGACAGCAAGGGCAACATCTGGATAGGTACTGACCGCAACGGCCTGTTCCACGCCACCGTCAACTCACACACGCTGGAAAGCGTACAGCCACGCAGCATCAATGACCAGCAGGCTGACGAGAGCGAGGTGCTCGGCATACAGAGCCTGTACGTCGACGACACCGACCTGCTGTGGGTAGGCACAGAGAAGTCAGGCGTTGCCTTCTGCGGACAGCACATCTACAAGTTCGACTCGCAGCTCAACGGCGACATCACCGCCATGGCACAGGACAGCACCGGCGCCGTGTGGTATGGCACCAGCGACAAGGGCATCATCGGCTACGGAGGCGAGCTGGCCAGCACCAAGATCACAGCCATGGCCTTCACGCCCGACGGCAGTCTCTGGGTGGGTTCAAAGCGCAACGGACTGACCCGCATCAAGGGTGGCACCACCAGCATCTACTCCACGGCCAAGGACAGCATGCGCACCGTCATTGACGACCACATCAATGCACTTTGCTGCGACAAGGTGGGCAACCTGTGGATTGCAACCAACGGAGGACTGCAAGTCTACAACCCCAAGATGAACACGTTTTCAAGCTACACCCGTGAGAACGGTAAGCTGACGACCAATAACATCACATCCCTGTTCTACGGGAAAGACAACATGCTGCTGATAGGCACAGCCGAGGGACTGGCCCTGCTCAACCTCTCCACGACGGAGATCAAGCACCTGACCGGTAACACGACCAACCTCAAGACATTCACCAACAACTACGTCACACAGGTTATTCAAGACTCACGCAACCTGCTGTGGATCGGAACACGTGACGGTGTGAACGTGCTGAATCTGGAGAACGACACGCTCAACTACCTGACGGAAAAGGAGGGACTGACCAACAACGTCATCTGCGGTCTGGCCGAAGACAAGGCACATAACATCTGGGTAACCACCAGCAACGGTGTGTCGCGCGTCGTCGTGCAGCGCAACCACGAGACCGGTTCATACAACTACGGACTCTACAACTACGACACCAGCGACGGTCTGCAGTCAAACGAGTTCAACATGGGTGCCATTCTGAAGAAGAAAGACGGCAGCGTGCTGTTCGGCGGACTCTACGGCATCAACTGGGTGCGCCAGCGCGACAAGGAAGAGAAGGACGTGCTGCCGCGCGTCATGCTGACACAGATGTTCCTCGGCGAGGAGGAGGTCAAGACCGGTCATGAATACGGCGGCAGGGTTCCCCTACCCTTGGCACTCAATGAGTGTTCCAAGATTGAATTAGGCAACGACCAGAACACGTTTACCATCAAGTTTGCTGCCGGCAACTACAACCAGAGCGAACGCCTGATGTTCATGTACTGGATGGAGGGATATGATGATGACTGGAAGACCGGCGACGCCCTGAAACACGGTGTCACCTTCCACAACCTCGGCAGCGGCAAATACACCCTGCACGTCAAGGCCATCAGTGCCGAAGGAGCCGTGAGCGATCAGGAGCGCGCCATTGAAATCCGCATCCTGCATCCGTGGTGGCTCTCATGGTGGATGATTGCCATCTACATCGCCCTCATCATCGTTACGCTCTACATCTGGCGCTTCGGCATAGGAAAGCTTCAGGAGATATGGAAGCGGAAGAAGAACGTCATCGACCAGCTCAAGCGCCAGCGCGAGGAAATCAAGGCCGCCAGTGACGAGTTGCGCCAGCCCATGGCACGCATGACCACCATCATTGGCAACCTCGCAGAGAATGAGACCAGCCTTGAAGGACGTGAGCAGCTGAACTCGCTCCACTTCCAGATGCTGCAAGTCATCACGCGCATTGCCGAGATGCAGTCAACGCTCGAGAATCCCGAGGCGAAAGCCGTAGCCACGGTCAACGAACGACTCGGCCTGAACGACAAGGGCATGGTGAACCTGCCTGAGGTTGCTGACGAAGAGCTTACGTCAGAGTTCAAGATGCAAAACGCAGACGCAGCGACCAAGAAATTTGTCGTCGTCTTTATTGATGACAATGAAGACTTCCTGGGCTTCATCAAGACCCACATGCAAGACATCTACGACCTGCGCCTGTATAGCGACATCAAGACGGCAGCCAACGACCTCAAGGTCATGATGGCCGACTTGGTTATCTGTAAGCAGATCATGATTGGCATGACGGGCAGTGACCTGTGTAACATGATGAAGACCAATCCACGCACGGAGCGTACCAAGTTCATCCTGATGACTGACGGTGTGCTCTCGCCCCAAGACATCAAGAACCAGAACATCACGCTCTCGGCTGACGACATGATAGCCAAGCCGTTCAATGTGCAGGAGGCTGTGCTGCGGTTCAACAAGGTGCTGGGCGTCGGACCGATAGAATTCTCACAGAACGTCATTGAAGGCGGTGAGACCCGCATGCTGGAGGGTCACAACTCAAGTATGACGACGTCAACGTTCTACTTCGACGAGACAGAGAACAAAGTAGTGCGCGGCCCGGTGAACAACGGCGAGACGACCGAGGATGATGAAGCCACCACCTTCAACGAGCCCGTGGCTGCTGACAACCAGCTGACCACCCAACAGGACAACTCGCTCACCACCGGACTCTATGGCGAGAATGAAATGCTGGGCGACTACTCCATCAACAACATGATGGACCAACAGCTGATGAAGAACGTGGAGCAGTACGTCATCCACAACATGAGCCGCGGCCAGATCAGTCTTGAAGAGATGGCCAATGCCATGGGCATGGGACGTGTGCCGTTCTTCCACAAGATTCGCAACATCACGTCGAAGACACCTGCCGAGGTTGTGCGCGACCTGCGGTTGAAGCATGCCACCACCCTGCTGACACGCACCAACATCAACATGAACGAGTTGGCCATCAACGTCGGATTCATGACCGCAGAAAACTTCACCAACATCTTTAAGGAACGGTTCGGCATGACGCCCTTGGAGTACCGGCTCAAGTATCGTAAGGGATTTTAAGCATGAAGTGTCACGCCACCTTGCTGGGACTACTGATTCTGTGCATACCTTCCGGGTATGCACAGATTGTTGATTCCATCACAGTACTCAGTGCGTTTCCCACCGTACAAAGAGACACCGTCGCCACAGCAGCCCGCCCAACCAGCGACTCGCTCATCGTCCAAGCCCTGCGAGAGAAAAACATCACCTTCACACACGACAACAGCGTGACGCTGCTGATGACCGGACAAGAGAAGTTCGACGACATGTTCGGTGCCATCCGTCAGGCCAAAAGCAGCATCCACTTGGAATACTTCAACTTCCGCAACGACTCCATTGCCTCGTTGCTGTTTGACCTGCTCCGACAGAAGGCACGCGAAGGGGTTGAGGTGCGTGCACTGTTCGACGGATGGGGCAACGACTCCAACAACCGCCCGCTCAAGAAGTCACACCTGCAAGCCCTGCGTGCAGACAGCATCCAGATTTATGAGTTTGACCCGATGCGTTTCCCGTGGATTAACCATGCCTTCACGCGCGACCACCGCAAGATTGTAATCATCGACGGACAAATAGGCTACACGGGCGGAATGAATGTAGCCGACTACTACATCAAAGGGACAGAAGAGGTCGGTGAGTGGCGCGACATGCATTGCCGCATCGAAGGAGGTGCCGTGCACCAATTACAGCAGATATTCATTCGCATGTGGAAGGAAGTGACTGGCGAGGACATCTGGGCACAAAAGTATTTCTGCACTTACACCAATCCTCACGACTTTGAAGGACTGAAGCCCGACACTACCGCCACGGCGGGGCATAAGACCGTGGGCATCGTCAACCGTGAGCCGCACAGGACCAGTGACATCATCCAGTACTTCTACCTGAACGCCATCAACGACGCACAGGATTCCATCAAGATCATCAACCCCTACTTCAACATCCTACCGTCTGTCAAGACGGCACTGCGCGAAGCCATCGAACGCGGCATCAAGGTAGAAATCATGGTATCCGAGAAATGTGACATCCCCATCGTCCCTGACGTCGTGTTCTACAACGTCCACCAACTGATGGAATGGGGTGCCGACATCTGGATATACAAGCCGGGCTTCCACCATTCCAAGATCATGATGGTTGACGGTCGCTTCTGCACGGTGGGCAGTGCCAACCTCAACTCACGCAGCATGCGGTATGACTACGAGGAGAACGCGGTGATTGTTGACCCCAACACCACGCGCGAACTGGACGATATGTTCGACCGGGACAAACAAGAATGTATCTACCTGACTCCAGAGGTGTGGGACACATTCCGCACACCATGGCAGAAGTTCCGCGGATGGCTTTACCATCTGCTGACCCCGTTCATATAAGCAAGGAGTTGTTGGAGTTGCTGGAGTTACAGGAGTTACAGCATCACGCCGAGATGGCATCCAGCATCATCTGCACTTCAGGTTCACTGACACCCTTCTGCAACAGCAAGTCTCTTTCATTGTCAATAATAGCATCGGCCGTTTCTTTCGTCTGCTCCACATACTGCCTGAAACGCTGCACGGCCTGACGGTTCTTTCCCATGAACCACCAGCAGAATCCCTCATTGAGCAGATTACCCGGTTGCTGCTCTTGGTCACCGTTCAGCTGCTCATAGAGCGTCATGGCGCGGTCATACTCACCGATGACCGTCAGAGCCCAAGCCAGCACACCATTCACTTTGTCATTACCCTCGTCGTCGAAGCTCAACTGATAGAGCAGCGGCAATGCATCATCAGCCTCACCGCGGTTAATCATGCAGATGGCCTTGTTCAACCTATAGCTGCGCCGTTCCTCGTTCAGGGTCATCAGCACGTCATAGACCGCTTCGGCCTCGGCATAGTCCTTACGTCGGAACAGGTCACGTGCCAACGCCTGCTGTGCCTGTTCGTGCCGGGGTTGTAATGCCACTGCCTGCCTGAAGCAGTACAGCACTTCATCATTCCGTTCACCTTTGCCGCTTTGCTGTTCCTCTTCATGTCGGACACTTCGCAGCAAAGCGTTGCCCAACATCAGATAATACTGCCCGTCATAAGCCGCAGCGGGAACATTACGCAGCAGGGCCACCGCCTGTCGGTCAAGATGCTGCTTCATCAGCAATGCCGCAACACCGGCCAGCTGTCGGCCCAGCACGTCATGACGGAAGAGCGCAGAACGCAGGAAAAGCACGTGCTGCAGTTCTTCGTCTTGCTGGTCAAAGGGATTGTCAATGTGCGACGCACGGTTAAACACGCGATAGAAGCGATAGATGTCCTGCAAGTAAAGCCGACGTATGAAAGCAGGTGACGCATGATCACTGCCCGCATCTATCTCATCCATGGCCAGCTCACCTCGGTTGAACATATCGCGCAGGTTCTGAGGCAGGTGGTCAACCACCTGTTGGAAGGCAAGCACAAACGAGTACTTATCACTATTGCAGAAGGGTCCCTTTGCCATCAGCTTCTGCAGGAAGACCGAACTCCCCGACTTCTTCATGACGTCAGCAATGCCCGGATGCCCGAAGTAGAAAGGCACGAACCAGTTGCTCGGCTGCTGGAAGAATGTAAAGCGCTTCATCTGCGAGAAGCCTCCGAAGTAGATGTCAGACCCCTGACGCTGCATGTCCATCATCTTGTTAAACGACGCCTCTACCCTTTCCATGCGTTGCTCAGACTCCTCAGGATGCAAGATGTCTTCCAACTCGTCGTCTTCCACCTCTTCAATGCCATGGCGCGTAATGCGGATATTATTCCCCTTCAACAGGTCAGGCATGATTTCTTGCTGTATTTTGTGATGGTCACGCTCAGCATTGATGCAGTAGATCATCTGCATCTGCAGTTCCACCAGCTCCTCACGGCATCGGTCGTCGTTCATCAGCATTTCCGTCAATTGCCGCTGTTCGGGGAAGACGGCTGCCGCCTCTTCATCAATGGCCAGCACCACCCCGACCAGTGCCCGTTGCCTGACCTGCTCATCGGTTGCCTGACGATAGACTTCCACCAACAGGCGGAACTTGGCCATGTCAAAGAGTCCGATGACTGACAGCATCACCGCCGAGACCATCAGCTGCTGGTCTTTCGTGTCCACCGTAGGCGTCAGCAGCAACTGGGCAAACACCTCTGCCATCTGGTCAGTCCATGCCGGCGACACCCAGATGTAATCAAACAAGTCATCCATTCGGCGCTGGTGCTCTGCATAGAGGGCTGCGCGCCTGTCGGCCACCTGATGAGGCGGTTCGAGTTCAAGCACCGTCGTCTCGCTGACGAAAGCCTCTAACTCACTCCTGACAACGTCCACCGACCAATCACGGCGGCTCTGGTAATAGCACACCCTGTTGCGCAGTGAAGCCAGAAACGCTGAACGGCGGAAACTCTCCGCACGCTCAGCGTCAATATATATCCGCCACGTGGCATGAAGCAGCCGCACATAGTTCTCCTCAACCTTCGGATCACGGAATCCCTCTTGCCAGTAGCCCTTCATCAGGTCATACTCCTGTGCTACGTCATCCAGACGGGGCATGAGTTCCGTATACTGATAGGCAGCCATGTACGTACGCATCTCCTCGATGGCACGTCCGACATTGCGCTGTAGCAGCTGCGTCCTCACCCTATGCAATAGTTCACTCTGCATGTTTGTCCGTTTCTGTTGTGATGATGTTACCGGTTATCTTGACTTCAGCCATTTGTCCACACGTTCCATGTCACGCTGCAACGGTCCGCCCGCGTGCCGGAACTTCATGTCAGCAGGCAGCGAGTCAACTAACGCCGCGTCCACGCCGCAGTAATTTACAATGATGTCGCGGTAATGGCCAATGCCATACTTGTTGATACTATCGCAAGCACGGTCGTATGCTTTGGACAGCTCTTCCATCTGGTTGCGACGCTCCAACGTGCGCACCTTGTCTTGTCTGAACACGATGACTCCCAGTTGCAGGCCCAGCTGTCGGGTGTCCGTCAGTTTGCGGCCATCCTTCTTCGCTGCCGTGGCCTGCGGTTCCGTCAGCCAGAGCAAGTCAAGCACATTGTTCTGCAACATCTTCAGCCGCACGTTCACGTCATTCACCTGCACACGATAGACATGCTCACTCTTCACATGAGCGGAGTCAACAATCAGGTCAGTCAGCAGGTCGGTAGCCGAGTAACGGGTCATGGCCACGGTCTTATCTTCCATCTGCTTGAGCTCGCGCACGCGCGCGTTCCTATTACTTATTAGCTGCCAGCATGTGTTCATGGAAGCCATGTAACGCATCTTGTAGCCACGGGCAGCCAGACGTTGTGACCTGACGAGGTCGCTCATCATGCCTTCAGCTGCCGTTCCCATCAGCGCCGTGTCACAATCCATCTGTGCCGTAAAGCGTTTCAGGCGGATGTCCACCACTGCGGTGTCATAGAGTTGCAGTTCCTTTAAGACGAAAAGGGGCAGGCCGTCAAGCGTAGGCAGCACAGCAATCTTCAGTGCCGCCGAGTCTTCCTTGGCCGCACGGATGCGTTGCAGTCGGGTCTGTTTCTTAGTCTCTTCGTACGACTGTCCGCAACCAATTAGCAGCGTAGCTGCTATCAAAAAACATATCTTTCTCATCATGAATGGGTACAAAGGTAGTGCAAAATTTCGATTTAGCGAAGAGAAAGCGAATATTTTTGCTTATTTCTTTTGTTTACCACTTCCATCTCACCTGTATGTCAACGTCCGTGACGGCTGAATGATTGATGAGTTGCATGCCGCTTGAAATGGTCGGACGGTCAAAGTAGTTGGTCCATCCCACCTTAGCCTGCAACGTCCAGTGCTTGCCGATGTCAGCCCGGGCAAGCAGCCACGCCCTCACGCCCTCACCGTAGAACATGGGGAAGGAGAACGTGTAAAGCGCAGCACGCTCATAGACATAAAGCCGCGACTCATACGACGACGTATGGAAATAGCCTGCACCGACATCCAGCTTCGCGCCACCGAGCCCCATTGCCACGCGCTCGCTCAACATGTAGCCCCAGTCACGCTTCTTGTAGTCGACGAGCGAGCCGTCCACCTGCGTGTGCCACGCCATGCCTGACGCCGCCGTGTAGGTTGCATCCAGCCGGCCACGGTTCTCCTTACGCCATATCAGCGTGTTCTTCTTGACGCCGTCGCGTTGTCGCAGGTGCAGACGGTAGCGTCCGCGCAAGGTCCACCGCCCCACACCGCAGCTGATGCTGGCAACGTTATCCCATGCCCACGACGACGTGGAAGCCTGATACTTAGCCCATGGTGCATAAGCGACATCAGTGTATGCCGTCAGCTGAAAGCGTCGGGAGGGATGCCAGTCCAATCCCACATAGGCGCCACTCTCATTCTGCGTGCGTGTTCCCTCTGCGAATCCCTGAGCGCGCAACGACTGATAACGGTAGCCGTAGAAGCGGTAAAGGGCCATCAGACTGAGCTCCGTCGAGAAGCGGTAGCTCAACGAGTTGACCGTGGCCACGGCTCCATACTGGTCAATAGCCGTTTCACCTGTTGCCGACAGGCGGTAGTCGGTGTAACCGTAGTCAACGCTGGCATTGAAGAAGTCGCTGCCCACAGGATAATAACGGCGGTAAAGGGTGCTCGTGTTGGGACGCAGCTCGCGGCTCAGGTGCGTGTAGGCAGCCGTGGCTCCCGCATGCCAGTTCCCGTGTCGGAAACTGACGTGAGCTCCTGCGTCGGTGACCCACAGATTATGCTTCTTCTTCATTTCCGTCGGTGTGCGGTGATAGCCGGTCGTCAGCAGTGTGGCCGCCGTCCCGTCATCGTTCAGCGTAGCATCCATCGGTCGGTATGATATGTATGCTGTCAGCGTCAACGGTCGCGCCAGTCGCACCGTGGCAGCCGCACCTTGCAGGTAGCCCTCATCCATGCGCGACGTGTTCGGCCGAAGTGCATGGCCACTGCGCCCCAGGTTCTGGAGCGTCGACAACTTGCCGAAGCTGACATTCGTATTGATGACCAGTCCCATGCCTGCCGTCATCCGGTACTGCCCGATCACCAATGACTCCAGACGCCCCATCCGGTTCAGCATCACGTAGTAGGCATAATGGTCGTAGCCCATACGGTTGCGCTCAGCAAAGAACGGCTCACCGCTGTCCTGCGTGCCGGTCAGTCCTATCTTGATGCGGTCACTGTATTGGAACTTGTAACGAAACCAGTGCTTGTATTTATAGCCCAGATACCCGTTCTTGTCACCCTTCCGGTCGTAGAGCGGCACATGCATCAGTGCCGTCAGCTCATGCTTTCCCCAGCGTGCCACGCTGTCCAACCGTGGAAACGACTGCTGCGGCTGCTCATGCTTCAGGCAGATGAAGTGCTGCAACAACTGCCGCTGCCGATAGTCCAGTGAAGTAATCATCTGCAACTCACCCATCGACTGCATCTCACCATAGCGATACAGGTAGGCCATGATCTCCTCCACTTGCTGCGCAGAGAGAAACGGAATCGCCTCCAGCTCGTCGCGTGTGGCATGGTTAAGGTCCAGCGGATGCTCTTCATAGTCGGTCAGCAGGTCCACCATCTGTTCCCACTGCCCCGTGTCAATGTCCTCCTCGCCCAGCACGTCATGCAGAGCCTGTTCCCAGTCCGTCGCGTGCTGGGCTGCTGCGGTCAGTGCAATGACCATCATGACAAGACATAATATAGCGCGTCTCATACCTATTCTTCGTCAATTGAAGTGCAAAATTACTAAAATTTCCATAAACAGTTTCCGTTTTTCACCATTATTTCGTACCTTTGCCCTGCATTTTATAACAATCAGCAAATATGAAGAAAGTTATTTCAGGAATCATCGGAATGGCCAGTCTGACAATCATCAGCTGCGGCGGCTTAGGCGGCAGCACGTCAGGTGGCGACATTCTCGGAGGCATCATCGGCGCCGTGACCAGCGGCGGCACAGTGATTAACACCATCACCAGCGTCATCGGACTCGACAAACTGACTGAGCAAGAGCTGGTAGGTACTTGGACCTACGACAGTCCGGGCTGCGCCTTTACCAGCGAGAACCTGCTGGCCAAAGCCGGTGGCGAGGTAGCTGCGTCGCAGATCGAGCAGAAGATAGCCCCCTACTACCAGACGGCTGGCATCAACTCGTCGAACACCGTCATCACGTTCAACGCCGACAAGACATTCAAGGCCACCGTTGCCGGCAAGTCATTCAGCGGCAAGTACACCTTCGACACGTCGGAGTCGAAGATCACCTTGCAGGCACTTATCCTCAACATCAACTGCTACGCCAAGCGTGAGGCCGGCGGCATCTCCATACTCTTTGAGTCGAAGAAGCTGCTCACCGTGCTGCAGACACTCGCCACACTCAGCGGCAACGACACCGCCAAGACCATCGGCGACATCAGCAAGAACTACGACGGCGTCCGCCTCGGCTTCGACATGAAGAAGTAACGCATGAAAAAGTAACGCAGTATTTACCACTTGAAGCGATGCCTGTTTACCCCGATAAACAGGCATTGTTTTTATATGGGCAGGAGTTAGGCGGTACCTAAGTCATAGTTAGGCGGTACCTAAAGGGGAGTTAGGCGGCACCTAAGTCATAGTTAGGCGGCACCTAAATCTGGCTTAGGCGGTACCTAAGCTGGAACGAAATCAACATTATTTTGACAGACATGGTAAATTTTTATGCTAATCATGCTGAAATAACAAAAAAAATTACTAACTTTGTCACAAACTACGCACTACGTATATAAAGGTATAAAAGTAACAGATGGAAACGAATTATAATCAGATCGTGTCACTCATCTGGAACATCGCCGACGATGTTCTGAGAGATGTTTTCTTACGTGGTCAATATCGTGATGTGATACTGCCGATGGTGGTGTTGCGTCGGCTGGATGCCTTGTTGGAACCGACGAAGGAGGCTGTGGAGCAGGAGTTGAAAGACCAGAAAGAGCTTGGGCTGGAAGAGATTGACGAGGATGCCCTGATGGATGTGACAGGACTGGCCTATTTCAATACTAGCCGCTGGACGCTGAACCGACTGAAGTCACAGGCATCAGACAATAACGACCTGCTCTACGACAACTTCGTGGAGTATCTGAACGGATATAGCGAGAATGTGCGTGACGTGCTGAAGAATTTTGAATACTACAGCAAGGCACAGAAACTGGCCAACAACGACCGTCTGCTGTCGATGATTGAGCGCATCACCGACCCTCGTATCAATCTGACTGATAAGGAGCAGCGTGACCCTGACGGGCTGCCGTTGCCAGCCCTCAGCAACCACGGCATGGGAACGGTGTTTGAGGAGCTGCTGCGCCGTTTCAATGAAGAGAATAACGAGGAGGCCGGTGAACACTTCACGCCACGTGATGCCATCCGCCTGTTGGCCCGCCTCATCTTTGAGCCTATCAAGGACCGTCTGCCCAAAACCATCTCCATGCACGACCCTGCTGAAGGAAGCGGTGGTATGTTGACGGAAGGCCGGGAATACCTCTTGGGAATAGGCGTACCAGAGAACGCCATCCTGCTCTCAGGCACGGAGATCAACCCTGAAACTTACGCCATCTGCAAGTCGGACCTGATTATCAAGGGCGTAGACCCCAGCGGCATGCACTGGGGCAACACCATCACGGAAGACTTCTTCCAAGGGCAGACTTTCGGCTACCAGATTACCAATCCGCCCTACGGCAAGTCATGGAAGACGGACAAAGAGAAGATATACCATGAAAAGCAGTTGCTGGACAGCCGCTTTGAGTTGACGCTAACGAACTTTGCCGGTGAATCAGAAGTGCTTGACTGCACCCCGCGCACCAGCGACGGGCAGTTGCTGTTCATGCTGGAGATGGTAGACAAGATGAAACCCCTCGACCAACAGCCGCAAGGCTCGCGCATAGCGTCCATCCACAATGGCAGCAGTCTGTTTACGGGCGATGCCGGTAGTGGCGAAAGTAACATACGCCGCTATGTCATTGAGCACGATCTGGTGGATGCCATCATCCAACTGCCTAACAACATCTTCTATAATACAGGCATCACCACCTACATCTGGATTCTTACCAACAAGAAACCTGCTGAGCGTAAGGGCAAGGTGCAACTGATTGATGCTTCGCAAGCCTTCGAGAAGCTGCGCAAGAACCAAGGCTCGCGCAACTGCACCATCACGTCCGACTATCAAGACCTTATTCTGAAAACCTACATGGATTTCAAGGAAGTGGAAGGCGAGAAGGTCAGTTCAAAGATTTTCGATGGTGACGACTTCCGCTATTACAATGTGACGATTGAGCGTCCCCTACGCCTGCGCAGTCAGTTTAATGCACTGAAAATAGATGAGCTGCTCTACGACAAAGGCGAGACGGAACTTTCCAAATGGCTTTATCAGACCTACGGCGAACGGGTGTTTGAGGGGCTTGACGAAGAGGTGCCCGCCATCAAGAAATATCTGAACGACAACGACATCAAGCTGACGGACAAGAAACTACAGAAACTCATCAGCATAAAGGAGTGGAAGGCCCGCCGCGACCTGATGCAGACGGCTCAAAGCCTGATGAAAGTTATTGGCACCGATGTCTATATGGACTACAACGTGTTTGCTGACAAGATGGAGAAGGCCAACAAGGAGCAAAAGTTAGGGGCAACAGCCGCCCAACTGAAAACTGTTGCCCGCACCATGAGCGAAACAGACCCGGAGGCTGCTCCAGTCATTAAGAAAGAGCACAAAGCCAGCAGCGGCGACCTGACTGCGCTGGCCGATGTGTATGGTATTAACGATTCGCTGCTGGCTGATTACGGCTATACACCAACCGGCAAAGGCACCCACGTGGAGTACGAGCCTGACAGCGACCTGCGCGACACGGAGAAGATTCCCGTCAAGGAAGACATCTATGAGTACTTCCTGCACGAGGTCCGCCCCTACGTGGCTGACGCATGGATCAGCCTGCCACAGACGAAGATCGGTTGCGAGATTTCGTTCAACAAGTATTTCTACAAGCCCGCCCCGCTGCGCACCCTCGAAGAGAACGAACGTGACATCCGCCAGCTCGATGCTCAGAGCCAGGGCTTCATTCAGTCACTCTTTGATAATCTGTAAAAGAACTATGGCAAAAAAAGCAGAACCCACATACGTACCACCATTCACGGTGAGTGCCGAGGCTATTAACCTGATAGCCGAAATATCCGGTCAGATAGAGCGTTATGCCATCCGTCTGGAGCAAGAGGACGGCCTGCGACTGCGCAAGGCCAACCGCATCAAGACCATCCACTCGTCGCTGGCTATCGAAGGCAACACGCTGAGCGAAGGTCAGGTGCGCGATATTCTTGACGGAAAGACCGTCGTGGCTCCCATCCGTCAGATACAGGAGGTGAAGAACGCCATTGCCACCTACGAGCTTTATCCTTCGTTGGATGCTTTTAAAGAGAAAGACCTCTTGAAAGCGCATAGCGTGATGATGCAGGCATTGGTTGACGATGCAGGCCGCTATCGTCGTGGTGGCGTCGGCGTGTTCGGCGAGAAAGGCTTGGTTCATCTGGCACCACCGGCCGACAGGGTGCCGATGCTGATGGGCGACCTCTTCAACTGGCTCAAGAACGCCAAGGATCATCTGCTCATCCGCTCTTGCGTTTTCCACTACGAGTTCGAGTTCATCCACCCCTTTATTGATGGCAATGGCCGTACGGGTCGCCTTTGGCAGTCGCTGATACTCGGCAAACTACATCCGCTGTTCGAGCATCTGCCAGTGGAGAATATGGTATATGCTAATCAGCAGGCTTACTATGATGCTATCACGGCCAGTACCAACGCCGGCCAGTCCGGGCCTTTCATCGACTTTATGCTAAGAGAAATCTACAAAACCCTTAAAGCGCATCAAGGGGAAGAACTGAAGAATGTCGGTAATAACGTCGGGGGAAATGTCGGTAATAACGTCGGTAATAATGTCGGTAATCGAGAGAAGAAGATTCTGAATGTGATACGCAATACGCCAACCATCACCACTCCCCAATTAGCCGAAATACTTGGTGTGACCAAACGTCAATGTGAAAGAATCCTCTCTGCAATGAAACAGCAAGGCTTGTTGCTACGTGTAGGGACAAAAGGAGGACATTGGGAAATTGTAAATGCATAAACCACAGGATAAAGTGCAGGATAAAGTGCAGGATAAGTTCGGTGTAAACAATAAGATTAAAGCATGAAGCGATACGACTCATATAAAGACAGTGGCGTGAAATGGCTCGGGGAGATTCCGAGTCATTGGGAGTGTGTCAAACTAAAATATTATGTTTCATCTTCAAGAAAGAAGGCCAATGATGCTTCAACAAAATATATAGGTCTTGAAAACGTTGAGAGTTTTACTGGACGATGGATTGAAACGGACGGCGAATATGATAAAGAGCAGGCAATAGAATGCAACCCTTATGATGTACTTTTTGGGAAGCTTCGCCCCTATTTAGCAAAGGCTATGATAGTCAAGGAAAAAGCCGCATGTTCAAGTGAATTCATTGTCTTCACTAATGTTCCTTGTCCGAAATATTTTCAATATGTGTTGCTTTCTAAAGTATTCATAAACACCGTAGATGCTTCAACCTATGGTGCAAAAATGCCAAGAGCTGATATTGGATATATTCTTAATCTGCCTTTTGCATTCCCTAAAGCAAATGAGCAGAATACAATCGCCAATTACCTTGATGCCGCCACCTCAAAGATTGACGCTGCCATAGCCCAGCAGCAGAAAATGATAGACCTGCTGAATGAACGCAAGCAAATCATCATCAATAATGCTGTCACTAAAGGTCTCGACCCCAACGTCAAAATGAAACCCAGCGGCGTGGATTGGATTGGGGAGATTCCTGAACATTGGAAACTAATGCAGTATCGACATTTATTTTTTAATCTTGACAAATTGAGAATGCCAATTACTGCCGACCAAAGATCTCGTAATAATCCTCAATATGATTATTATGGAGCATCAGGTGTCATTGACAAGATAGACTTTTATAATGTAGATGACAAAGTACTTCTCATTGGCGAGGATGGAGCCAATCTATTGCTTAGGAATTTGCCACTTATCTACAAGGCCGAAGGAAAATTCTGGGTAAATAATCATGCCCATATTTTGAAACCTATTCGAGATGACTATGATTTTATGGCCTATGTGATGGAAGCGGCTGATTACACATTGTTCATAACGGGTTCGGCACAGCCGAAATTAAGTCAAGCGAATTTGAATTCTGTAAAACTGCCAATACCTCCTTTAAGAGAACAGATGGCGATTGTGGATTGTCTTTCAAAGAGGACTGCCAAAATTGATAATGCTATTAACCAATCTGAGAAGCAAATTTCCCTCCTCCAGGAGCGCAAGCAGATTATCATCAACGATGTAGTAACAGGAAAAGTGGAAGTGGTATGAGCAAACAATCATTCAGATTCTATAAAGACCATAAGGTCAGGGCCATTTGGGATGAAGAACAGTCCAAATGGTGGTTCTCCGTGGTTGATATTGTTGGGGCAATAACGGAAAGTCCCAATCCACGAAAGTATTGGAGCGTGCTGAAAACAAGATTGAAGAAAGAGAACAACGAGTTGACTACAAAATGTAGTCAACTGAAGCTCTCTTCTGCTGACGGCAAGAAATATGCCACCGACTGCTTCTCACAAGATGACATAATAGAAGTGGTAAAGGTCATTCCCAGTAAGAAAACGGCAGAATTCCTTGATTGGTTCACCTACAGCGACAACACCATAGACGGAAAGAGTCGGAAGAAAGCCTACACCCTATGGGAAAGCAACCTCGTTGCTGACAAGGACGTGGGCACAGTGAAGGCCTTGCAGCAAATCCATGCTTATCTGTTTGGCGGGCTCTATGATTTCGCAGGCAAGATACGTACGAAAACAATTGCGAAGGGCAATACCCTGTTCTGTCTGGCAGAGCACCTGCACGGCTACCTAAAGAATGTGGAGGCAATGCCTGAAACTACCTTTGATGAGATTGTAGATAAGTATGTTGAAATGAACGCAGCCCATCCATTTATGGAAGGCAACGGGCGCAGTACGCGCATCTGGCTCGACATGATTTTCAAGAAACGGCTGAAACTATGCGTGGATTGGAGCAAGATAGACAAACGTGAATACCTTGATGCGATGATAGCAACCCATAGTACAGATAGTAGCAGGATTCGCAAATTACTAAAGCACGCTTTGACTGACCGCATCGACGACCGCGAGATTTTCATGAAGGGCATTGACTATTCCTATTATTATGAACAAACCGATTAAGAGATATGAGTTTCAGCAAGACAAACGAACAGGCCTTTGAGTGGCAGATAGAAAAAGCACTTGTCGGCACGACACGGGAAGAGCGCGAGGCGGCAGGGCTGACAGACGTGGAAGCCCAGCAACCCGGCGACGGTCACTATTATTGGGGACTGCCCAAGGACATGGACAAGAAATATGCTCTGGACTTGCGCCGCCTGTGGTCGTTCTTGGAGCAGACGCAAGGCGACGTGCTGAAAGAGCACAAGGGGAAGGACCTGCACACAGAATTGCCCCGACTGCTGTCGAAGGAGATAGAGACCTTTGGGGTGATCAAGGTGTTGCGCGAAGGATTAGACATTGACAACATCAAGCTAAAACTATTTTTCCCAAAACCGTCAGCCGCCGACAGCGATATCTCCAAGCAGAAATATCGCCAGAACCAGTTTTCGCTGACACGCCAACAGACCTTCTCGCTGTCACATCCCGGCGAGGAACTGGACATGGTGCTCTACGTGAACGGCATCCCCCTGTTCACCTTTGAGCTGAAGAACCCTTGGACCCACCAAACAGCAAAGTACGACGGACAGGAGCAGTACAGGAGCAAGATGCGTGACCCGAAGGACACGCTGCTAAGCTACGGGCGTTGTCTGGCCCACTTCGCCGTGGACAAGAATGATGTGTTCTTCACCACCCGTCTGGCATTGGACAAGACTTACTTCATGCCCTTCAACAAAGGACTGCCATTAGGACAGGGTGCAGGCAATCCCGTCAGCCCCGACGGTTACAAGACCGCCTATCTGTGGGAACAGGTGTTGCAGAAAGACACCGTTGCCGACATCATTATGAACTATGTGCTGTTCGATTATGGTGAAGCAAAGACACAGAAGAAGGTGCCGCATATTATGAAGAATGCCAAGAAACTGATATTCCCCCGTTACCACCAGTTGGACGTAGTGACCAAGTTGGAAGAAGATGCCGCCCGTGTGGGTGTTGGCAAGACCTACCTGATAGAACACTCAGCAGGCTCCGGTAAGTCGAACTCGCTGACATGGTTGGCGTTCAAGCTCATCAAGACGTGTCCGCAATCGATGGATGCCGTCAGAGCCAAGGCACTGGACGAGGCCCTGTTTAACAGCGTCATCGTGGTGACCGACCGCAAGCTGCTGGACAAGCAGATAACCGATAACATCAAGGCTTTCGGACAGAGCGACAAGATTGTGGCTCATGCCGATTGTGCTGACTCAGGTAGCAACCCGAACAAGACAGGACTGAAACAGGCTATTGAGCAGGGAAAACGTATCATCATTACAACGATACAGAAGTTCCCCTTTATGTGTAATGCCATCAGTGATGTGAGCGACCATAACTTTGCCATCATCATTGACGAGGCGCACAGCAGTCAGAGCGGAATTGCTGCCGATAGCGTGAACAAGGCCGTGCAAAGAAACGAAGACGAGGTGGAAGAAACCGACGACCTCATTATGAAACTGATGAAAGACAGGAAGATGAGCTCGAACTGTAGCTATTTCGCCTTTACTGCCACGCCAAAGAAAGAGACGCTGGAGCGTTTTGGCACTCAACATTCGGACGGCAAGTTTTATCCCTTCCACCTGTATAGTATGAAGCAGGCCATCGAAGAAGGTTTTATTCTCAACGTCCTATCCAACTATACCACGTACAGGAGTTATTATGAACTGACCAAGAGCATTGAAGATAATCCGCAATATAACAACGACAAGGCCCAGAAGATGCTCCGTCGTTTGGTAGAGCGTGATCCCAAGACTATCAAGGCAAAGGCTGAGGTGATGTTGGACCACTTCGATGCCAAGATATATCGGAACCACAAACTGAAAGGCCAAGCAAAGGCGATGGTAGTGACGAAGGATATAGAGTGCGCCATCTGTTATTACAACGAACTGCAGGCCATCGCCAAAGAGCGCAAACTGCCTTACGGAATTTTGATAGCCTTCTCTGGTACCAAGACCATCAAAGGTGTAGATTATACCGAGGCAGGCATTAACGGATTCCCCGAAACGAAGACGGCAGAGGAGTTTGAGAAGGACGAGAACCGTATCTTGGTGGTAGCCAATAAATATCTGACAGGCTTTGACCAACCCAAGCTTTGTGCGATGTATATTGACAAACCTCTTGACGGTGTATTGGCAGTTCAAGCACTTTCACGCTTGAATAGGGCAGCACCGGAACTGAACAAGTTGAGTGAAGACCTCTTCATCATGGACTTCTATAACAGCACAGACAGCATGAAGGAAGCTTTTGATCCCTTCTTCACGATGACAACGCTGTCAGGTGCAACTGATGTAAATGTGTTGCACCAACTGAAAACTGCCATGCTGCAAATGGGCGTCTTTGATATGGACGAGGTGAATGAGTTTGTGGAACTCTATATTCACGGAGCAGAAGCCAGCGAATGGGCACCTATTCTGGATGCTGCCGTTGAACGATTCGACCAAGAAATAGAATGGGCTGATAATGGTAAGGCGGACTTCAAGATGAAGTGTAAGCAGTTCGTCAGGGTATATAGCCGAGTAGCCGCCATATTAGATTACGAGGTGGCAGATTGGGAAAAGCTGTTCTGGTATCTGCGCTATCTGATACCCGAACTGCATGTTGACAGTACAGGCGAAGAGATTAAGGACCTGTTGGACTATGTTGACTTGAACACCTACGGGCTGCGCCGCACCGCATTGAACGAGACTATCGGACTGGATGCAGGAGAAACAGCCGTTGACCCCAACAAGCCCGTCATGGTCAATGCAGGTAATAACGAAGAAGAGCCTAAGTCGCCACTGGATGTGATACTGGAAGAGTTTAACGAGCGCTGGTTTAAAGGTTGGGACGCCTCTCCTGATGACCAGAAAGCAAAATTGTTCAGTATAACAAAAGCCGTGGCAGAGAACAAGGACTATCAACAACTGGTAGTGGGTAATCCTGACCAAGAAGCTGTTAACAAGCTGATGCGGAAGATTATCGATGGCATTGTCCGTAAGAAGCGCTCTGCTGATATGTCGCTTTATAGGGAATACCAGCAAAATGAAGGATTTAAGGAAGACTTCTGCAATATAATCATTAGAATGGTCAGTGACACGACAAGTATGGTTTTATTAGAACTTCGTAAATTACAACATGTTGAAGACGACAGAGATGTGCGAAACCTCATATTTGATAGACTGCACATGGATGCTGGCATCAGTGATGGTGAGTTGCAGGTTGAAGTCATAAAAAAGTTCGGCGAGCGGTATCCCGGTATGAGCCAGAACGACTGGAGACACATCATCGAAGCCTATACACCGATGGTGAGAGAAACGTCTAAACACAAGGCAAAAGAAATGCCAATGCAATCGGGAAGATTGGATATGGCAGCGGAAGATTTCAAAGAGTAAAAAAGTGTGATTCCGTTGGGATTCGAACCCAAGACCCACAGCTTAGAAGGCTGTTGCTCTATCCAACTGAGCTACGGAACCGACACTGCTGAACTCTCAAACGCTTTGCCCTTGAAAGGAAAGCGCGTGCAAAGGTATAACTTTTTTGTGAGATTTCCAAAAGAAAGACAAGGTATTTGAAAATATTTCTTTATCTTTGCAACAGAATAACCCATCTCTCCGTATGAAAAAACTACTTATATTGCTAACGATCCTTATCGCGGCCCATGTGAACGGCGTGGCACAGAGCAATGACACCACGCAGGTAAGCATCGGCTACACCAAGGGTAACGAACGTCATCTGGCCGGTGCAGTAGACAAGGTCGGCGAAGAACGAATGAAACGAGGTCTGGTGACGAACTCGCTGGATGCCCTGAGCGGTCAGGCGGCTGGTGTGCAGGTGCAGACGGACGGTAATCATGAAGCCATGATCAACGCCGTGCGCGTCAGGGGAACGACGTCGCTGACGGGCGGCAACGACCCGCTGGTCATCATTGACGGTGTGTCGAGTGACTTGGCCACGCTTTCAACCATCTATCCTGCTGACATTGAGAGCTTCACCATTCTGAAGGACGCCTCAGAAACGGCACAGTATGGTAGCCGTGGTGCTGCGGGTGTCATTCAGGTGCAGACCAAGAAAGGCAAGGGTGAGCAGTTCCATATCGCCTACGACGGCACCATCGGCTTTGAGTCCATCTACAAGAACATTGAGATGCTCAACGCTGACCAGTTCCGGCAAGCGGCACGCGCGATGGGCATGAGCATCATGGACTTGGGACAGGACACCGATTTCCCCAATGCCATCACGCGCACCGGCTTCGTGCAGAATCACCACATTGCCTTCGGTGGGGGCAACGAGACTGCCAACTACCGTGCATCAATAGGCATGATGGACCACAGGACGGTCATCAAGACCAACAACTACCGCAACTACATTGCCAAGCTCGACGTCACGCAACTTGCTTTCGACCGAAAGCTGAAGGTGGACCTCGGCGTGTTCGGGTCGCTGCAACGCAACAATAACATTCCTTTCCAGCAAAAGCTGTTCTATTCGGCAGCGACGTTCAATCCCACATTCCCCAACGGGAAAAACAGCGACGGCAGCTATCATCAGGTGACGGAAGCGCTGTGGATCAACAACCCCAACTCGCTGCTTGAAATGAAGGACGACGAAGACAACGCCCACTTCAACGTTCACCTGAAGACGACCGTCCAGCTGGGTTACGGTCTGACGCTGACAGGCTTCGGCAGTTACTCGTACAACACCATCGACGGAGCGTACTACTACCCCACCATCGTGTGGAGCCACGGCGAGGCTTACCGTGCCAACACCAAGACCGAAGAGCTGCTGGGGCACATTGCACTGGCCTACACGCTCAACACCCAGCGCTCAACACTCGATCTGTTAGCCTTGGCAGAGGCACAGAGCGAGAAGCGCAAGGGATTCTACACCACGGCAACCAACTTCTCGACAGATGCCTTCGGCTACGACAACCTGTCTGCCGGTGCTGTCCGCCCTTGGGAAGGCACAGGGTCGCAGACCATTGACGCTCACATGGAGTCGTTCCTGCTACATGCACAATACGTCTACGACAACCGTTACACGCTGACTGCCAATGCCCGACTGGATGCCTCGTCGAAGGTGGGACGCAACAACCGCTGGGGCTTTTTCCCCTCCATCAGCGGCGCATGGATAGTGAGCGACGAGGAGTGGATGAAGCCGCTGACGTGGGTGAACAACCTGAAACTGCGCACCGGCTACGGCATCAGCGGTAATCTGGGCGGCATCGACTCCTACATGTCACTCCAGCTGATTCAGCCGAACGGTATCGTCTCCATGGGTGGCACGCCGGTCACCACACTGGGCATCATACGCAACGCCAACCCCGACCTAAAGTGGGAAATCAAGCGGACGTTCAACATCGGCATGGACGCCAGCTTCTGGGACAACCGCATCGCACTGACGGTGGACTTCTACGCTTCACATACCAACGACATGCTCTACAACTACGACGTGAGCGTGCCGCCGTTCACCTATAACAAGCTGTTAGCCAACCTCGGCAAGATGCGCAACAGTGGTCTGGAGATTGGCTTCAGCATCACCCCCTTGCGTCAGCATGACATGGAGCTGAACATCAACATGAACTGGACCTTCGAGCGCAACAAGCTGGTGACACTGAACGGATACTACCAAGGCGAATACCTGACAGCGCCGCAGATAGCAGGCATCAGCGCCCTGAGCGGAGCCGGGTTCCACGGTGCCAGCGACGTGGTGTCACAGATAGTGGGGCAGCCGCTCGGCGTGTTCTACATGCCGCACTGCAACGGACTCGTCAAGAACGCTGACGGTTCATACAGCTACGACGTGAGCAGCGAGAGCTACATCTGCGGACAAGCCACACCGAAAGCCATGATGGGCTCCAACATTTCACTGCGTTACAAGCAATGGGACATCACCATGCAGATGAACGGTGCCTTCGGGCACAAGATATACAACGGCACGGCATTGAGCTACATGAACATGCTCTCGCTGCCTAACTACAACGTGATGCAGGGAGCGCCCGAACAGAACATTCAGGACCAGACCATCAGCGACTACTGGTTGGAACGTGGTGACTACGTCAACATTGACTACGTGACCGTGGGATGGAACGTGCCGCTGCGCTCACGCTATGTGAAGAACCTGCGCCTGTCGTGCTCGGTGAACAATCTGGCCACCATCACCTCCTACTCAGGACTGACCCCGATGATCAATTCGAGCATCGTCAATGCTACACTCGGCATCGACGATAAGCGCACGTTCCCCGTCTACCGGTCCTACACCGTGGGAGTCAGTATACAGTTTTGAGAGATTGAAGATTGAAAATTGAAGATTGAAGATTGAAGATTAAAATAGAAGACAATGACTACCCTACTCTTTCATAAACGTTCCTTCGGCAGCCTGGCGTGCTGCATCACTGCCGCCGTTGTCTGCGCTGCCCTTACGGCCTGCTCACTCAACGAGCAGCCCAAAAGCCAGATAGAGGAGCAATTGGGCTACACATCAGCCCAGACACTCTACCAGAACACCGTAGCTACGCTGTATAACTACATCGGGGGCAACACCGACGGACAAGGACTGCAAGGCACCTGCCGCGGTGTCTACGACCTGCAGACCTTCGGCAGCGACGAGGCCATGCTGCCTACCCGCGGCGGCGACTGGTACGACGGCGGACTGTGGCAGGCTATGTATAAACACTCATGGGCAGCCGGTCACGACCTGCCTAAAAATGCATGGATATACCTATACAAGGTCATCACCCTCTGCAACCGTTCACTCGAGACGCTCGACGCGAACAAACAGCTGCTCACCGACGACCAGCTGCTGAGCTACAAGGCAGAGGTGCGTGCACTGCGTGCCATGTACTACTGGTACCTGATTGACCTCTTCGGGCGCGTACCGCTCATCACCAGTACCGACGTGTCGATGAACGAAGTACAGCAATCAGAGCGTGCTGACCTGTTCCGCTTTGCCGTGAGCGAGCTGGAGGCATCACTGCCCTACCTCACCGACAACAACAGCACCCGTGAAGGCGACTACTACGGACGCATCACGCGCCCGGTCTGCTTCTTCGTGCTAGCCAAGCTGATGCTCAATGCCTCCGTCTACAATGGCATTGGCAGCGAGTCAGCCGAGGCACAGGGCTACTACGGGAAGTGCATTGACTACTGCAACAGACTGGAGGCTTTAAGCTATGAGCTTGAAACGGACTACGCCGCCAACTTCATCGTCTACAACGAGACATCCAAGGAAAACATCTTCACGATTCCCATGGACAAGAACCTCTACCTGAATCAGCAGCAGAACCTCTACCGTTCCTACCACTATCGGCATGCAGCAGCCTACGGCTTCACCGCAGAGAACGGTTCGTGCGCCACCACACGTGTGCTGCAAGTATTCGGCTACGACACCCCAGAGCAAGACCGCCGCTTCGACCTCTGCTATTATGCCGGCACGGTGACCGACCTGAACGGTCAGACTGTTCTCGACCGCACGGGAGAGCCGTTGGTCTATCGCCCTTGGGCTGTTGCCATTGACATCAGCGGAACGGAATATGTGGAGACTGCAGGTGCACGCATGAAGAAGTACGAGGTGGACAAGAACGCTCCGAAGGACGGCAAGCTGATGGACAACGACATTGTGCTCTTCCGTTATGCCGACGCGCTGCTGATGCGTGCCGAGGCCAAGCTGCGCATGGGTGACGACGGTCAGGCGGACTTTGATCTGGTGCGTCGGCGTGCCGGCATGGAGCCGCGGCCCTGCACCTTGCAGAACCTGCTCGATGAGCGCCTGCTGGAACTGTGCTGGGAAGGCTGGCGCCGTCAAGACCTCATCCGTTTCGGCCAGTACAAGTCACTCTACACGGAAACGGACGCCATCGATGAAAGCGACGGCCACACCTCCGTCTATCCCATTCCGGCTGACGTCATGGCCCTCAACACCGGACTTCAGCAGAATCCCGGATATTAATAAGAATCAAAGAGTTATAAGTCTTATCCCCTACGTTCCTTGACGATGACGTAGATGATGACAGGAGCACCGATAATCGGAGTAACGGCGTTGAGCGGAATGACACCCGACTCGCCGGGCAGCACGCAGACGACGCTGCACAGCAGTGCGACGACGGCGCCGCAAAGCATGGTGGCGGGCATGAGCCAACGGTGATTATCGGTAGTGAGCAGCAGACGCGCAATGTGGGGCACGGCCAGACCGATGAACGCCACGGGACCGCAGAAGGCGGTGGTGACGGCTGTCAGAACGCCCGTGACAAAGAGCAGCCAATTACGCACACGCTGGATGTTGACGCCCAGATTCTCAGCATAACGGTCGCCGAGAGTCAGGGCGTTAAGTGATTTCATGAGCAGCAACGACCCGAAAAGCCCGGCGATGGTGATGAGGGCAAAGACGGGCATCATCTTCATGGACACACCGCCAAAGGTGCTCATGCCCCAGACCATGTAGGAGCGTACGCCCTCGTCGGTGGCAAAAAAGTTGAGCAGCGAGATAGCTGAGTTACTGATGTAACCGATCATGATGCCGATGATGAGCAGCATGACGTTATTGCGGACAAGCGTAGAGAAGAAGAAGATGAGCAGCATCACGCCTAAGGCACCGACAAAGGCAGCCAGCAACACTGCCACGAAGCCACTCACAGAGACGGCGCCCACATTGAGCGAGCCGCCGAGCAGCAACATGACAAGTGCCACGCCCAACCCAGCACCGCTGTTGATGCCGAAGATGCTGGGACCTGCCAACGGATTGCGGAAAGCCGTCTGCAACATCAGACCGCTGACAGCCAGCGCCGCACCGCAGAGCACGGCAGTGAGTGCCTGAGGCAGACGCGACTCCAGCACAATGTATTGCCAAGAGGGCTTGATGTCAGCCACATCACCCATGATGATGCGCACCACATCAGCCAACGGAATGTCAATGCTTCCCTTGACCAGATTCAAGGCAAAGAGCACAAGCACCAACAGTCCCAATGCCAAGCAATATAATGTTCCTTTCTTCATTGCGGTTCTCTCCTCTCTTCTCTCTCCTCTCTCCACTCTCTACTCTCTACTCTCCACTCACAACTACAGTTTCTTATAATAACGCAGCGGAGGCAGATTTGTTATGTCAGGATGCACAATTTGTATGAAATCAGCCAGCAACAGGTCGGGACGGAAGGGTGATTCCTCGTAGAACAAGGAAGCCTCGACGTTGCATCCATACACCTCACCGGTGCGAAATGCCTTCAGCTGGTCGTAGCCCCGATGGTCGCTGAGCAGTTCGGCCAGCGTCATGGTGTGGTCACTGCTGTAACGATAGAGCCAGACATCACACTCACCAGCCTTCTCCAGCACGGTCTCGAAGGGCAACGGCAGGCTGCCACTGTGGTCATCATCAGCCCAAGGATAGCGTGCGCCAGCGTCCTGAATCATCTGTCCCAGCGTGCTATGACCGCCGGGCATGTACCACGTGCTGCCTACAATCTTATCCATCAACACCGAACGTCCCTGCGGCACCTGCTGAGCCTGTGCACGAAGTGACTGATAGCTGCTATCGACCACGGCGAAGAGGCTGTCAGCACGCTGTGCCTGACCATAGAGCCGACCGTAGAACTTCATCCACTCAGCCCGCCCCAGCGGTGAGTCCTCCATGTACTCGGCGCACTCAACGATAGGGATGTTGATGTCCTCCACCTTGCCGTAGCCGCCGGAGTTCTCAAACGGAGAGAGCATGATGATGTCAGGCTTGATGTCCATGATCTTCTCCACCACGGGATTCAGGCCGTTGCCGCAGTCAACGATGCGTCCCTGTGCGAGCTGCTCGTGAATCCAAGGAATCTTGACATACTTGGAATCAGCAACTCCCACAATGCATTCACCGCAGCCCAACGTCATGAGGAGCGAACAGTGCACCGTGGTGAACACGGCAGCGCGGCTGATGGGTGTGCGCAGCAGCGTTCCCTCGGGGAGTGCTGCAGGCAGTTCACGGTCCTTCGGCACCAGCACGTAGGTGTGGAGCGTCTTGCCTTCCTTCCATGGGTTACGGATAGTGGCCACGGAGTAACCGTCATGGTCAACGACCGTGAGCAGCGACGAATATTTCAGCTGCAACGTGTCTCCCCCGCCCTCAGGCGAAGAAGCATTGTTGCCGCCTCGACACGAAGCCAAGGCGACAACAACGGTAAATAATACGGATAAAGCGGTAAAAGGCTTACTCCTCAACATACTTTACACCCGTGTTGAATACAACAGAGATAGGACCAGTGGCCGTTCCCTCATACTTCTTGACGAGCTTACCCTGTGCATCATACTGATTGGTGTATGAAGGCAGTGCATAGCCTGCATAACCCGTCTCAGGGTTCTGCTGATAAGAAACGATGAAGATGTTGCCGGTAATGGGGTCAGCTGCAATCACTGCGGGGCTGAAGATGTCAGCAGGAGTCCACTCGGTCTTCGAACCAGTAGCAACGTCATACTTATAATAATGTGTGCCGTCGCCACCGTAAGGAGCATAGACGGTGTAAATGGTCTTACCGTCTGAGCAGAAAGCAGTTCCGTCGACCACCTTCGACACAGCACCGGCAGCCGTAATCTTGCGGACACCGGCACCCGTCTGGTTCCAGCTGGCATCATACGTACCATAGTCCAGATAATAGACATCGGTACCAACTGCCAGAATCTGCATGGGGTTGGTGATAATATCATCCGTGATGGTGGCAACGTTGCCCGATGTGAGGTCAATCTTCGAGATGGAAGCTTTCTTGACGTTACCGTAGTCAGAGTTAGCCACGTAGATGCTGCCGTTAGCAATGGTCAGACCGTCGGGATAAGAACCGACCGTGTAAGTGGTCTTCTTGGCAAAGTTAACAGTGTCAACAACAGCCACGACACCATTACCACCATTGGTACTGTTACCGTAGCAGGTGAAGTACAGGTTGCCATCGTGACCAATGGCTGCACGGGGGCTGAGACCATCAGTAGCACCCAGCAGGTCGGTGGTGCTGATCTGCTTGACAACCTTCAGAGTCTGCTTGTCGCATACCCAGATGGTAGCCTCACGATCAACCACGATGTAGAGCTTGTTACCATACTGCTCAATGTAGTTGGCAGTCTTACCGACAGACTTGCCATTGGCAGCCTGGAAGGCATTTGACACGACTGCACCCGTCGCATAGTTAATGTAACTGACATTACCATCGATGTTGGCACGTGTGTTACCAGAACCCACGATGAACACACCGTTAGAGACATCAACAGGCTTGATGATTGGACCATCGTCCTCATTGTCACAAGCAGTAAAGAGGGCTGTGCCCATCATCAATACTGCGAAACTTAAAAGATACTTTTTCATTTCTGTTTGTTTTGTTTAAAATTTATAATGAAGTGAAACTTGATAACTGATTCCCGGCATGGGGTAGCTGCCCACAATCTCGTATTGTCTGTCGGTCAGGTTCTTGAGGTCGAAGCGCACTTCGGCCATGCCTTTGCCTAAGCGGAAATCACGGTAGGCCGTTGCCCCCCAGTCGTAATAGCCTTTGACCCGTGTGCCGTCCAGATGCTCGTTCGTGCTCCAGCGCTCGCTGACGGCGGTCAGATGGGTTGAAAGGTTCACCCACGGATTTTCCCACGCGAGCGTCAGCGAACCGCTGTGCTCAGGGGTGTAGGCTATCTGGTTATTATAATAAAGAGATTCCTGATTCGTGCGGTTCTGCGCACGCTGATAGCTGTAGTAGCCCGACAGCGTCAGCACATGCTGTGCACTGAGGCGGTGGCTGCCGCGCAGAGTGGCATCAAGACCCAGCACACGGACCTTGCCGACGTTGATGCAATTCCAGACGAACATATTGTAAGGAATCGCTACAATCATGTCCTTCACCGTATTGTAATAGCCGTCGAGCGTGGCCTGCACGCTGGTGTTCCCGACCTCGCCGTCCCACGTCAGCCCAAGGTTCAGCTGCTCTGTGCGCTCAGGCTTCAGGTCCTTGGAGCCGTAGTGGAAGAAATAGTTTTCATTGAACGTCGGGGCACGGAAGATTTCTTTATAGGATGCGCGCACGCGGAAGTGAGGGAACAGCAGGTAGGACAGGCTGAGAGAAGGCGACAGACGCCGCATGTCGTCAGCAGCGGCACCGTCCTTGGCTCCGTTCAAATAAAGCGAATAAAACAGACGTGCCATCACCGTCAGCCGCTCATCACGATATTTGGCCGTAGCCGACTGCAAAACGGTGTTGCGATAAGGGCGCACATCCGTGTCGAGCGTGCTGTTCAGATTATTAAAGGAATAATCCAGCGAATAGTCAAACGCCCAATGACTGTCAGGCAGATACAGCAGAGCAGCCGACCCGTACACTTCGCGCTGATAATAGTCACCGTCGGTAATCTGGCTGGCCACCACTCCATCGTCATAGAGTGACGCCGTCCAGTTGAACTTACCGTTCAGTTTGAGCGACAGCTGCTCTCCCCAGTGCGTCTGATACAGCAGCTGACCGAAGAAATTGCGGTCGCGCAGCGTCTCACGGCTCGTGTTGGAGTAGTAGAACACTTGTCCGGGCAATTGGCGATCGTTGTCGTAGTAATAGACCTTACCCGTCAGCCGGTTATGCGTGTTGATGTTCCAGATGAAGTTCAGTTCGCCGTGACCGCTGTTCATGCGGCTGTTGTTGCGCCGGTCGCTGATGGTCTCTACGCCGTTCTTGATGGTGTAGGGATAGTCATTCTCGGCATAGGTGTACTCACCAATGGCAGAGAAAGCGAAGCGGTCGTTCACGTTCTGCTCATACTTCACGAAGGGGCTGACGTAACCGAAGGAGCCGAACTTCAGCTGTGTGGTCAGATGCGGTTGCAGGTCGTCGGTCGGCAGGCGCAGGGTCTGTATGTTCACCGTGGCAGGCGTGGAGGCCTGACGTGCAGGGATGAAGATGTCATCATTGTCGCCGACGATGAGCGAGATTGAGCCCACGTTGTCGAGCGAATAGCGCGAAAGGTCAATCTCGCCGCTCTGACACTCTGAGAGCATGACCCCGTCGTAGCTGACGCCTGTGTGTTTCGCCCCGAAGCCGCGCACGGAGACGGTCTTCATGCCGCCGGCGCCACCGTAGTCGCGCAGCGTGATGCCGGGCAGACGGTGCAGCGCGTCGGCCATATCGACCACACCCAGCCGCAGCATGTCGCCACGGTCGAGCACGTGCAGCGGTGCCGTCGACGTCACCACATGCTGGCGACGGCTGTCAACCACCTGCACCTCGTCCAGATGGTGCGCGTCGGCCGTATCAGCACGATTCACCTGTGCCAGCGCAGCAGCCGACATCAAGCATAATCCCGCAAAAACACACAATCTTTTCATCATCTTTGCTTTTTTGAGCCGCCTAACCCACGAGGCGGTAAGCTCTCTACTCTTCAGCATGTTGGCAGGTCTTCTGACTTCGTTGCCCCGATCGCAAGCGCCTTCCCGAAGACTGGGCTTCAGTGGCATCGTGCTTGCATCGGTCGTAAGGGCAACTCACAGCTGCGGGACAGTCGGGGATTCTCACCCCATTCCCTTTTCATCGCGGCTAAGCGAACCAAATGCGGGTGCAAAGGTAATACAATCTCAGCAAACCGCCAAAGAAATCTGCCAATTATTGGCATTTTTTGCAAAGAAAAGATGATTCAAACGGCAGATGAACACTGCTCAATCGGCAGATGAACACTGCTCAAGCGGCAGATGAACATCGTTCAAACGGCACTTGAAGGGGAGTTAGGCGGTACATAAAGAGGAGTTGGGCGGTACCTAACTATGACTTAGGTGCCACCTAACTCTGCCCAAGGTGGCACCTGAAAAGAAGGAAAAAAGCGCCTTTAGATTGCCCCATCCTAAAAAAACAAGCAAAAAATTTGGTCATACCGAATTTATGTATTACCTTTGCACCCGCAAAAAGGTACCTTGGCCGATCGGTTAGGTAACGGTCTGCAAAACCGTGTAGAGCAGTTCGACTCTGCTAGGTACCTCAAAACAACGAAACCGGATGTGCTTCATCATACAGCACATCCGGTTTTTCTGTTTGATGCCATCGGCTTTTTACCTGCTACGGGATGAGCAACGATGAGTCACCGTAGCTCAGGAAACGGAAGTCATGACCGAGGGCGTAGTCATAGATGCGGCGCCAGTCGCCACCGACGAAGGCCGAGACCAACAAGAGCAACGTGCTCTGCGGCTGATGGAAATTAGTGACAAGCATCTTGACAATCTTATACTGATAACCCGGCGCAATGATGATCTGCGTTGATGAGTGCAGTGTCGTCAGCTCATGACGGTCCATCCAGCTGACGATGTGACGCAGCGCCTCCACAGGAGCCAGCGGTTCACCTGACAGGGCAGCAGCATCGGCCGTCTCGTAGGGTTCCCACTGACTGACATGCAGTTCCTCCTCGCTGAGTTCCGGGTTGGCTGCCAGCTTCACACCCATGTAGTAAAGGCTTTCCAGCGTGCGCACGCTGGTGGTGCCGACAGCTATGGCCTGCCCGTCGTGGGCAATCAGCCGCTCCAGCGTTTGCCGGCGCACGCTGATGAACTCCGTGTGCATCTCGTGGTCAGCAATCTGCTCACTCTTCACCGGCTTGAACGTGCCGGCTCCGACGTGCAAGGTCAGTTCCTCACGCTCAATGCCACGTGCATCAATGTCGTGCAGCACACGCTCCGTGAAGTGAAGTCCGGCAGTCGGGGCAGCCACGCTGCCCTTGATTTTCGAATATACCGTCTGATAAGTGGTCTTGTCGCTTTCCTGCGTCTCACGGTTCAGGTACGGAGGAATGGGCAGTTCGCCCACCGCATCAATCACCTCAGCAAAGGAACAGCGCACACGACCGTCAGCCGACGGACCGTCAGCCGGTCCCCATTCAAACTCGACGAGCTGACTCGTGCCATGCTCTCCCTTACGGGTGGCACGTATCACGAACTGGCTATCGCTGCCCTTCACCGTGAAACGGCGCGTCAGCGGGCTTTCCTTCCACTTCTTCAGGTTTCCCACCATGCAATACCAAGCGCAGCGGCCCGTCGTCTGGAACATCTGCTCGTAGTCAGCAGGTGCCGCCGGCTCCAACAGGAACACCTCAATGAGCGCCCCCTCGCGCTGCACACCATGCACCACACTACCCTCTTTGCGGAAGTGCAGACGCGCCTGAATGACCTTGGTATTGTTAAACACCATCAGTGCCCCCGCCGGGAGGTATTCGGGCAGATGATAGAACACGTCGTCACTCAGCTCACCATGCTTGTAAAGCAACAGCTTCGAGTGGTCACGCTCAGCCATGGGGAACTTGGCTATGCGCTCATCAGGCAGCGCATAATTATAATCTCTTATGAGTATCTCTTTCGTTTTCACGCTGCAAAGGTACGACGAAGTGAGTAGAAAACCAAAAGATTTTCGAGTTTTCTCGGGTATGAGCCCTTTGCGCGCACATGCGTTAATCATTTTTAACTATAAAAAGTCGGCCTTTGGAGAACAACGTATTCATATTTTTTGTAATTTTGCATCGTTTTAGGGTATAATTTTTAATAGTTGACTGACAATCAGGCAGTTAACGAATTCGAAGAAAGGAAGAGAAAAGAGAAATGAGACAGTTAAAGATCCAGAAAAGTATTACCAACCGTTCGAGCGAGGCATTAGACAAGTATCTTGTTGAAATCGGCCGCGCTCCGCTGATTTCTATCGATGAGGAAATAGAATTGGCACAGAAAATCCGTAAAGGCGGCATAGAGGGTGAGCGGGCAAAAGACAAGCTCGTCACTGCCAACCTGCGCTTCGTGGTTTCCGTGGCCAAACAATACCAGCATCAGGGCCTGACGCTGACCGACCTCATTGACGAGGGTAATATCGGACTCATCAAGGCTGCTCAGAAATTTGATGAGACCCGCGGCTTCAAGTTCATATCTTACGCCGTGTGGTGGATTCGCCAGTCCATCCTGCAGGCCATTGCCGAGCAGAGTCGCATTGTTCGTCTGCCGCTCAATCAAGTAGGTTCGCTCAGCAAGATCAATCATGAGATCAACAAGTTCGAGCAGGAAAACCAGCGTCATCCGTCAGTGAGTGAGCTGAGTGCCGCCACCAATCTGGACGAAGAGAAGATAGGACAGAGCCTGATGGCCGACGGTCACCACGTGTCCATCGACGCACCGTTCCAGGATGGTGAGGACAACTGCATGCTGGACGTGATGGCCAGCGGCGACGACAGCCGCACAGACCGTTACGTTGACCACGAGTCAATGGCTCAGGAGCTGAACACGGTGCTCCGCAAGGTTTTGAAGGAACGCGAGATACAGATTCTGACACAGTGCTTCGGCATCGGTTGCCACGAGAAAGGACTGGAGGAAATCGGCGACCAGTTAGGACTGACCCGCGAGCGTGTGCGCCAGATTCGTGAGAAGAGCATTGCCAAACTGCGCGACAGCGGCAATGCAAAAATCCTGATGAAATACTTGGGATAAGTCGCTGACGCCACGCTGCAAGCGCTTCACATTTTTACGCTCAGCAGAGCGTTCCTATTATAAAAGAGGTACCTGTACCTCTTTTTATTTTGCCCATTCACCACCGGATTTCATGAAAAGAGATGCAGAAATAAGAAAAAAGGAAAAATAATTGCCAAAAAATTTGCAGGTGTCTAAGAAAAGTATTACCTTTGCACCGCATTTGAGAGAAAATGCTGCGGTAAGAACACCGGGAAGGAAGTTTGGGTGAGTGGCTGAAACCAGCAGTTTGCTAAACTGCCGTGCGGGTTACCGTACCGGGGGTTCGAATCCCCCAGCTTCCGCAAGGTACTCTCAAGCGAGCAACTAACGGTCGGTTCATCTAACGGTTAGGATACAAGATTCTCAATCTTGGCATAAGGGTTCGATTCCCTTACCGACTACAATCTAAGTCCTGCAACAATGACGTTGCAGGATTTTTGTTTATATAAACTGATTGCCTATGAAGCGGCTCTATGTGACACTCATCACAGCGTTACTGTGTCTCTCCACCAGTGCACAGCATCGCGTCTTCACACCCGACATCAAGACGCTGACCGTCGTGGCCGGTAACGACTGGCTGTCGCCCCCCATCATCACACTTGACCAGGACGAACGACTCTCCATCTCATTTGACCGGATGGATCAGGTCTATCATCAGTACACCTATCACGTAGAACACTGCGAGGCTGACTGGAGCAACAGCAGCGAACTCTTTGAGGTGGAATGGTTGCAAGGATTCAACGACCAGCCGATAGAAGATTATGAGATGTCTATCAACACAACCGTTCCATACATACACTACCGCACATCCATACCCAACGAGCAGACCCAGCTGAAGCTGAGCGGCAACTACAAGTTCTGCATCATAGATGAAGAGGGAGAGACGGCTGCCGAAGTCCGTTTCATGGTCGTGGAACAGCTGATGCCCCTGAGCATGGAGGTAAGCTCGAATACGGACATAGACGTGAACCTCAGCCATCAGCAGCTCACCATGGCCCTGAACTTCGGCTCGTTCAACGTGACCCGGCCGCAGGAACAGATATACACCGTTGTGACCCAAAACCAACAATGGGAAAGAGCCATCGTGAACCCTGCACCCGACGGACGCAGTGCCGGAGGCAACGGACTAAGCTGGAGCCACAACAGGCAGTTCATCTTCGAAGCAGGAAATGAGTATCATAAGTTTGAGACGCTGGCCACTTCCCACCCCACCATGGGCATTGACCGGATGGAATGGGACGGCACGAGATTCAACGCCTACCCTTTCGAGGACGAGCTGCGACGCAACTATCTCTACGACGAAGATGCTGACGGAGCCTTCTACATACGCAACAGCGACAACTGGGAGAACGATGTGACAAGTGACTACGTACTGGTGAACTACTGTCTGCGTTGCCCCTTTCCGTTTGACGGACAACTATTTGTCAACGGCACATGGACGACCGACGCCAGCTCGCCTGACACCTATGCACTCAGCTATGACAGCGAAAGCCACTGCTACCGTGCAGCCATCTGGCAGAAGCAAGGCTACTATAACTATCAGTATGTGCTCCGTCGTACAGACGGGAACCTGACGTCTACACCTATTGAAGGTTCATTCTATCAGACAGAAAACAAATATCAGGCCTATGTCTACTACAAAGGCCTGACAGAACGGACATGGCGGCTGGTGGGCTATCGGCAACTGATATTCAAGTAAGCGAGTGCCGATATTCCACGGGTGTCATGTTGAACTTACGAAGGAAGCAGACAATGAAATAGTCAGGCGAGGTGAATGACGACTCTTCGGCAATCTGCTCGACGGACTTATCTGTCTCACGAAGCAACCGGGCAGCCTCATTCAGGCGCAACTGCTGCGACAGCTGACGCGGGTTCTTATTGATGTTCTGCGTAATCAGCTGATAGAGCTGCCTCACTGACACCCCACTCTTCTCACTCAGCTGACGGATGTTCAGCTCATTGTTCTTGTCAGCACGCACCATCGGAACAACACTCAGCATCATCTTCACAAACGGTTCGCTTAACTCCATGGCAGCCTTACTGTGGTTGCTCTCTTCTGCCGTATCGTCCGGCGACTCTGCCGGCGAGTTGTCGCAACGGTTGACGAAGTCACGCAACTGCTTCATGACATATTTCTCACCGGTGTTACGACGCATCCTCAGACGGGTGTTCCGATTGAGGAACACCATGTTGATAATGATCAGCAACAGTATGATCAGTCCCAGTGACAGGTAGACGGCTGACGTGCGCCACCAAGGTTCCTCAACATTCAGCTGCCAAGTGTAGCCGTCTTCCCATTTGCCCGGCGACATGGAAGCCTGCACCTCGATATGATACTGCCCCGGAGACAAAGCCACCAGACGCAGATTCAGCATACCGTCCTTGTCAACGACACTCTCATCCGTATAATAGGATGCCGTCTTCCACTCCGGCGACAGCTCGACAATACGGTAACGGTAATAGGTCTGCACGGGACGGAAATAGTTAAGGGCCGAAAATGTAAGGCTCACAGAGTTCTGGTCATAGTCGACATTGATGACTCCTGTACGTGTAACGGCCTTGTCTGTGACCACCTTTCCGTCAATCTCTTTTCCCGCTTCCACAGAGATACCGTTGACAACCAACCTGACCAGTTTCGGGTACAGCTTGAACTCGCTGTACTCCTTGAAGTGGAAGTCATGCGGATTGAACGTAACAATATGGTCAAGTGCCTGCATGACGATCGTGCCGTCGTCAAGCAGCGCTGCACGACCGTTGACAAACGACTCACTGGGCACGTTGTCGGTTTCCGAATAGCTCAGAATCTGCTCAATCTTACCATCATCCGTTACTTTCAGGCAGGTAATGCCATAGCTGGTACTGGCCCAGATGTGATGATGCTCATCCTCTATCACAGAGTGAATCACCTCGTTCAGCAATCCGTCAAAGCGACGGAACACCTTGGGCTGCGCCTCTGGAGAAGTGTAGAGTTCCAGTCCTACGCGCGTACCTACCCACGTCCAGCCGCGACTGTCGGTGTAGACGCAGTTGACGCTCTGGCCTTTAAACTCCGTGGGCTGCACGGGTTGTTGCTCCAAGACGTTGAACAGTTCGTTGGTACGTGGTGTATTCCATTCGTAAGTGCGGAATGGCGACGGGAAGGGCTTGGAGTATAGCAGGCCACGCTTTTCCGTTCCGACCCACATACCGCCCTGACGGTCAAACTCAATCGTATTCACATCTGTGAGCAGCTGATGACCGTTAGCAAGTGTGAGTTCCTCCTGATGATGGAATGTGTCCGCCGCTATGTCATAGGTCCAATACCCGTACTCAGAAGCAATATAGGCCACATCTTCATATATGACGATGTTATTCAGCTTATAGGGGAACCGCTGCACAATGCGCCATTCACGGTGTGCGACGTCAAAGCACATCAGCACACCCTCCTTGTGGCCGTTACGAATCTGGTAATATGTCTCTTTGTAAGGGCACAGCAGCGACGTGCGATGATATTTTTCAATGTCTGTCCCCGTATAGGGAGCATTACGGAACAACTGCTGTCCGTTCTTCATGTCGAACCCGACGACCTCACCGTTACCATAGAAAAGCAACAGAAGTTGGTCCTTGTAGGTTGCAAGGTCCTGCAGATTATAGCGCGTGTCCACATGGAACGAGTACTCAGACTCCTTGCAACTGAGGCTGTCACCATGCATCAGCCACACCCGCCCGTCATCATCTACGAACAGATCGTTGACTTCGTAATCAGCACCTAACTCACGGAACACCGCACTGATGTCCGGAATAAAATGCTCTATGGTCAGATTGACGCAGGTGACGGTGTGCTTATTCTTCAGCCACAGATGGTGATGGCGGTCAAAATAGGCATGATAATGTCCTTCATAGTTAGAGAGCGGGTATTCGTCTTCCTGCAAAGGGTCAATGTGCGAGAAGGCCATACCGTCGTAAAAGTTAATCTGCCCGATGGTGGAAATAACCAGTCGTCCCGTCTTCGTGCATTTGATGGTCTGGGCGGAATTGTCAGCCAGCCCGTTAGCGGCGTTGTAGACAACGAACTCCTTGTTTCCGTCATCAGCAGACACAGCAGCAAATGGTAGAAACAGAAGCAGAAACAGTAGTGCAACAATATTCCTTTGGTTCATCGGGACATTTGTTTTAGGTTAAGCGTCGGGCCTCATTTCCCTAACATGTGGCAAAGATACAAAGAAGTAATTAAAAAACAAAAGATTTTTAGATTTATTTTATTTCTTTTTCGGCTTGTCTTCTCCCTCACGTGGCAGCGTCTTGACATAACGCATCTCATGTAAGATGCGGTCACGACGCCGAAGCACGTATGGTGATGGACGGGCCGATGAGAAACGACGCGGATTAGGCAGCGTGGCAGCAATGAGTGCACACTGGCGGTCAGTAAGCTCCGCCGCCGTACAGTTGAAATGCTGTTCAGCCACTGCATCCACACCATAGATGCCTGGCCCCATCTCAATGGAATTAAGATAGACTTCCATAATCCGTTGCTTGGACCAGAACAGTTCAATGAGCGCCGTGAAATACATCTCGAAGCCTTTTCTCACCCATGAACGTCCGGGCCACAGAAAGACATTCTTGGCCGTCTGCTGGCTGATGGTGCTGGCGCCGAGCTTTTGCTTTTCCGGATGTTCGCGGTTGCGACGCGCAGCATACTCAATGGCCTTGAAGTCAAAACCGTGATGGTCAAGGAAACGCGCATCTTCACTGCCCATTACGGCGCGTGCCATGTCGGGGGTGATTTTCTCCAACGGCACCCAGTGATGGTGAAGCGTGAGCGTCTCACCCTCCTTCAGTTGTTCCGCACAACGTATCAACATCAACGGGGTTACGTAGACGGGAACGAAACGATAGGCTATAACAGAAAGAACCGTGGAGGCGAAGAACGCCACCACAGTCCATTTCATGATTTTACAAATACGTCTAAACAGTTTCTTCATTAGAGCTCCATACCTGCATTGGCACTCTCAACCATTGCTTTGCTGGCATACAGATAAACCTCAACGCGACGGTTCTTCTGCTTACCGGCTGTGGTAGAGTTATCAGCCACGGGATTGTCTTCTCCGAATCCCTCAACACTCTTGATCTGGCTGCTGCTTACGCCCAGCGACTGGAGGTAAGACGACACAGAGGCAGCACGATCCAGTGAGAGAGCCTTGTTCTTCTGCACGCTCTGCTCAGCGGTAGCACCCTTGAACGGAGTGTTGTCCGTGTAACCCTGAATAGCCACGTCACAGGTGGGATTATTCTTCAGCACAGTAGCCAGCTCACCCAGAGAAACCTTTGACTCTGATGACAATGTCGACTGACCGGAAGCAAAGAAGATACCACTGTCGAAAGTAACCTTCACAGCGTCAAGACCATTGGCGTCGGTCACCTCAGTCACCTGAGCGTTGCTGACCTGCTCAGCCTCGGCCTTCACCTTGTCCATCTTGTTGCCGATCAGTGCACCGGCACCTGTACCGATGGCAGCACCGATAGCAGCACCCACTGCGGTGTTACCGGCAATCTTACCGATGATACCTCCCAGCACAGCACCACCTGCGGCACCGATGCCGGCTCCCTTCTGCATGTTGTTACAACCTGCAAGCACAATGCCTAAGCAGAGTGCCAATGAAAATGCCTTTAATTTCATACGTTTGTTCTGTTTTTATTAAATTGTTAAACATTAAATTCTGCCGACAAAGATACAAAATAATTCACAATCCGCCATTCATAATTACTCATATTTATCATTTTTTATAGGTATTCGTGACCTTTGGTTCATAATTATTTTGTACCTTTGCCGCAAATTAGACATTTTTAAAAGACAGACATGGCAAAAGAATTAAAAGATTTAACAAAAAGGGCTGATAATTACAGCCAGTGGTATAACGATTTAGTAGTAAAAGCCGACTTGGCCGAACAGTCTGCCGTGCGCGGCTGTATGGTCATCAAACCCTATGGCTATGCCATCTGGGAAAAGATGCAGCAGCAGCTGGACAAGATGTTCAAGGCTGAGGGTGTGCAGAACGCTTACTTTCCTCTGCTGATTCCCAAGTCGTTCCTGAGCCGCGAGGCCGAACACGTTGAGGGCTTCGCCAAGGAAGCGGCCGTTGTGACTCACTACCGTCTGAAGGCTGCCGACGGCGGCGTGGTGGTAGACCCTGCTGCCAAGTTAGAGGAGGAGCTGATCATCCGTCCGACCTCGGAGACCATTATCTGGAACACGTATAAGAACTGGATTCACTCATGGCGCGACCTGCCCCTGAAGTGCAACCAGTGGTGTAACGTCATGCGCTGGGAAATGCGCACCCGTCCGTTCCTGCGCACGTCGGAGTTCCTGTGGCAGGAGGGCCATACCGCCTTTGCTACGCGCGACGAGGCTGAGGCCGACGCCCAGAAGATGGTGAAGGTGTATGCCAAGTTCGTCGAAGAATTCATGGCTGTGCCTGTGCTGCAGGGTGTGAAGTCGGAGACGGAGCGCTTCGCCGGTGCCCTCGACACCTATACCATCGAGGCCATGATGCAGGACGGCAAGGCGCTGCAGAGCGGTACCTCGCACTTCCTGGGCCAGAACTTCGCCAAGGCTTTCGACGTCACCTATCTTAATAAAGAGAACAAGCCCGAATACGTGTGGGCAGCCTCGTGGGGTGTCTCAACCCGACTCATCGGCGCCCTCATCATGACCCACTCTGACGACAACGGCCTGGTGCTGCCCCCACGCGTGGCCCCCATTCAGGTGGTCATCATCCCCATTGCCACCAAGCCTGAACAGATGGAACTGGTCAACAAGGAGGTGCAGCCCATCATTGACGAACTGCGCTCAAAGGGCATCAGCGTCAAGTTCGACGATGCCGACAACAAGCGTCCGGGCTTCAAGTTTGCCGACTACGAGTTGAAGGGCGTTCCCGTCCGCCTCGTGTTGGGAGCACGCGACCTGGAGAACGGAACCATCGAGGTGATGCGCCGCGACACCCTGGAGAAGGAGACACGTCCCCTGGAAGGCATTGCCCAGTACGTGGAGCAACTCCTCGACGACATCCAGCAGAACATCTTCGAGAAGGCCCGCAAGTATCGTGACGAACACGTCTACGAATGCGACAACTACGAAGAGTTTAAGGAGAAAATCAAGGACGGAGGCTTCTTCCTCTGCCACTGGGACGGCACTGCCGAGACCGAGGCTCAGATCAAGGAAGAGACGCAGGCCACCATCCGCTGCGTGCCCTTTGCCTACGAGCAGACGCCCGGCGTCGACATGGTGAGCGGCAAACCCGCCAAGCACCGCGTCATCATTGCACGCAGTTACTAAACAGCACGATAGCAGCAGGTTAAACTCCCCGCAATCTCCTCAGGTTGCGGGGAGTTTACATTTCGTAAAGTTCCTGTTACACAGCGAATGTTTATTTTCTTCATAATTCTTGGCAGGTAGCGAAAAATAGCCTACTTTTGCAGTACCAATTGAATACTATGTATTTTTTTAACTTATATTACTAATAATCTTAAATGTGTAATTATGAAGAAAACTAATTTCTTTAGCGCTGCAAGCCTTGTGGCTCTCTGCGCATTCAGTGTTCAATCGTGTACCGTTGGTAAGATCGACAATCCTGCCGGTGGCGATGAGGAGACCCCGAAAGTGGTTTTGACCTATGACTTCGCTGCTGCCGCCGCCGCAGAGGAGAATCCCGCAAACTTCAATGGCGGTGCTGCTACCGGACAGGTATTCTACGGCTGGGAAAAGGCTGACAAGACCGACAGCAAGCGTCAGGACTACAAGGGTTATGCATGGGCTGAAGGTAGCGTGCTGCCTGAGGTATGCCACGTTTGGCGTCGTAGCGACCGCATCAATGGTAACGTCAAGGAGGGTGGTCTCTTCTGCCCCAACGATCGTGAGATGGCCATCGACGGTCTGAAGGAAGGTTCTAAGGTTCAGATTTTCTACACCGCTCCTGAGGTTGCCGAGAAGGTTTCCCTGAAGGACGTTCCCTTCTGCACTTGGGACGGCTGGGTGAATGCAAATGTCACCGGTAATGCTGGTTGCGCTTGGGAAGTAGGCACATCTACAGGCATGCCTTACGGCGACGGCAGCGTCATCAACTACGCCGACCTCTCTGCTTATGCTAAACTGGTTGTCAAGTGTACTGAGGGTACTCCCCGCTTCCTCTTCAACCGCGATGTTGACGAGGGTCAGTTCAATGAGGACGAGTCACAGTCGCACCTGATTGACAGCCCGAAGGGCGGATGGTGCGCTAAGTACTTCACGTCTGAGGAGGCTGAAGGTGTTACCACGTGGACTGTCGACATTGCACAGTTGGTTAAGGACAAGGGTTATGCTCACCTGCACGCCATCAAGGGTGCCAACTGGGCTAATGTCACCGTGACCGAGATGACGCTTGAGAAGGCTCCCGCCGCTCAGCAGATTCTGTGGGCTATCGGCGACGGTTCTTCTGAGGAAGGCCTTGGCGTTCGCGCTTTCGCTACGATTGACAATGTTGACGCCGTGACCGGTGAGACAGAGATTGCTTCTGGTGCTGTCATCGATGTCAAGTCCGTGACTCCCGCTGAAAACGGCACTGGCTACATCGTAGTAAAGGTGAAGAAGAACATGGTTATCACCAAGATTCTCATCGAGGATCCCTACATCGCTCCTGAGGAATAATCGTCAGAGAAACGAATAAAGCAATCCCCGCTGCCCAGTGTGAGTAGCGGGGATTCTTTGTTTTATGTGATTCTTCTCAATCCAAATCGTAGGGGCCTGTCGGCGTGTTGCGCTTCAGCACCTCCAACTCCAAGTCGGCACCCGGCACAATGCCGTAACTGCGCAGCACGCTCTCCACCGTCTTGCGGGCCAGTTCAGGATGGTTGTTCTCTTCGCTCAGGTGGCACAGCCACACATGCTTCAAGCCCTCAGTCATGTTTTCCGCCACCGACTGGCCACAGATGCGGTTCGAGAGATGGCCCGTAGGCGACAGGATGCGCTCCTTCAGGAACTGCGGATACGGTCCGCCCATCACCATCTCCTCGTCGTGGTTAGCCTCAATGATGAGATGACGCGCACGGCTGATGTACTGCTTCATCTCGTCCGTCACGATGCCTGCATCAGTTATCAGGCAGATGTTGGTGCCACCAGCCTCTATAAAGTAACCCACGTTGTCGCTGCTATCGTGAGGCACGCCGAATGGCGTTACACTAAAGTCGCCTATCTGTATGGTCTTGCCTTTCTCCAGCACCATGGCCAGTTCGGGAGTCACCTTCTTGGTGACGCAATAGTTGCGGTTGATGCCTACATGCACCTCGCGCGTGGCATAGACGGGCACAGCATAGTCGCCCGAAAACGACCCCACGGATTTGATGTGGTCGGCATGGTCGTGCGTCACCAGCACATGGTGTATCTGCGAAAGGCTCACTCCGTAGTCTCGGCAGTCTTTTTTCAGGCCCCTCAGCCCTACCCCTATGTCTATCAGCAGGGCGTCAGTCGCGGTTGCCAGAAAGTAGCAGTTACCGCTGCTGCCGCTGCCGAATGATATGAATTTCAGCATCTCTTTTTGGTTTTTAGATGCAAAAGTACAAAATAAATGTGAATTATGAATGACGAATTGCAAAATATTTTGTATCTTTGCCAAAGATTATGATTAGTAAACAAATAAAGAGACTGCTTTTACTACTCTCCGCTCCGTTGCTGCTGACAAGTTGCGAACTGGCTGAACCCGACGACGATGCCGCCCGCGATGCGGCGGTCAGATGGGCCGATGCCTACTTCAACTGCGACTTCCACGAGGCCGCCGAATATGCTACCGACGAGAGTCTGCCTTGGTTGCGCTTTGCTGCCAGCAACACCACCGAGCACGACTTGCAGGCGCTGCAAGACGAGGGTGGCGCACGGGTGTCGGCTGACGAAGGTGTCCTGGCTGCTAACGACACGCTGCGCGTCATCAGACTGACGGTCAGCCCTTTCCTCGCTCCCGTAGCCGTTGGTCAGGAACCGCATCTGTCTGACGAGGCTCAGTTCGAAGTGACGCTGGTGTTGCGTGACAACCACTGGAAGGTTAGAATGGAAGGCCTACCGCGAAGTGAAAGGCAAAGTCGCGACTGAGCTGCGGATAGAGCAGCGGGTAGTGTTCACGGCGCGTTTCGTAAGCAGGATTGACGGCCTTCATACCCATGTCGAAACGCAGAATAAAGTAGTCGAAGTTTAAGCGAATGCCCAGGCCGTAACTGACGGCCAACTGATTCAGGAAATCCTTCAGGCGGAACTGGCCGCCAGGTTGTTCGTCGTATTCGCGTAGCGTCCAGATGTTGCCTGCATCGACAAACAAGGCGGCACCAAACTTCCAGAACAACTTGGTGCGGTACTCCACGTTCATGTCCAGTTTCATGTCACCCGTCTGGTTGATGAAGTCTATGCGTCCGTCGCGTCCCACATATTTGCCTGGGCCGAGACTGCGCACGCTCCATCCGCGCACGCTGTTGGCACCGCCCGAAAAGTAGCGCTTCTCGAAAGGCAGCACCGTGCTGTTGCCGTAAGGATAGGCTATGCCCAGGCCGATGTGCATCACCAGTTGGCTGCTATTGTCTAACTGGAAGTTGCGGGTGAAGTCGAAGTCGCCTTTTGCGTATTGCGCATACGCCAGGTCCATGAATGTATATTGCCCTTCAGAGTTTCGATGAAAACTGAACAGGTCTGACGCTAGCCGTAACAGGTTGCCCGCCGTCTCGGCCTTAGCCTTGATGGCTATAATGCCGTTGTTGTAGGTGTAGCCGAAGCCCACCTTCATAATGAACAGGTTCTCGTAGTTATAGCGCAATATGGCGTTGCGCGAACTGGTGTCGTCCAAGTATTCGCGACGGAAGGTCTCTGAAATCCACGGCATCGATATGTAGTTCAGGTCCAGCAGGTCTATCTGGTAGCGGTCGTGGTGCCGCTGGTCGTTCCACCGGTAGCGCCAGGCCACGGAGAAGACGCGGCGACGGAACTCGGGGCGGTTCTGGCGGTCGTACATCAGCGACACTTCCGACGTGGCATTGATGCGCCGGCGGAAACTGCTGGCCAGGAAGGGGGCAATGAATCGGGGGAAGGTCAGTTTCGTCTCCAGACTATACTCCACGAAGTTCTGGTTCGAATAGCCTTCCAGCCCCCTGATGGCCTCGTAGGCACCACGCAGTTCGATGGTCAGCAGTTCCGAGCCGCGAAACAGGTTGCGGTTCTGATAGGTCAGCGAGGCTGCTGCCCCCAGGTCGCCCGCCGTGTTGGTGCCTTCGGGCTGAAAGGCAATGGTCGATGGCTTGTTGGTGCTCAGCGTGATATTGCAGTCCAGCACGGGTAGTTGGGCATGCTCCTGAAACGAAATGTTAGTATAGCGCACAGCCCCCAGTCGGCCGAAGTGGTTGTAGGTGCTCTGTAGCCCACGGGCCGCATAGAGTTCACCTTCGGTCAGAAACGTGTTGTTGCGCAACACCCTGGGGCGCAGGTGGATAAGGCTGTCCTCCAGATTGCCACTGCGGTAGCCTATATGGCCTATGGTGTATTGCTGATGGGGCACATCGCTCACAGTGTTGTCACGATAGCGGTGCAGCACCAGCGTCAGGTCCACCTGCCCGGAGACCGCCGTGGAGTCGGCGCGATAGGAAATGAAGTCTTTGTTGAAGCGGTAGTAGCCTCTATTGGTCAGAAATTCGACCAGGCGCTTGCGCTCTGCATCCAAGTTGTCAGCATTGAACATCATGCCGCTCCGCACCTTTCTGTTCTCCTCTGTCGTCACCTCATGCTCCTCTAACAGCCGTGCAATGGCCGAATCCTGAATGTCGTAGTCGAAGTTGCGGACGTAGTACGGACGTCCTGGGTGCAGCATGTAGGTGGTCGTCACCTTCTTGCCCTTCAGTCGGTTCTGCACGTCCACCGTGGCTTGCAGATAGCCCAGGTTCTGCATTCGCGACTGCAAGTTCAACACCGACTGGCGGGCCAGCAGCGTGTCGAACAACTCAGGAGCCTCACCCATCGAGCGCAGCGTGCGGTTGATCCACTGCGATGTGTCAGCCCCCGACAGCGAATAGGTGCGCAGGGGCACCTTGATGGCCGTAAACCAGCGGGAGTTGCCGCGCTGGCGGACATACGACTTCATCTCCGAAGTGTTGATGCCGGGAGCCTTCTGGTCTGTCTTCACCTCCACGCGGTCTAGCAGATACTGCCCCTCGGCGACATATTTCGTCTCCGAGCAGGATGCCAGGAATAGCGTTCCCAAGGCCGCTATGGTCAGAATCTTCCGCATTTCTTTTGCAAAGGTACAATTAAGCGAGCAAAAAACCAAGAGTTTTACAAATAATTTCGTACCTTTGCAGCATGATAAGCAAAAACCAGATTAAGTTCATCCGCTCGCTGGAGCAGAAGAAGAACCGCCGCCGCGAGGGCCTTTTCGTGGCAGAAGGTCCCAAGGTGGTGGGTGACCTGCTGCGTGCCGGTTTCGTGCCCCACTCCATCTACAGCACCGCCGACCTGCCTTCACTCTCCGCACTCCCCACTTCACTCTCCGTCCAGACCGTCACCGACGACGAGTTACAGCGCATCTCCTTCCTTCAGCATCCCCAACAGGTGCTGGCCGTCTTCCGTCTGCCGGCAGACGCCTCCACCCAACAACTTCCCCCTTCCTCCCTCTCCCTGGCCCTTGACGGCATCCAGGACCCGGGCAATCTGGGCACCATCATCCGCATAGCCGACTGGTTCGGCATCAGCGACATCTACTGCTCGCCCGACACGGCCGACGCCTACAATCCCAAAGTCGTGCAGGCCACCATGGGAAGCCTTGCGCATGTACATATCACGTATTGTAATCTTGTGACGTTGCTTACCAACGCTCCCTGTCCCGTCTATGGCACCCTGCTTGACGGCGACGACATCTACCAGCAGCCACTCACCCCCAACGGAATCATCGTCATGGGCAACGAAGGCAACGGCATCTCTCCCGCCGTCCGTCCGCTCATCACCCATCGCCTCCTCATCCCCAACTTCAATGTCGCTTCGGAAACCGCAGAAAGCCTGAACGTTGCCATTGCCACCGCCATCACCTGCTCCGAGTTCCGTCGCCGCTTCTGAAATCATAGCAGGATTTTGAGGCAATCCTGCTATGACTAACTAAACATTTGTTTTCCTGTTGTCGTTGATTGTCATTATTGTTGACCTCTTCATAGTTCATTTCCTCCGTTTTATTTGATGATGACTTTCTTACCATTCTTCACATAGATGCCAGGAGCCGTCGCGGAGTTACTCTTGCGGCCGTTTAGGTCGTAGAGTTCACCTGCCTCTTTGCTGTTGCTGGTTGCAGCGTTGATGCCCGTAGCACCGCCACCCATGGGAATGAACGAGACTTGTCTGAACTCAGTTTGGCCGTATAGACGATGGTGCCAGCATCGGCCGTGTAGCCCGCTGCCTCGCTGTAGAATGTGGCCCAGCAACTGCCCTCGCCGTCGCTGTTCAGGTCGGAGGTCAGGGCTTCAAGCACGACCTTCAGGCTGTAGATTTCCAACGAGCCCGTGGTCGAACTGGACTTCGGGTAGGCGTAGAACCAAGTGTCTGCGGCCAAGTCGTAGTCAATGCTGACCGTACCCTTGTCGCTCTTGGTGTAGGAGCCGACGAAACTGGAGCCTTCCGTCACGCCCAGTTCGTAGTCGCCGGTGTCTTGATGTCCAACTCCACGCGTCCCCTACTGGCAGCCAGGCGGAAGTAGATGCCTGTATAGCCCGTCAGAAAGGCCGGAGAAGCAACGCCTCCGGCCAGCATCGTGGTCAGGGCATCAGGATCCATTGCCGACACCATCGTGATGCTGCCGCCCGTGGGGTCGGCGCTGTCGTCATCGCCCAGCGATACGCCTACGGGATATGGTGTCGTCAAGATTGAGCCTGGTTCGGCAAAGGTTCCAGGCAAGACGTAGGTGCCTTTGTCGATGGTAGCAGGCTCGCCAGAACCGAACACCATGATTGTCTTAAAAGTATCGTATCGGCCAGTAAAACGATATGCACCAACAGATTCATTATAATAATACTCTTTTTCATAGCATGTGTAAGTGAAGACACAAGGATGAAAGATATTATAGTTAGCAACAATGTATACCTTCTCACCTTCCACTTCACGATGTTCACCTGAATAAACTTCAAATCGGCTCGGCAGAGGAAAATCGCTCATCTTGTCTTCATATCCGCCTTGTGAATATTTCGTTCCCTCAGTTAAATACCTTACTTGGCCATTATGACCTTCACCATTCATCACAAAATATTTTATCATGATTGTTTTTCTGGCTTGCGCCATCGAAGCACCCATCGTCACTGCCAGTACCACTGCCAGTAGGCGGAAAGAAAATTTAAAATGTTTCATAAGCATAATAAGTTTAAATTGTTTATTAATAGTTTATATAGGTTCTTGTTCTGTTGGTGGCATACACGCCACGGCAGCATGCCGCGCCCCAAAGAGGGAACGCAGCATGCCGCCGCTATACTTACGCGTAGAGACGCCAGTAAATCAGATACTATGTGGATCGGGGGGGTAAATTCATCATTGCCAAGAGTCCGAAAACTCTTGTGCGCCTTTGCAAGCAGAATCGGCAGACCACCTCCTGTATCCATAGCGTTGTCTTAATAATCCGATGCAATTATGCAAATAAATTCACACCCAATTAGAGATTCAGGCTCTTCT
>JAFUSC010000170.1 GCA_017467705.1 Prevotella sp. | reverse complement strand
TCCCTCGTGCAGCAGTACCAGCAGCGAGATAGCCATCATGAACTGTAAGACTTTTATCAAAAATACTTCCATAATGTTATTAACCTCCCCCTCACCCCTCCCAAGGAGGGGAGTGCCTGACGGATTTCAGGGGGAATTCCCAGGCTTGCTATTTGTTGATGACTATGTTAATGTTCCCATTGTTTCATTACACTCCTGTCTTGTCCGTAGGCCCTCCTCCCCTTAGGGGAGGCCGGGAGGGGCTCTTAGGGGAGGCACTCTGTGGCGATGCGCCGTGCCTCGGCGTCAGTGGCCACGTATGTGTCGTAGGTAGGTTGCTTGTCGAACGCTACGCGCTGCATGGTCTGCTCAATGACGTCACTCATCTGCAGGAACGTGCAACGGTCTTCCAAGAAGGCACGGTTGACAATCTCGTTGGCGGCGTTGACGATGCAGGGCATGTTACCGCCACGGTCGATGGCCTCAAACGCCAATGCCAGACAGCGGAACTTCTCCAAGTCGGGCTCAAAGAACTCCAACGGCTGCCGGAACAAGTCCAACCGGCTACCGCTGAGCGGCAGACGCTGTGGGAATGAGAAAGCATACTGGATAGGCAGGCGCATATCGGGCACACCGAGCTGGGCCTTCACGGCGCCGTCGGCAAACTGCACGGCAGAGTGGACAATGCTCTGCGGATGGACGAGCACCTGAATCTGCTTGGCATCGACGCCGAAGAGCCACTTGGCCTCGATGACCTCGAAGCCCTTGTTCATCATCGTGGCAGAGTCGATGGTAATCTTCGCTCCCATGTCCCACGTGGGGTGGCGCAGGGCGTCGGCCTTGGTGACCGTAGCCAACTGCTCCTTCGACATCTTGCGGAACGGACCGCCTGAAGCCGTCAGCAGAATCTTCTCGATGGGGTTCTGGTCTTCACCCACAATGCTCTGGAAGATGGCCGAGTGTTCACTGTCAACGGGCAGGATGGGTGTGTGATACTGCTGTGCCAGTTGGCAAATCAGCTCACCAGCCACGACGAGCGTCTCTTTATTGGCCAGTGCAATGGCCTTGCCTGCACGGATGGCGTGAATGGTAGGCGACAGTCCGGCGAAGCCCACCATAGCCGTAAGCACCATGTCAATGGGGGTGGCCTCCACAATCTCGTCCAATGCACGGGCACCGGCATACACCTTGACATCGGGCATGTCGTCCATGAGTCGGCGCAGCTCGTCGTAACGCTCTTCATTGGCAATGACGACAGCGGCCGGTCTGAACCGATGTGCTTGTTCGGCCAGCTGTTGCACCTTGTTGTTAGCCGTCAGTGCATAGACCTCATACAGGTCACTGTGTTCCTCGATGACCTCAAGTGCCTGCGTGCCTATCGACCCCGTAGAGCCGAGGATGGCTATTTGTTTCTTATTCATATATCTAATAATCCCTCCGGGATATTCATGGTTATCTTTTTCTGTTCAGCATCAATGTCGGTAATCAGGTCGTCGTTCGCAGGGATGAGACGTCCGTCATCCAGACAGAAAAGCAGATTGGCTGTGGAATCGTCTATGTCGGCAATGCGTCCGACGATTGCTCCGCTTTCAGCTTCGACGATATCGAAACCGACAAGGAAGGAGAGAGAGGGAGCGGCGTCCTCTTCGGGTGTCAGGGAGCGCGGAAACCACACGTCACTGTTGGTCAGTTCCGATGCCCGCTGCTGCGTGTCGACGTCGCAGAACTTCACCAGTGCCACGCTGTCACTGCGGAAGCGGTACTCCTCCATGAAGAACGGCACCAGTATGCCGTCAACATCGATAATGAGGTAGTCGGCATCGGCACGGTCGAAGACATCATCCGTAAACAGGAACGACACCTCGCCCTTCACGCCGTGCGCCTTACCCAACCGGCCAATCTTGTAACAGTCTTCCTTCCTGATCATCGTTATTACAATTTTTCTATTCGTGCTAGCCATACTAGCCGTTCTAGTCATGCTAGTCGTTCTAGTCCATTCGCTCTATCTTTGCTCCCAACACATTGAGGCGGTCTTCTATGTGCTCATAGCCGCGGTCAATCTGTTCGATGTTATCAATGCGACTGGTGCCACGGGCACTCATGGCCGCAATGAGCAGGGCGATGCCTGCACGGATGTCGGGGCTCGACATACGCTGTGCACGCAGCGTAATCTTACGGTCATGACCGACCACCACCGCGCGATGGGGGTCGCAGAGAATGATCTGTGCACCCATGTCAATGAGCTTGTCAACAAAGAACAGGCGGCTTTCAAACATCTTCTGGTGGAAGAGCACCGTGCCCCGGCCCTGCGTAGCCACGACAATGAGCACCGACAGCAGGTCGGGCGTCAGTCCGGGCCACGGAGCATCGGCGAGCGTCATGATGGTGCCGTCGATAAAGGAGTCTACCACGTAATGTTTCTGTCGCGGGACGAAGAGGTCATCACCGTCAACCTGTATCTTCACGCCCAACCGACGGAAGGCATCAGGAATGATGCCGAGGTGCTGCAAGGCTACGTTCTTGATGCGTATGCCTTCGCCCACCATGGCCGCCATGCCGATAAACGACCCCACTTCAATCATGTCGGGCAGAACGCGATGCGTCGTGCCGTGCAGCGATGTCACGCCCCGTATGGTGAGCAGGTTCGAACCGATGCCGCTGATATCGGCACCCATGCTGTTCAGCATGTGGCAGAGCTGTTGGATGTAAGGTTCGCAGGCAGCGTTATAGATGGTTGTCGTGCCCTTGGCAAAGACAGCAGCCATGATAATATTGGCCGTGCCCGTCACGCTGGCTTCGTCAAGCAACATGTAAGTGCCCTTCAGCTGCTTCGCTCCGATCTCGTAGACGTTGCGCTCGGCAATGTGGCGGAACTTAGCTCCCAGTGCCTTAAAGCCGAGGAAGTGCGTATCCAACCGGCGACGCCCAATCTTATCACCTCCGGGCTTGGTAATGACTGCCTTGCCCATGCGAGCCAGCAACGGACCGATCATCAGCACGGAACCACGCAGCGCCGCACACTTCTTCACGAACTCATCACTCTCCAAGTAGGCGAGGTTGAGGTCGGAAGCCTGAAATTCCAAAGTTCGAGGGGCAAGGGGCAAGGAGGTGACCTTCACCCCAATATCCTTCAACAACTGTATGAGGTTGTTGACGTCGCGGATGTCGGGTACGTTCTCTATGACGACCGGCTCACATGTCAGCAACGTGGCACAGATGACTTGCAGCGCTTCGTTTTTGGCGCCCTGCGGTGTGATGGTTCCTTTCAGCGGATGTCCGCCCTCAATGATGAATGTTGACACGACCTGTTATTTACGATTTACGGGTTTACCATTTACGATTCGCCACTTACTTCTTCCGCTTTCCACGCTTGGCCTCGGGTTGCAGGCTTCTGGCGTCGATCCGGTCGAAACGGAAGGAGTTGAGGTCAATCTGTATGACGCCGTCGGTGTAACGTGCCAGATCGTCGGCCACCTTCTCATTGTCCATGGAGCCATGGCCCCACGTCTGGAGGTCACGTTTCATCTGGTTAGCCGTCAGCCGCACCAGTTCGTCACGTTCCTCACCCTCAGGCATCTGCTTCAGCTTCTCCAACGACTCCTGAATCAGCCGCCCGTAGTGGCGCTGATAGGCGTGGCTGTCACTCTTCACAACCTGCATGGGCTGCGGCTTGGCGTGTATCTTCTCTGCTGCGCTCACATCGTAGGGCCAGTCAATGTCAAGCTGCTTGCGGCTCATCAGGTACAGATGGTCCCACAGCGTCTGCTGATAGTCAGCGTTCTCACGCAACTGCGGGTTCTTGCTCTCCATCAGCCGTACAATGGTCTCGGCACAACGCTGGCGCTCGGCCTTGTCAGTCAGGCTGACGGCATGGTCAACCATCAGCTGCACCTCGCGCCCGTATTCCGGCATCAGCAACGCCTCGCGCTGCGTGTTGTAGTCTAAGCCTTTTATTTCCATATTTTTTCTTATAACAGTTTCTTCGGCATTTTCGCCACAAAGTCTTTCAGGTAGAACGGCTCGAAGTAAGCCACGTCCTCTGTCTGTCCGTTCAGGAACCGGCGCTCAGCCAGCGGCATCATCCACTTGGCCAGCGGCTCCACGCCCTCTATGAGGTGAGCATGGGGATGATTGATGACCTCCATGCACTTCGCTGCACCGTTGCCGAAGAAATAGACAGGTCGTTCGTCAAGCCACACCTTGTAGGTCTGGTCATCAACGACGTCGGCGCCGACGGGACGGACGGGCTTCAGGGCACGGTCGTACAGCGCGGCGTAGACCTCCATGCGGCGTGCATCGAGCATGGGGCAGAGCAGCGCGTCGTCGGGCAGGGGATGACTGCCAAGCAACACGGGGACGCAGAGCAGTTCCAGCGTAGGCACACTGATGAGCTTCAAGTCACGCCCGAAGCAGATGCCCTTGGCCATCGACACGCCGATGCGCAGACCCGTGTAGGAGCCCGGCCCGCTGCTGACGGCGACAGCATCAAACGGAATGGCATGGTTATCCGTGAACGACAGGGCTTCATCCACCATCGTTCCCAGTTTCTCAGCATGACTCATGCTGCCGCGTTCCGTCTGTTCATAAATGCACTGTCCGTCTTCCGAGACAGCCACCGAGCACACGTTTGTGCTCGTCTCTATATGCAATATTACTGCCATAATACGCTGGTGCCTTTACTAAATAGGACGCAAAGGTACACATTTTTCCTCCAATTCGTGCATGTTTCAGACAAATTAACACGTCAGCGGGCCAGCCGATAGACTTCGCGCATCTGGTCACGGCCCAGCACTTCCATGGCTCCGACGGTAATGGTGCCGCCGCGCGAACACTTGTCGGCCATCAGCTCTATCTCCTCGTCGGTCACTTCGCGGCCCAGCAGTTCACGCAGGTTGGTGGGCATGCCGATGCGCCGATAGAAGTCCTCCATGGCGCGGATGCCCCGTTCGGCTGTCTCGTCGGGGTGGGCGAAGTCGTTGGGCACACCCATCACATTGACGGCGAACTGCACGAAACGGCTCAGGTGTCTGTCTTTCACATAGCGTGCCCACGAAGGCCACAGGGCAGCAAGGCC
>JAFUSC010000169.1 GCA_017467705.1 Prevotella sp. | reverse complement strand
AGATACAAGTGGACGACCATCTGCGCGTATCCGTGCGCGACTACGGGCGTGGCATACCCCAAGGCAAGCTCATCGAGGCTGTCAGCGTGCTCAACACGGGCGGAAAGTATGACTCCAAAGCCTTCAAGAAGTCAGTAGGACTGAACGGTGTCGGTGTCAAAGCGGTCAATGCGCTCAGTGCACACTTTGAAGTTGCCAGCTACAGGGACGGAACAGTGCGGCGGGCCACGTTTGAACGCGGCGAACTGCAAGCCGACAACACCGAACCGACGCAGGATGAGAACGGAACCTACATCTACTTCGAGCCTGACGAGACGCTGTTCCTGAACTATCAGTTCCACGACGAGATAGTGGAGAACATGTTGCGCAACTACACGTACCTGAACACGGGACTCACCATCATGTATAACGGTCGTCGCATCCTCTCACGTCACGGACTGGAGGACCTGTTGAAGGACCGCATGAGCGTGGATGCGCTCTATCCCATCATACACCTGAAGGGCGAAGACATTGAGATTGCCTTCACACATGCCAACCAGTATGGCGAGGAATACTACTCCTTCGTCAACGGACAGCACACCACGCAGGGCGGAACCCACCAGAGTGCGTTCAAAGAGCATATTGCGCGGACCATCAGGGAGTTCTTCGGCAAGAATTTCGAGTATGGTGACATCCGCAACGGACTCGTGGCAGCCATCGCACTCAACGTGGAAGAGCCGATGTTTGAGAGCCAGACGAAGATCAAACTCGGCTCCCTGACCATGTCGCCCAACGGCGGTGTCAGCGTCAACAAGTACGTCGGCGACTTCATCAAGCAGGAAGTGGACAACTATCTGCACAAGAACAGCGACGTGGCCGACGTGCTGTTGCAGAAGATACAGGAGAGTGAGCGCGAGCGCAAGGCCATTGCAGGCGTGACAAAGCTGGCCCGTGAGCGCGCTAAGAAGGCCAACCTGCACAACAGAAAGCTACGCGATTGCCGCATACACTACAGCGACGTGAAGAGTGAACGGAAAGAAGAGTCAAGCATTTTCATCACCGAGGGCGACTCAGCCAGCGGAAGCATCACGAAAAGCCGTGACGTCAACACGCAGGCGGTGTTCTCGTTAAGGGGCAAACCCTTAAACACTTTCGGCATGACGAAGAAGGTGGTCTACGAAAACGAGGAGTTCAACCTGCTGCAAGCAGCCCTTGACATCGAAGACGGGCTTGACTCACTGCGCTACAACAAGGTCATCGTGGCCACTGATGCGGACGTGGACGGCATGCACATACGCCTGCTGATGATCACGTTCTTCCTCCAGTTCTTCCCTGACCTGATCAAGAAAGGCCACGTCTACGTGTTGCAGACACCGCTGTTCCGCGTGCGCAACCGCCGGACGAAGATCAGGAACAAGCAAGTGCTGGCCGATGAAGATATCAAGAACGCCACGTCGAAGGCTGACAACGCCAAGAAACAGGAGTTCATCACACGCTATTGCTACAGTGACGAGGAACGGCAAAAGGCCATTCAGGAACTGGGACCCGACCCGGAGATTACCCGTTTCAAGGGATTGGGAGAGATTTCGCCCGAGGAATTTGCCGGTTTCATAGGCCCCGACATGCGCATTGAACAGGTAACGCTGCACAAGACCGACCAAGTGCAGAAACTCTTGGAGTACTACATGGGCAAGAACACCATGGAACGCCAGAACTTCATCATCGACAACCTGGTCATTGAGGAAGACCGTCCCGAAGAGGAAGAACAGTTTGATTAACCCGGACATCAACAAAACTAAAACCGATACGATTATGAAACATTCAATCTTAACCGTCAGCCTGTGCCTGATGTGCGTGCTGGGGCTCTGCACCAGCTGCGAAACCGTTACGAAAATCAAGAACCTGTTGGAGAAAGCAGAAAAGGTGAAGGACGACGTGAACGACGCCGTGGATACCTATAACGAGATGAAAGAGGAATACAAGGCACTCGTAGGTGATGAGGATGAGGCCGATGAAGCTATCCGCGACCAGGACGAGATGCAGCCCGACGATTCGCCGTTGAACACGAACAGCCGCACCGCCAATGCCGATCCTGCGGCTCCGGGCAACGAGTTCCTCTACCTGAGTCAGCGACTGGTAGACGAAAGTGACATCAGCGGTCTGACGAAAGAAGACCTGCGTGTGCTGCGCAACGCCATCTATGCACGTCACGGATATAAGTTCAAGAGCGCTGACCTGCGTGAGTTCTTCAGTCGTTACAGCTGGTACCAGCCCCGATACGACAACGTGGAATCGCAGCTCAACCGCATTGAGAGAAAGAACGTGGCGTTCATCAAAGCTCATGAATAACTAAGTGGCTCAACTTTCGCAAGTTGTAAGGAGTTAAGGGAGTTAAAGGAGTTAATGGAGTTAAAGACGTATGCTCTAAAGGCTCCGACACTCTGCTCCTTGTGGGAATCATGAAGGGAAGAAGGTATTGTCCTTTAACTCCTTTAACTCCCTTAACTCCTTTAACTACAAAAACGTGAGCGAATGTGAAACTTGAATATTTGACAATGAAAAAAGGAATACTGACAGCAGCGTTGATGCTGGTTTCACTCTGCGTGGGGGCACAGGAAAACCTCCAGTTGCAGAAACTGCAGATGGCGGAATGGGCCATCACGAACCTTTATGTTGAGAATGTCGACGAGAAAAAGCTGGTGGAGGATGCCATACGTGGCATGCTGAGCCAGCTGGACCCGCACTCCTCGTACGCAACCAAGGAGCAGATGCTCGCCATGCAGGAGTCGCTGAACGGTAACTTCGAGGGCATCGGCGTGGAGTTCAACATCAAGGAAGACACACTGCTGGTCATTCAGCCCGTGTTGGGCGGTCCCTCTGAGCGCGTAGGCATACAGGCCGGCGACCGCATCGTGGCCGTCGACGGGGAGCCGATAGCCGGTGTGAAGATGTCGCAAGAGGACATCAAGCGCAAACTGAGGGGCCCGAAGGGGACGAAAGTGACCCTCGGCGTCGTGCGCAGAGGCATCGCGGAACCGTTGTCGTTCGTCGTCGAGCGCGACAAGATTCCCGTCAAGTCAGTCAATGCCAGCTACATGATACGCCCGGGCGTGGGCTATATCCGCATCGGAGGGTTCGGGGCCACGACGCATAAGGAGTTTACAGATGCGTTGAAGAAGCTGCAGAACGACGGAATGACAAGCCTGATTCTCGACTTGCAGGACAACGGAGGCGGCTACATGGTGGCCGCGGTGGACATCTGTAATGAGTTTCTGGAGAACAGGGACCTCATTGTCTACACCGACGGGCGCGAACACTCGGAGTACAATGCCCGCGGAAACGGCATGTTCATGAAGGGTAAGCTCATGGTACTGATCAATGAGTACACGGCTTCGGCTGCCGAAATCGTGTCAGGAGCCGTGCAAGACCAGGACCGTGGCTATGTTGTCGGACGAAGGAGCTTCGGCAAGGGACTGGTGCAGCGTCAGATCAACCTGCCGGACACCTCGATGATCAGGTTAACCATTGCCCACTACTACACACCGGCAGGGCGTTGCATCCAGAAACCGTACACGAAAGGACAGAGTGACGACTATGCACGCGACATGCAGAACCGGTTGAAGCGCGGAGAGCTGACCAGTGCTGACAGTATTCACTTCGCCGACTCGCTGAAATACTACACCTTGCGCCGTCATCGGACCGTTTACGGCGGCGGAGGCATCATGCCTGACTACTTTGTGCCGCTCGACACCACGCAATACACGCGCTTTCATCGCGCCATGCAAGCCAAAGGACTGGTCATCAACGCCAACCTGCGCTATGTGGACACCCACCGCAGCGAGCTGAAGGAGCAGTATCGCACGTTTGCAGAATACCGCCAGACGTTCGAAGTGCCCCAGACAGTGATCGACGAACTGGTGGATGAGGCCGAGAAACAAGACATAAAACCGGAAAACAAGGCCGAGATGAAGACAACGTTGCCCTACCTGAAGTTGCAGTTGAAGGCACTCATTGCCCGCGACCTGTGGGGAATGGATGAATACTTCGCCATCATGAACGAACAAAACGCCATCGTTCAAGAGGCCATCAGGCTCATGGAGCAGGAGTAACTGGGAGTTATGAAGTTAAGGAGTTAAAGGAGTTAAGGGAGTTAAGGAGTTAAAGACAATAGTACCGTAGGGCTTGAACAAGAACAAATGAAGCGCTTGAAGTATTGTCTTTAACTCCTTAACTCCCTTAACTCCTTTAACTCCAAAAAAAATCTTATGCTTCCTGTCTCAACGCCAATGCCCGATTCTCGGCTGCTTCCATCTGTTCACGCTCGCCGGGACCTTTGTCGTTGAGGCCGCAGAGGTGGAGTATGCCGTGAATGATGACGCGGTGCAGCTCCTCGTCGTAGGGTTTGCCGAACAGTTCGGCGTTCGAACACACGGTGTCGAGCGAGATGACGAGGTCACCGTTCAGCGTTTCACCTTCGCAGTAGTCGAAAGTGATGATGTCCGTGTAGTAATCGTGCTGCAAGTATTCACGGTTCACTTCCAGAATCTTCTCATCGTCGCAGAACAGATAGCCCACCTCACCGACTTTCTTGCCGTAGGTCTGGGCAACGCGACGTATCCATGCCGTGGTCTCGCGGCGCTTGATGTTGGGGAAACGGACGTTTTCTGAATTGTAAGTAATCATTGGACTTATGGGGCTTATTAGGCTTATAGGCCATAGAGGGCTTATAAGGCAATTAGGGCTTATAGGGTTTCTGTGGCAGGAAGGCGCTGACGTCGGCTCCGAAGTGCTGCAGTTCGCGCACCATGCTGCTGCTGACGCTGGCCAGTTGCGGCTCAGCGAAGAGCAACAGCGTCTCAACACCGCTGAGCTGGCGGTTGATGTCAGCCTGTTCGCGCTCGTATTCAAAGTCCTTCACGGACCGTACACCTTTTATAATATAGTGCGCATCCTCCGCTTTGGCGAAGCGGGCGGCCAGTCCGAAGTACGGCTTCACGTCAATGCGCGGCTCATCTTCATACAGACTTCTGATGGCTTCCATGCGCTGTGCGGCAGGTGTCAGGCCCGGTTTGTGCACC
>JAFUSC010000168.1 GCA_017467705.1 Prevotella sp. | reverse complement strand
GTGGAACTGCCGTCGCAGTTCATGGAGAATTTTGCCACGGAAAAGGAGTTCCTGCGCACGTTCGCCTTCCACTACCAGACAGGCGAGCCGCTGCCCGACGAGCTGATTGACCGCATACGCAAGAGCTGCAACTTCATGGTGGCCACGGGTTGCCTGCGGCAGGTCAGCCTCGGACTGCTCGACATGGCCTACTACACGCAGCGCGACGAGTTCACTGACGACATCATGACTTTCGAGAAGCAGGCTTGGCGCAAAGCCATACTGGGCGAACAGCTGCCCGACACGTGCATGACGGTGCAGTTCTCGCACATCATGGCGGGCGGCTACGCAGCGGGCTACTACAGCTACAAGTGGGCCGAGGTGCTGGATGCCGAGGCTTTCTCGGTGTTCAAGAAGCACGGCATCTTCGACCAGAAGACGGCCCAAAGCTTCCGTGACAACATCCTGAGCAAGGGAGGAACCGAACACCCCATGGAGCTTTACAAGCGTTTCCGTGGAGGAGAACCAACAATAGACGCCCTGTTGAAGAGAAATGGTATTCGTAAGTTCCCTAAGTTAGGGGACCATAGGGGTCTGAACAAACGAAATTGATATGAAAGAAGAAGCGAATATTATCACAGTGGGTCGTTCAGACCCCCAACCCCCTAACTTAGGGGGCTCTGAGAAGCAAAGACAGCTTGACCAGCGCTATTTGCGCATGGCCCGCATCTGGGCGGAGAACAGCTACTGCCAGCGCCGACAAGTGGGCGCATTGGTGGTGAAGGAGAAAATGATTATCAGCGACGGCTACAACGGCACGCCGAGCGGATTCGAGAACGTGTGCGAAGACGAGCACAACGTGACGAAGCCCTACGTGCTGCATGCCGAGGCCAACGCCATCACGAAGCTGGCACGCTCCAACAACAACTCTGAAGGTGCCACCATCTACATCACGGCATCACCCTGCATCGAGTGTGCCAAGCTCATCATCCAGTCAGGCATCCGTCGCGTGGTCTACGGCGAGCAGTATCGGCTGACAGACGGCATTGAGCTGTTGCAACGCGCCGGCATCGAAGTCGTGTTCCTCGACATCAACTCGTTAAATCGTAAATAGTAAATAGTAAATCTGTAAATTGTAAATATAACAGATGAGTCAGAACAAGTATAACCGTTACATGCCTTTGCTGCTGGCGCTGTGCGTCGTCATCGGCATACTGATTGGCACGTTCTACGCCAACCACTTCTCAGGTCAGCGGCTGAGCATCATCAACTCCGGCAGCAACAAGCTGAACACGCTGTTGCAGCTCATTGACGACCAGTACGTGGACACTGTCAACATCAACGACCTCGTGGAAGGTGCCATGCCGCAGATTCTGTCGGAACTGGACCCGCACTCAGTCTACATCTCAGCCAAGGACGTGCAGATGGCGAACGACGACCTGCGCGGCTCGTTCTCTGGCGTGGGCATTGAGTTCACCATCCGTCAGGACACGCTGCGCGTGCAGAACGTCATCGCCAATGGTCCGTCGGAACGTGCCGGCGTGCTGGCGGGCGACAAGATTGTCAGCGTCGACGACAAGCCGTTAGTAGGCAAGGAGCTGACCAACGAGGAAGCCATGCACCGCCTGAAAGGTCCGAAGGACACGCAGGTGAAGCTGGGCATCGTGCGCCGCGGCGAGAAGAACGTGAAGTACATCACCGTGACGCGCGGCGAGATTCCCGTCAAGAGCATCAGCGCCACCTACATGCTGGACGACGACACGGGCTACATCCGCATCAAGAACTTCGGCGAGAACACTTACTCGGAAATGCTCATCGCACTGGGCGTTCTCTCGCAGGAGCGTTTCAACAACCTCGTCATCGACCTGCGCGGCAACAACGGCGGACTGCTGGCAGCTGCCGTGCGCATTGCCAATGAATTTCTGCCGAAGAACAGCCTCATCGTCTACACCGAGGGTCGCAAGTCGGCACGCGAGGAGTACGTCAGCGACGGGCGCGGTGCCTACCAGCACATTCCGCTCGTGGTGCTGATTGACGAAGGCTCAGCCTCGGCAGCCGAGATTCTGGCCGGCGCCATTCAGGACAACGACCGCGGCACCATCATCGGCCGCCGCTCGTTCGGCAAGGGCTTGGTGCAGCAGCCGCTGTCGTTCACTGACGGTTCCATGATCCGCCTGACCATTGCGCGTTACTACACCCCTGCGGGCCGCTGCATACAGAAGCCCTACACCAGCGGTTCTGACCGTAACTACGAGGAGGACCTGGTGACACGTTATCAGCACGGCGAATACTTCTCACAGGATAGCATCAAGCACACCGGCCCGGCGTTCTACACGCTGCGTGAGCGCCGCACGGTCTACGGCGGCGGTGGCATCACGCCCGACATCTTCGTGCCCGAAGACACACTCGGCATGACGTCCTACTACAAAGAAGCTGCCATGACGGGCCTCATCCTGCAGTTTGCCTACGAGTACACCGACAACAACCGCACGAAGCTCAGCGCGTTCAAGGACCTGAAGTCACTCTCAGCTTATCTTGACAAGCAGAACACCGTGGAGCTCTTTGCCTCCTACGCTGACAGCCACGGACTGAAGCGCCGCAACCTGCTCATACAGAAGTCGCACAAGCTGCTGGAGCGTTACATCAACAGCCGCATCATCTACAACATGATGAGCGAACAGACATGGACGGAATACCTGAACAGCGACGACCCCGTCATCACGGAGACGCTCAAGCTGTTCAAGGAAGGCAAGGCCTTCCCGCGCAACGACGAGCAGCAGGAAACGGGACAGAAGAAGGTTGCCCGCGCTGTCTTCGACTATCGGCAGACACATATCAACGTGACGACCGTAGCCCATGCTTAAAGCAGAACTGCGGCGCATCATGCGCGAACGCAAGCGACTGTTCACCCAACAGCAGTTGGACGAGCAGTCGCTTGCCGTCATTACACGGCTGCAACAGCATCCGCGTTTCCTGCAGGCACACACCGTGCTGCTTTATCACTCCCTGCCCGACGAGGTGAACACCCACAGTCTCCTTCAACCCTCCTCCCTCCACCCTCAACCCTCCTCCCTCCACCCTCAACCCTCCACCTTCAACCATCCACCCTCCACCCTCCTTCTCCCCCACGTTATCAGCGACAGCGACATGGAGCTGCGCCGCTACACGGTCCCCGACGACCTGCGGCGCGGAGCCTTCGGCATCATGGAGCCTTGCGGTGAGTTGTTCACTGACTACGAAAGGATTGACCTGATTGTGGTGCCTGGCATGGCGTTCGACGCCGAGGGACACCGACTCGGACGCGGACGCGGCTATTACGACCGCCTGCTCGCGCGCGTACCTAATAATATATATAAGATAGGACTCTGCTTTCCGTTCCAGCTGGTTGACCACGTGCCAACCGACGAGAACGACATCAGCATGGACGAAGTGCTCAGTTAAAACGCACATCGGCAATCACCTGTGCGCCCACGTAGGCATTGAGCTGCTGCACCAGCTCCTGACGGCGCATGCTAAGTTCCGTGCGCAGCGCCGGACTCAGCAGATGCACATAGAGCGTCTGGTTGCGGATGACGGCATCAGCGGTGTAACGCGCAATGACGGGACCGGCAACCACCGGCCACGCATCCACCAGCCGCTTCTGCAGCAGCGGCGTCTCCAGTCCTTGCACGCGCAGCGTACGAAGAATGAGCTCACTGACTTGTTTTACATCACGCTTAAACAACTTCTTTATTTACGAATTACGAATTATAACTCTAACTTCGTTGACTTTCAACTCTCAATTTTCAACTTTCAACTTTCAACTTTAAATTTTCAACTTTCAACCTCACCTCCCCATCATCGACTTCGAATATCTTGTAGTCGAACGAGGCGTTCTGTAACATCTGGTCCAGATGCTCACGGTTGGTGTCCGTGATGAATATCTGCCCGAAGGCACTGCCTGAGACCAGCTGCACAATCTGCTCCACGCGATGGGCATCGAGCTTGTCGAAGATGTCGTCAAGCAACAGCAGCGGCGTCGTATGCGAGGCTGTGCGCTTCAGGAAATCAAACTGCGCCAGCTTGAGCGCAATGACGTAGGTCTTGTTCTGCCCCTGCGAACCCTCGCGGCGCATGGGATGGTCGCCAAGCGTGAACTCCAGATCGTCACGATGCACGCCGTGCAGCGAGTAGCCTACGGCACGGTCCTTCGCACGGTCACGCTGTATGACCTCAAGCAGCGGGCCACGCTGACAGTGCGACACATAGCGCAAGGCCACCTGCTCGTGCTGTTGCGAAATCACCTGATAATAATGCTGGAACACAGGCGTCAGCTCATCGATGAACGCAGCGCGCTTCCTGTAGACGGTCTCACCCTCCTGCGCCATCTGTTCTTCCAGAATGGCCATCACGTCGGGGTCAGGCTCACGGTCCTCCAGCTTCAACAACGTGTTGCGCTGTTGCCACGCCTTGTTGTAGCGTCCCAGCGCCTCCATGTAGCTGCGGTCATACTGCGCTATGGTCATGTCCATCAGCCTCCGCCGCTCCTCGCCCGTACCGTCAATGAGCATCGTGTCGTTAGGCGACACCACCACGAGCGGAATGAGCCCGATGTGCTCAGACAGCCGTTTGTATTCCTTCTTGTTGCGCTTGAAGTGCTTTTTCGTGCCACGCTTCATGCCGCACGAAATAGTCAGGGCATCAGAACTATTAGCCCCATCAGCCGTATGGGTCTCATAAGACTCATAAGACCTATAAGGCTCATAAGTCCCTTCAATCATAAAAAAATCTGCCTCATGGCGCATCACCTGCGAATCAACGGAGGTGTGCATGCTGCGGCAGAACGAAAGAAAATAGACCGCATCGAGTACGTTGGTCTTCCCCACCCCGTTGCGGCCGATCAAGCAGTTCAGCTTGGGCGACAGCTCAAGCGTGGCTTCGGCAATGTTCTTGTAGTTTAATATGGACAGCTTGCTGAGTATCATCAGAACTTAGCCATCTTGATGGCATCCACGGCACACTCGTCGCCCTTGTTTCCAAGCTTGCCGCCGGCGCGGTCCTGCGCCTGCTGCAGCGTGTCAGTGGTCAGCAGCCCGAAGATGACGGGAATGTTCGATGTAGCGTTCAGACGGGCTATGCCGGCAGTCACACCCTGACAGATGTAGTCAAAGTGGGGCGTCTCGCCACGTATGACACTGCCAAGAATGATGATGGCATCGTAGCCATCGTTGAGTGTCATCTGGTGAGCACCGTAGATGAGCTCAAACGAGCCCGGCACGGTCTTCACGTGTATGTTCTCAGGCAAAGCGCCATGCTTCTCGAGGGTGCTCACAGCACCATCGAGAAGCGCGCCGGTTATTTCGGAATTCCATTCAGACACAACGATGCCGAAAGTCATGTTCGATGCATCGGGAACCTTCGCCGCGTTGTAATCCGACAGATTCTTAGTTGCCATAGTCGTGTGTAACTGAGGTTTAGTTGCTTGCCCGCTCAATGTAGGCGTCGATAGTCTGGTACTGCATGGAGTTGAAGTACTTTTCCTTCACCTGCTTGTAGAGCTCCAGTGCCTCAGCCTTCTTGTTCTGGCTTTCCAGAATCTCACCAGCCTGAATGAGGAACGTGGGCGACAGCGAGTTGTTGTCAGCACGCTCGGCAGCATGCTTCAGGTGCTTCACAGCCTCGTCCAGCTTGTTCAGGTGAGCGTAGACATTGCCCAGTGCACCTTCGGCAGCGGGGCTAACCATGTTGTCACCGCAGTCGTCAAACTTCTCCAGATACTTCGCAGCCTCTTCCCACTTCTCTTCTTCGACGCAAGCCAGTCCGGCATAGAGGTTAGCCAGATTAGCGTTCTCGCCGCTCAGTTCGTCAGCAAGCTGTGTGAAGCCCTTGGCTCCAAGACTGTCACCGCCCAATGCCTGCTTGATCTGGTCATTGGCGAAGAGCGTCTGAGCCTTCGACATCTCATATTTCTGGCTCTCGCTGCGAGGACCGAAGACAAAGGTCTGGAGCAGTGCCCAGATGGCGATGATAGCTATGACAGCGATAACGCCACCGATAATTTCCTTCTTGTATTTCAGGAAGAAGGCTTCTGATTTGTTCAACGTCTCATTCTGCTGAGCGTTGTTTTGTGCATTTTTGTTTGCCATTATTCTTTGATTATTTAATGTTCGTGCATAAATCGGCTGCAAAGGTACTAAATTTTCCAATTATTCACACTGATTACCACAGAATTTAAATGTTTTTAATACTAAAATATTTCAAAATATTTCAAGGACATTGCAGATTTGCCACGGCAGATGTAGTTTTTTGTTTGTTGTTGGTGGCTGATATATATATAAAGCCACCAACAACGAACATAAAAACATCAGCCCGACGAAGCCAACCGCCCACAACAAAAGGCGGCACCTGAGCATGAGTTAGGCGGTACCTAAAGGGGAGTTAGGCGGCACCTAACTATGACTTAGGCAGGACATAACTCTGTCCGATGCGGGACATGCACCTGTTCGATGCGGGACACTAAAAAAGACGGAGAGCCTGATGTCCGGTTCTCCGTCCTTTGTATTTAAAATGCAATCAATAAACTGCTCACTTAATCACAACCTTTTTACCGTTGCGGATATAGACACCCTTGGTGGGTGACTCCACGCGGCGGCCTTGCAGGTCGTAGATAACGTTATCATTTGTCATTTCTACGTTATCATTTAGCGCAGCGCCAATGCCCGTGGTGGACTCGGTGACGGTGAGCACGCCGGCAACGAACGTCAGCTCGTAGCTCTCAGCAACGGCTGTCACGGTGATGGGATACTCGCCGGGGGCTGATGTCTCGTCAGCCTCGACGGTGAACACGGGCTCAGTGATCCATACAGGCACGGTCTCGTCGTTCACCAGTCCGTCGAAGGTCAGCGTGAACTCGGGGTTAGCCTGTCCTGCCTCGCGGGTAGCGTTCTCCACAGTGGCCGTAGCCTTCACCTTCTGCACGATGAGGTAGCCGTCAACCAGGTCAACGGTCTCGTCGGTGATGGTGCCCATAGAGATGTAGATGGGATATCGTCCGGCAGGTGATGTCGGCGTAGCCTCGCATGTCAGTTCGGGCACACCCTCAACCCAGTCGCCTTCCATCTTATAGGTAAACTCGGGATTCTCCTGTCCGTAGTAACGGATGGTATTGCGCACCTTGAACGTGGTGCCGAACTCCATCACGTTGACAAAGTCTTTCCACTGTGCCTTCTGTGCATACTTCGTCTTGGTGCCGCTGGGCACGTAGAGCACGCAATTCACGGCTGACACACCGGTAAACACGTCGGCGCCCGTCAGTTCAGGAACATCCTTCGAGCCGACACGCAGTTCGGAAAGACCCGATGCACTGCGGAAAGCCTCACGTCCGATGGTTGTCACGCTGGCGGGCAGGACGACCTTGGTCAGTCCCGTACGGCCAGACAGTGCATAGTCGTGCAGCGTGACGGTGCCCTTCGGCAACGACAGCTCGCCGTTCGTGCCCGGCAGCACGGTAATCAGGTCGGTAGCATCAGCGGCGTTCCACACCAGTCCGTTCTCGTCAATGGTGAAGTCAGCGTCAGCAGCAGGTGTGCCCAGCTCGAACGCAGACAATGCAGGCGTGAGTGCCCAAGCACCGTCGCCGATGTGGCGCAGTCCTGCGGGAAGTTTCAGCGAGCGCAGCTGCTTGCAGCCGTAGAAGGCACGCTCAGGCAGTTCGTTCGTCGTGGTGACCAGTCGGCGGCTGCCGTCAATGAGGTAGGGATTGCCACCTTCCACGATAGTAGCCTCTGACAGGTCAAGCTCATGCAGATAACCGTCGGTCTTCTCATTGTATTCGTCAACGCCGGCGAGCTTACGCAGATAGAGCAGGTCGCTGGAGTTGATGGCGCCGGTGAGCTTCAGCGTTCCGACGTAGCCGAACTCTTCGTCAGCAATCTGAGTGCTCAGCGTACCCGGGGCGGTCAGTTCCAGCTCCTTATCCACGAGCTCACGACGCTCACCACGCACACCGATAATCATGTCCTGACCGATGCTGAACTGATAATAGCCGGGATTCAGCAGCGAGATGTCGTAGTAACCATCATCTTCACCGCTCCATCCCCAGTTCACGTAGACCAAGCCGGCAGCATTGTAGCCATGCAGCACGAAGGCGTGTCCGCCTTGCCATGAGTCAGCACCACCGTAGTAGATGGGGCCGTCCTCGCTCAGTGCGCGGAACACCATGTCCATCCACTCCTCGTCGGTGTAGTACTTGGTGCCGTAGTAGTTGTCGCGCTCATAGCATACAGCCTCATCGAAGCCGAAGTAAGTGCGCAGACCCTCGGCAGCATCCTGCGAGTAAGCACCGCTGCCGCCTTCTGCCGAGCCGCCGTACTCCATGTTAGCAGCCACGCCGCAGTCGCGCATCAGCACAGCCACAGCCATAGCCTGCTCGTCAGTGTAACCGTAGTCGTAGCTGTCGAGCATGTTGTCCCAGTCGTAATAATCGTCAGCGAAGTTAGCCGTGACGGGTGAGCTGCCGTAGTAGATGGTGCGTTCGCCGATGCCGTGTTCGGGCACCTTAAAATAGTTCAGCACCTGTGCCATGGCCGTAGCCACGCAACCGGTGTAGCAGCGTCCGCCACCTGCCGGCGGCAACAGGATGTTGTACGGTTCCAGCTGGTCCCATGTCGTGGTGAGCAGCGGGCCCACCTGCGTGGGATAAAGAGCGGGGTCAGGAGCCACCGGAGTCAGCTGAATGTTATTTGACACGGCGTAGTTGACGGCCTCGTTCACCGCGTTGAGCCACCACTGGAAGTTAGTGTTAGCTCCCTGCGAATACTTCGCCGTGGAAACGCCCAGCACTTCGGGCGCCAGATCATCCGTCGAAACGACGGCAAAGCCGCCCGTCTCAAAACCCATAATCTCATAACCAGTTGCAGACTTCAGCGTCTGGAGTTCAGCAGCCTGCCGCGGAGCCATGCGCTTCATGGCGCGCTGTTCATTAATAGCCTTGACGGCAGCCTGTTTCATCTGCGCCTTCGGGCGCGGTGCAGCTGCGGCTGCCAGGGTCAACAGGCAGGCAGCAGCTGTCAGAATCATTCGATTTGTTCTCATTCTTATTGTTAGTTAAGTTTCTTTTGGTACAGTCTACTTTCTATTTACGATTGGTCAGCATGGTCTATATGCTTGGAATCATGTTCCATCCAAGCTAATGCAGCAAACCCGAAAACAACAGTAATTGCCATTAATACAATAAAAGCCATAATACTTCCTCCTATTTATAGTTCTTTACTCTTTCTAAATGCTTTATATGACACATATTTTTATTGCTTTGCCATGTCCACGATTTTCTTAGCACGTGCAAAAGTACAAAAACTTTCTGTACCATCCAAATTTTTTATTGAAAAAGAAAGGACGGCGCGCATTGCCGTCCTTTCTTTTTATAGCAAGTTTCGCTTTATGCTCACTTCAGGATCACCTTCTTGCCGTTGATGATGTAAGCACCACTGAGGCCGTTGAGGTTCGTCGTCTGCTGACGTACGAGCTTACCATCGATGGTGTAGATGTCAACGGGCTGGCCCTCAATGAGGAGCTTGACGATGCCCGTAACAACGGTGTTCGTACCAGCTGCGACAGGTGAAGACTCCTGACCGTTGGTGTAAACCACAGTCACAGCCACCTTGTGCTCACCGGGCTCAACACCTGCGATGGTGTAGCTCAGTGCAGCAGCAGCACGGTGCAGGGCCTCTGCATTGACAGTGATTTCCTCACCGTCAACACCGACCTGAGCAACCTGCTCCTCGTCGAGGTAGATGTTGTAGTGGTCAACCTCACCACCGCCCACGGTGAACGTGATGTTATCAACAGCGAGGATGAAGCCGGAATCACCACCGGTGACGTTGCGGATAGCAAAGTAAGTAGTACCCTCGGGCAGGTTGTAGCTTACGTTGTTCCAAGCATTGCCATTGTCCTCAACCTCCTCGATGAGCGTGAAGCTCTCGGGCTGGTTGTCGGTGGTAGAGTAGAGCACCTGATAGGTCTGCGGACCGTAGTCGTTGAACGCCTTGACGTCGAAGCTGACGCTCTGAGCCACGCCGGGCAGTGAGGGTGAGATGAGCCAGTCATCGTTGCCGGGATAAGCACTGTCCTCAAGGTTGTACGTAGAGATCAGGTAGTTGTTGTCAACGTCTCCGTCAGGACCTGCGAAGGCAGAGTTGTCACCACCGTATGTAGCGAGGTTGAATACCTGCCATGCACGCACCTGACCGTCGCTGGCCAGAGTGACATCCTCGAAGATACCGCCCTTCGTGTGGCCGTTGGCGTTGATGAGCGTCCAGTCACCCAGTTCGCCCGTCTCGTCAGCACCGTTCTCGTAAGAAGCGAAGTCCTCAACGACAGCCTGAGTAGCATTGTCGGGAGCGTTCCATGTAACGTTGATGTTACCGGGATTCTCTGCATCTTCCTCAGCAGCCACGTTCGACGGACCGGCAGCGGCAGAAGCCTTCAGCGTAACAACGGCAGAAGCCTCGTTGTCGTCCTCGTCGAGATCGTTAGCATAAACAACGGAAGCAGTAATCTCAACAGATGTAGCCTCGTCGAAGATAGAGGTCTCGAGCTCTGCGGTCAGTTCCTTCGTTGCGAACGAAGCCAGTTCCTCGTTGACGGTCTCGTTGAGCAGTTCCTTATCACCAGCCTTGATGATAACGGTGTAACCGCTGGCTGCGAACTCACCCACGTTGCGAACGGTAGCCTTGACGGTAGCCGTCTCACCGACATTCACGTTAGAGGGTGCAGTCACGTTGATGTTCAGGTTGTACTCCAACAGGTCAACAATCTTGATGTTGTCAATCAGCACGTAGTCCTCATACTGCTGGAGACTTGCCGTCGGGATGTTAGCACGGATACCGACTGAAGCGTAGGCACCACCCTTGATGCTGTTCAGCGGAGCCTTGACGGTGGTGTACTCGTCGGTAACGTTGAACTCAGCCAAGTCAACAGCCTCGCCACCGGCCACAGCGCCGTAGGCAATCACCTTATCCACACCGACACCGGCTTTCACGTCGAACATCAGCGTCGGGTTGCCGGCAGGATTCAGGTTCACCTTCGGCAGCACGAAGAACACGTCAGCAGAATTGCCGTTGTTATACAGCTTCAGGGCTGATCCGTCTCCGTCAGAAGTGTCGGTGTCAACACCCAGTCCGCCGTTGGTATCCCAGTTGTAGTGCAGTGAGTTGCCTGTGAAGTTTTCCTCGATGGGCAGCTCGTCAGGAGCACCGACCAGCACGTAAGCATAGTTAGTGACAGGATCGGTCTCACCTGCAGCGTTAGCAGCTGACACACCGAAGTACTTGTACTCCTGCTCACCGGTCATGGTGTCGTAGTCGATAGTAGCAGTGGTCTCGCCGGTAACGGTCTTCAGAATCTGATCCTCTACGAGGTAGTTGCCGAAGTAGCCAGCTTCAATAGCCAGCGACCAGACGTTGTACTCCACGTTAGCCAGATCCACATAACCGCCGTTCAGACCAGTAGCCTCGTTCCAGCTGAAGGCAATGCTGCTGGGAGTAGCCGCAGCCACGACGTTCTCAACGTCAGCCAGCTGATCTTCACCAACATAGACAGAGACCTTCTGGCTCTTCTGGCCGTCGCCGCTTTCGTTGGCAGCCACTACATAATAAGTAACGGTACCGGTAGTAACCTCCGTGTCGGTCCAAGTCTGTGCAGAGCCGGGAGCGACAGCAGTCAGTGTGTTCACCAGTGCGTCGTCACGATAGATCTTCACATCCTCAGTGCCACTCAGTGCAGAACCGTTGACAGCCGTAGCAGGAGCGGTGAACGTCAGCGTAGCCTGCAGCGCACCCTCAGCACCAGCCGTAACAGCCAGGTCGCTGACAGCAGCAGGAGCGGTGGGCTCAGCGCCCACTTCGATGACGAGCTTCTTGAGTCTGAGCTGATACATGTCAGCAGCACTGGTAGCGTGGATAGCTACGTAGTATGTGCCTGCCTCGTCAGTGGTCAGTGTACCAGCATACTCCGTATTAGCAGTAACGTCAACTGTTGTCTCAGGAATAACGGTAGTGGTCAGTCCCGCTACAGTACCAGTCTTACCAGCCACTACCTCGAACTTCTCTGGGTAGCTTGAAGCGGCAGCAGCAGCAGTAACAACCACATTATAGTTCTTGCCAGCCTCCAGCTTGATAGGCAGAATCAGATAGTCGTCAGCTGCGTTGTTTGAGTTGTAGCTATAGTAGATACCATTAGTTGCAGTCCAAGCCCATGTCGTACCATCACCGTTGTTGTCGATAACAGAGAAGTCGTCGATAGCACCAGCCTGTGTCAGGTCAGCAGAGTAAGGAGCTGTGATAGGAGCAGCCTCGATGAGGAAGTTGTCAACATACTGTGCCCACGCATCATAAGAGGTATTGTGGATACCAATGTAGTAGTAGCCAGTCTCTGCCACGGTGAACTCATTGTTCTCGAAGGTCTGAGCGGCGCTATTACTAATTGCTTGTGATGCTATAACTGTTGTACCTGCGGCCAGCGCCTCAGCTGATGCCTCGGTAGCAGCCTTCACCTCGAAGGTCTCGGGATAGCCGGCAGAGCGTACCCAAGAGTCAAGGGCAACGTGGTACTTCTTGCCAGCCACGAGCTTGATGGCGGGAGAAACGAGCCAGTCGTCATTAGCATCAGCATAGCTGATAGCGAAGGAACCAGAGGATGCACCCCAAGTAGTGCCGTCACCATTGGCGTCGATGACAGTGAAGTGCTTAGTCAAAGTAGCATCGCTGAAGTCGTTGCTGTAAGGCAGCTCGTCAATCTGTGCGGGAGCAGGCTGCTCGGCATAGAGTGACAGACCCTCAATCCACTGCAAGTAGTAAATGCGGTCGGCAGCACCATTAGCCAGCAAGTCATTGTCGGCAACAAGTGACTTAGCGGCTGCATCGTATGTTGCCGTGAAGTCTGTCAGAGCGTTTCCGTCGGTACCGAAGGCCCAGATGGGAGTAGTACCACCGTAGTAGCCAATGAACTGGCCACCGGCGAAGGTCACGGTAGTGCCCTCAATGGTACCCTTGATCCAAGCATCGGGGAACTGAGTGAACATACCACTGATATACACCTCGTTATCCACGATGGCGACCTTGGCATCACCTGTTACAGCGGTAGAACCAGTACTGGTGGCATTAGTCTGCTCACGATACCAGGTCTCAACCGTAGCACCTGCGGGCAGCTCAACCAGTTCTTCCGAAGGAGGCACATAGCCTTCATCCAGCGTCCAGACGGTCTCATAGTCGCCATAGCCGGCAAACGAGTCGTCGTCATCCCAGAAGATACCAACGTAGAGGTCTTGGTTAGAACCGACGAGCGAGATGGTGCCTGCAGCCTCGTCCACCGTGAAGGTGATGTCACCAGCCTGCTTGTTCCAACCATTATCGGTGCTCTCGTCATAGTTACCCCAGTAGACACCAAGCGTAGTGGAATAGTTGGCGTTGTACTGCACGGGCTGACCGGCAGCCACGGTGATGGTGTTACCAGCCTTGGTACCCTTCACCCACGTGCCCTGCGAGTAGCGCGAGATAATGTCCTTGATGTAGACCGTACCGTCGGCAGCCTCAACGATCTCAACCGTTCCGCTCTGAGCAGCCGAGTAAACCTGATTGCTGCTTGCATAATAAGCAGTACCGGCGCGGGTGTAGAACTTGCTCTCACCCTCGTCAGGAGCGGTGATGATGCCATAGGCATTTGTCGTAGCAGCACGGTTAGATGCCGCGCTGGTGATGTCATTGCCTACAAACGGCTTCACCTTGTGCGTCGAAGCCAAGTTGCCACGGAAGTTGAGCGGCTTGATCAAGTCACTCTTCGTCACAAACTTCGGCGCAGTCTGCTTTGCCCAGTTCCATGCAGGAGCGGGAGTCTCTGCTTCCTTGGCAGCCTTGTCAATCAAGTACTGTTCTTCCAGGAAAGAGAGCTTCTTCTCTTCTGCGGTGCGAGCTGGAGCTGCGTTTGCCTGCACGGTAGCATCGGCAGGCTTGACTTTCAGAGTCTTCCTCTGGCCTTGCATTTCGGTGACCGCCTTTTTCTTGACGGGCGTGAAAGCCTGATTCTGAATCTGAGCCTGAGACGGTAATGTCAACAGCAATGCTGTCAACAGAACCAAGACAGAAGTAATCTTCTTACTCATAATCTTAATCTCCATTTTTTTAGTGAATAAATAATGTTAACTATAAATTAAATTCCTCTTTTTTCCCTCTTTATTGTTTCCTCTTGCATCTTCTTTTCCTCTTCTTGTCGTCTTCTTTTCCTCTGGCCGCGGCTTTAAGTAGCTGATTCACAACACTTGCCGTTTGCGTTTAGCATTTGTATTGGCCTCTTCAGCATGGGTTCCCACACAAAAGATTTTGCAAAATTAAGCATTTTTGGCAAATTACGCAAGAAAAACGGCAAATAAATTCACAAAATACCTCAAATTGCTTACGATTTATACCATAAACGCGGTAGTTCGGTTTTGTTTTGAAAGCGAAACCGATGTTTTTGCTTTCACTCCAACATCAGCAAGGGTTTTCAAGCCCCTCGCGCGCGAACATTATTATATAATTAACTTTCGCATGTATAAAAACGACCACAGATTGCGCAGATTGCACGGATTTCCTGCCTCGACATTTTAGCCGCAGGGCGGCTGATTTCACAGATGACTACACAGAGGCATCCATTATGGAGAAATCCGTGAAATCCAAAATGAATCTGCGAAATGCATTAACAATAGCAGCACAAAAATCCGCGAAATCTGCGTAATCTGTGGTAGAAAAGAACTTCAGAAACTTGAATATATTATAGTAGGAGTTACAGGAGTTCAGGAGTTGCAGGAGTTACAGACAATAGTACCGTAGGATTCCCATTTGCGATCAAGCTCTGCGGCTCTGCGTGAGGGAGAAACTGCGGGGAGGAAAGCGGTGTTCTGCGGTGCAGAACGCGCTGTTTTGCGGTACGAAACAGTCTTTTCCCGACCGTCCACCTCGGGCTGCGCGATCGCGCAGCTGGAGGTGGACGGTCGCGCAGCTCCAGCTGGACGCTCCGGCGCAGGGCTTATTGTACCGCGAAACGGTGCGTTCTGCCCCTCGGAATCCTCACGGCTGTACCGCAGGATGGCCGAAAGCCCGATTTGTGACTGACATTTCAGAAAACACGGCGGAAAGTTTGGCGGTTTGCATGTTTTCCATTACCTTTGCAACAAACTTAACAAAAACAGAAAGCACAATGATGAAATTTGTATCATGGAACGTAAACGGGCTGCGCGCCTGTGAAACCAAGGGATTCAGTGAGGTGTTCCGGCAGTTGGATGCTGACTTCTTCTGTCTGCAAGAGACCAAGATGCAGGCGGGACAGTTGGACCTTGAGTTTGAGGGCTACCGCTCCTATTGGAACTACGCCGAGAAGAAAGGCTACTCGGGCACGGCCATCTACACCCGGCATGAGCCGCTCAGCGTGACCTACGGCATCGGCAAGGACGAGCACGACCACGAGGGGCGCGTCATCACGCTGGAGATGGCCGACTTCTATCTCGTCACCGTCTACACGCCGAACTCGCAGGACGAGCTGCGCCGGCTCAGCTACCGCATGACGTGGGAGGACGACTTCCGTCAGTATCTGCTGTCGTTAGACGCGAAGAAGCCCGTCATCGTCTGCGGCGACATGAACGTGGCGCACGAGGAGATGGACCTGAAGAACCCGAAGACCAACCGCCGCAATGCGGGCTTCACCGACGAGGAGCGCGAGAGATTCACGCAGCTGCTCGGCAGCGGCTTCACCGACACGTTCCGCTGGAAATATCCCGAACAGGTGACTTACTCATGGTGGTCGTACCGCTTTCAGGCCCGGCAGAAGAACGCGGGCTGGCGCATCGACTACTTCGTCGTAAGCGACCGCCTGCGCCCGCAGATTGACGACGCCCGCATCCATACCGACATCTATGGCAGCGACCACTGCCCCGTGGAACTTGTGGTGAAGGGTGCAAATGTTTAAAAATACTTAAAGCAACTGCAAATTCTTGACGCTTCATTTTTCATTTTTCATTAAAATGCGTATTTTTGCAGCGCGTTCGAGAGACGCACAAAACATGTTTTACTAAAAAGAAAAGGAGAAAGAAACAATGAAGAAGATTCTTGTAGCAGTGATGGCTGTTGCTGCCATCGTGTTCACATCGTGCAACGGTAAGACCGACAAGGGCAATGCCGTGGATTCTACTGACGTAGCTGCTGAGCTGACCGAAGGCACAGCCGCCGCTATTGCTGACGCTGACGCACTGACCGGCAAGCTGGCCGAGCAGCTGAAGAACGCTGACCCCGCACAGGTGCAGAGCATCCTGGAAGAGGCAAAGACGAAGATTGCCGAGCTCGCAGCTCAGGGCAATGCCGACGCTGCTGCCGCTTACAAGGCCAAGATTGACGAGTTCATCACCGAGAACGCTGAGACGCTGAAGAGCGTTGCTGCCGGCAACGAGACACTGAGCACGCTGGTGACCACCATCACCTCCATGCCGTCTGACGCTGCTTCACTCGCTGAGGGTGCTGCCGCTGTTGCCAAGGAAAGCGTTGAGAACAAGGTCGAGGAAGCCAAGACTGACGCTGTCAACAAGGTAAACGAAGCCAAGGAGAACGCCGAGAACAAGGTGAACGAGGCTGTTGACAACCAGAAGAAGAAGGCTGCTGACGCCATTGACAACGCTGCCGCTGACGCTAAGAAGAAGCTCGGGCTGTAAGTTTTTTTTCAGGAGTTAAAGGAGTTAAGGAGTTAAAGGAGTTAAAGACAAATGTACCGTAGGGCTTGATAATGTGAAGCCTTTAGCGCTCGGCTCTGCCGCTTTGCCCAGCAAAGAACTATTGTCTTTAACTCCTTAACTCCTTTAACTCCTTTAACTCCTTCAACTCCTATAATTCCTATATCAATCTTTTTCGTTGAAAGAATCGGGTGATTGGTTGATTAATTTTGTCTGTTGCCACATGAATGACTATTTTTGCATATCGAAACAACGGAATTATTAACAATTAAAACCTGAGTGATATGAAGAAGATATTGTATGCAGCGATGCTTCTCGCATCCACGTCTGTTTGGACAGCTTGTTCAAGCGACGACCCCATCAGCGATTGGATTGACAACAACACTACCGACGGAAGCAGCACCTCAGGCGGCGCCACGACATCGGCCTACGCAGAGATGACCACCTTCACCGTCGAGATAGACAAGACCACGGCAGAACCCGCCTCAACAGCCGCCGCCACTTATCCCGAAGAGAGCGACGACATCAGCAAGAACACATTTGCAACCGTCGTCAACATCGACATGACCAACCCGACGGCCCAGGAAGAGAACGGCGTGACCATCACCGTCGACGGTAACGACGTGACGGCCAGCCACGGCTCGACGGAGGGCGTGTGCTACGTGGTGACGGGAACAACCACCGACGGCTCACTGACCATTGAGGGCAAGACCGACTTTGAGCTGAACCTGAACGGTGCCGACATCACCAACAAGCGCAGCACGGCCATCGACATTGAGAGCAAGATGAAAGCTTTTATTGTGCTGACAGGCACCAACAAGCTGACCGACGGCACCACGGCTGACGACAGCCACAAGGGTGCACTCTTCGCCAAAGGCAAGATGCTGTTCAGCGGCACGGGCTCGCTCGACGTCTACGGCACCTACAACAACGGCATACACGGCAAGAGCAACATCGTGTTCGACAAGGGCATCAACGTCTACGTCAACTCAACGGCCAACCACGGCATCAAGGCCGGCGACGACCTTTACATCAACGGCGGCATCCTGAACGTGGAGGTGTCGGCAGCCGGTGCCAAGGGCATCAACGGCGACATCGACATCACCATCAACGGCGGACGCACGACGGTCATCAGCACGGCTAACGGCACGTGGGACACCGACGATCAGGAAACGAAAGCCTCGGCAGGCATCAAGTGCGACTCCATTTTCACCATGAACGGCGGCGAGGTCTACCTGAAGTCGACCGGCAGCGGCGGCAAGGGTCTGAAGGCCGACTGGGAAGGTTACATCAACGGCGGTAAGATCCGCGCCATCACCACGGGCGGGCTCTACTACAGCAACGGCTCCACCGAGAACCACAACTACACGGGCAACACCGACAATCTGGACGACGCCTACACGTCATCGCCCAAGGGCATCAAGGTAGGCACGAAGAACGAGCACGGCGTGCTGACCATCACCGACGGCGACATCATGGTGCGCACCAGCGGCAATAATGCCGAGGGCATGGAGAGTAAGGGAACACTGGACATCACGGGCGGCACGGTTCTCATCTACGCCCACGACGATGCCATCAACTCCAGCGGCGACATGACCATCAGCGGCGGCACGGTGGTGGCCGTAGGCACTGACAACGACGCCATCGACTCCAACGGCAACATGTACCTGAAGGGCGGCACCATCATTGCCTTCGGCGGCAGCGGTGCCGAGACGGGCATCGACATCGACGAACAGCACAAGCTCTACATCACGGGCGGCAACATCTTCGCCATCGGCGGACGCATAGACGCCAGCCTTGGCAGCACGTCGCAGGGCATCATCAGCACCAGCGGTTCCGTGGCAGCCAACACCACCGCCACGGTCAGCTCAGGCAGCACGACGCTCTACACGTTCAACATGCCTCCCGTGTCCTACTCGAACGGCACCATCATGCTGAGCACGCCCGACCTGAAAAGCGGCACGGACTACACGCTCGCCATCGGTTCTGCATCGCAGAGCGTCACAGCATCAAGCACCATCACCAGCAGCATGGGCGGCGGTGGCATGCCCGGCGGTGGCGGCGGCCCCGGAGGAGGATGGAGATAATGGCTTGAAAGAGAAAAAACGCTAAAAACAATACATCCAAGAGATTCAAAGACATGAAGAAGTTATTGATTCTGACCCTGCTCGCAGCCCTCACAACGGGGGCTCGGGCTGATGATTACAGCTATCTGGTATTCACACTGAACGACGGCACGACCCAGACCGTGAGTGCCAGCGACCTGAGCATGACGTTTGCCGACGGCAACCTGACGGCCACCAGCGGCACCAACACCGTGACCATCGCACTGACCGATCTGGCCAAGATGGAGTTCTCGAACAAACTCCCGACGGGCATCAACAACATCCGGACCGACGTCACCATCGACGACAACACGGAGATTTATGACCTGAACGGACGCCGGTTGCCCTCAAGCACAACCCTCGCACGCGGCATCTACATCATCAAAAGCAACGGAAAGACCTCTAAAGTACAAGTAAAATGAACAAGATAGTAACGAGCTTAATGGTCGTGATGCTGAGCACAGTGGCAGCAACGGCGCAGACCCTGAACGTGAGCGTGGGCAGCGTGACCGACCAATACCCGGCAGCGCTGACCGGCGAGATGACCTTCAGCGGTGGACAGACGCTGACCATCCTGAACAAAACCTACCCGCTGAGCGACATCACCAAGATATACACCGACGAGACAGCCGTCACCGACAACGAGGTGAACGTGGTCTATAGCGGCGACGCAGCCCTGGTCTACGTGGCCGGCAACATTGCGCAATACGTGACGGTAACGGTCAACGGCGCACACGTCAGCATCACGCAGAGCGATGAGATTACCAACGACCTCATCAAAGACGGCACGTTCTCAGAGATCACCTACAACCTCAGCGGCACATCGGCTGACGGTTCACTGACCCTCGGCGGCAGCGCCAAGTGTACGGTCGAGTTGAACGGCCTGACGCTGACCAACCCCACCGGTGCCCCCATCAACATCACCAACGGCAAGCGCATCGCCATGAGCGTCAAGAAGAGTACGACCAACACGCTGACTGACGGCACAGAGAGCACTGCCAAGGCCTGTCTCTACTGCAAGGGACATCTGGAACTGAAGGGCAAGGGCGTGCTCAACGTCTATGCCTATGGCAGTGCCGCCCACGGCATCAAGAGCGGCGACTATACGGAAATCAAGAACTGTACGGTCAACATCCTCAAAGCCACGAAGGACGGTCTGTCCTGTAATGAGTACTTCCTGATGAAGAGCGGCGAGCTGAACATCAGCGGCGTGGGCGACGACGGCATACAGTGTGACATCGACAACGACGAGGGCACACCCATTGCAGCCAGTGACGCAGCCGACGGTGGCCACGAGGATGAGGACACGGGCAACATGTACTTGGAGGGCGGCACCATTACCATCGGCGTCACAGCCGACGCTGCCAAGGGCATCAAGGCCAATGGCGACATCTACGTCAGCGAGGCGGACAGCAGCACACCGCTGACCATCAACGTCAGCACCAGTGGTGGCGGCGTGTGGGACAGCACCAACAAGAAGACCAAGGCTTCGGCCGGCTTGGGTGCTGACGGCAAGATGGAAATCAGTGGCGGCACGCTGAACCTGACCAGCACTGGAAACGGCGGCAAGGGCATCAGCGTGGACGGCACGATGAACATCAGCGGCGGCAGCATCACCGTCAAGACATCGGGTAACGCCGTAGGAGCATCGGCAAGCGGTACGCTGACCGTCATCACCAACTCGCGGACACTGGACAACTACAGCAGCAACTACAAGTCGTCGCCCAAGGGCATCAAGGCCGACGGCAACATGGTCATCAGCGGCGGCACCATCAGCGTCACCACGTCAGGTGTCGGCGGTGAGGGCATTGAGACCAAGGGCACGATGGACATCACCAGCGGCTACATCTACGTAGACGCACTCGACGACGGCATCAACTCCAGCAGCACCATGACCATCTCGGGCGGTTACATCTATTCGCGGGGCTCTAACAACGACGGCATCGACGCCAACGGCAACCTCTACATCAAGGGCGGAGTGGTCTATGCAGTAGGCTCCGGCGGTGCAGAGAAGTCGATTGACGCCAATACGGAGGGCGGCTACAAGCTCTACATCCAGGGCGGCACGGTCATTGCCGTTGGCGACTTGGAGAACGGTGCCAGCATCTCCGGCGGCACCTGCAAGTACACCTCGTCGTGGAACGGCGAGAGCTGGTATGCGCTCTACAACGGCGGCACGCTGGAAGCAGCCTTCAAGACTCCCGTCAAGTCGACTTCCGGCGGCGGTGGCGGCTGGGGCCCCGGCGGTGGCAGCAGCAACCAGAAGCTCATTGTCTACACCTCGTCGACCCCGACGCTGTATAAGAACATCACCGTTACGGACGGCACCACCTGTCTGGAAGGCATGCTCAACATCGGCGGTACCGTCAGCGGCAACACTTCTTCCAACCTCGTCACCCTCAGCAGCTACAGCTCTGGCGGTGGCGGAGGCTGGTGGTAAAAAGAAAAATGAACACACAAGAAGAGGCCTATCGATGAAGACTCTACACAAACACGAAACGTTTATCTACGTTGCGCTATGGAGTATTCTTTTCATAACGCCCGTACTCAGCATGTACGTCGGAGTGAAAAGCGGCGACGTTGAGTCGTTCCGCTGGGACGAGGTGCTGCACGTGTGGCAGCAGTTTGCCGCTTTCCTGCTGCTGTTTCTCTTCCATAACTTCGTGCTGGCGCCGTTGCTGGTCAACCGCCAACGCCAAGGACTCTACTTCGGCAGCGTTGCCGTCATGGTGGTGCTGTTCACACTCTTCCAGTGTGCCATGCGACCCGACGACCTTGACTTCCGGCGCAACAAGATGGAGCAACGGGAACACATGAGGCAACATGAAAGCATGGAGCGACCGGCTGACATGGACCGGCCTGACGACATGGACAGCCCTGAACGCCACGGGCCGCCCCCCATGCAGCGCCACGCGAAGGGCCGCCCACACCATCGCGGCCCGATGGTGCTCGACTGGCACGACGTGTTCAGCATCATCATGCTCATTCTCATGTTGGGCGGCAATCTCGGCGTGAAGCTCTACTTCAAGAACCGCCGCGACCAGCAGCAACTCACCGAGATGGAGAAGCAGAATCTGGAGCAACAGCTGGAATACCTGAAGTATCAGATCAACCCGCACTTCTTTATGAACACGCTCAACAATATCCATGCCCTCGTCGACATTGACCCCGAGAAGGCTAAGGACACCATTCTGGAGTTGTCGAAGATGATGCGCTTCGTGCTCTATGAGGGCAACAAGCAAGGTGTACCGCTCAGCAAGGAGTTCCAGTTCATCCGCAACTACGTGACGCTGATGAGCCTGCGCTATACGGACAAGGTGGACATCGTGCTCGACCTGCCCACCGAGACCCCCGACCACCAGCTGCCGCCGCTCATGCTCATCACGTTCATTGAGAACGCCTTTAAGCATGGCATCAGCTATCAGCACCCATCGTTCGTCCATGTCAAGGTGACCATTGAGAACGCCAAGCTCCACTTCGAGTGTAGCAACAGCAAAGGCGACAGCACAACCAGCAAGCCCGGCGGCGTGGGACTGCAGAACGTGCAGAAACGTCTGAACCTCATATACGGCAAGAGCTTCACGCTCAACATCAAAGACCAGGCTGACACCTACGACGTCGACCTCGTCATTCCACTGAAGATGGAAGATTAAACTGAATGATTGGTTATTATTAACAACCACGAATTATACGAATTAAACGAATTGACAAACCATGCAGATTCGCTGTCTCGCCATTGACGACGAGCCGCTGGCACTCCAGCAAGTCGTCGCTTACATCAAGAAAGTGCCTTACCTCGAACTGGCCGCCCAGTGCCAGAGCGCTATTGAGGCCCGTGAATACTTGCAGAACGACACCGTCGACGTCATTTTCTGCGACATCAACATGCCCGACCTCAACGGCATGGACTTCGTGAAGTCGCTCGCGGTGCCGCCGCTCATCGTGTTCACCACCGCCTACTCCGATTATGCCGTCGAGGGCTTTCGCGTCAATGCCGTTGACTATCTGCTCAAGCCCTTCGGCTTGCAGGACTTCATGCGGGCCGCCGAGAGGGTAAAGGACAGAGTGGAAGGTGGAAGGTTGAGGGTGGAAGGAGAATACCTCAAGGGCAGCAACATGCCTCCCTCGCCCCTCCACCCTCAACCCTCCACCATGCCCTCCTCTACCCTCTTCGTCAAGACCGACTATCGCATGGTGAAGATCAACATCCCCGACATACGCTACATAGAAGGTATGTCGGAATATCTGCGCATCCACCTCAGCAGCGAGCCGAAGCCCATCATCACCCTGCTCTCCATGAAGAAGATGGAGGAGCGTCTGCCAGAGAACTTCATGCGCATACACCGTTCCTACATCGTCAACCTTGACGCCGTGCAAGAGGTGAACAAGAACCGCATCATTCTGGATGCCGACACCTACCTGCCCATCGGCGACATGTATCGTGAAACGTTCCAGCAATATCTTGACACGAAGTACTTAGGGAAATAACAACCAGCATTTTCAAGGTACACCACCCACGTTTCCGCGGAGCCAAACGCATGGTTTTGCTCCGCGGAAGAGCTCATCCGGCCCCGCGACATCAACGCTTGACGCCATCAGGGTGCACATTTTAACTTTTTAGGGACATTTGTTTCATTTTTTACCCTTTACTGGCTGATAATATCGAAAATTTTGTCTACCTTTGTCCCCACAAAGACGAGAAAAAGATGAAACAACAGACTAACAGACTTACAATCATCGCCGTGCTGCTGGCTGTCTGCACAGCAGCCATGGCTCAAATGGTGAACGCCGTGCAGGGCACAAGCGAGCTGAAGACGGGCAAAGGCCAAGAGGCAGAGCTGCTGTTCCACATGCGCATCGCCCCGGGATGGCACGTTTATTCACCGCGCGTCAAAGGCGGGCCGATAGCTGCGACGTTCAATGTCAACAAGATGGAAGGTGCTGAGCGCGTGGGCGGGCTGACCTTCCGCGGCAAGGAAATCAAGAAATATGACCAGCAGTTCGAAGAAGACATGCTGTTCTTCGAGAATCAGGTGACGTTCGTGCAAAAAATCAAGTTCACGGCTGAACGCTACGACATTGACTGCTACTTGGAATACGGCGCCTGCAACGACGAGATGTGCCTGCCGCCCAGCGAAGTGGAACTGAAGCAGAAGGGAAAGAGCCCCCAAGCAGCCCCCCCTTCGTCACCCGAGGAGGACACAAATGATTTGCAGAAAAATCAAGTGTCCCCTGAAGCAACAGAGGCTCCCGATGCACTTCGTGCAGCAGCAGACACCATTCAGCAGCAAGGTAATGTCTCCCCCTCGGGGGACGAAAGGGGGGCTTCACTCTGGCAACCCGTCGTCCAAGAGCTGCGCGCCATGGGCGGCAGCGATGACATTGCAAGCCGTTCACTGCTCTACATCCTGCTGATGGGCTTCGTCGGCGGACTGCTGGCCGTGGCCATGCCGTGCATCTGGCCCATCATACCGATGACCGTCTCGTTCTTCCTGAAACGGGCTAAGGACGACAAGCGTAAAGGCATACGCGATGCCATCACCTACGGACTCAGCATCGTCGTCATCTATCTGGCACTGGGGCTGATCGTCACGCTCATCTTCGGCAGCGACACGCTGAACGCCATGTCAACGAACGCGGTGTTCAACATCTTCCTGTTCCTGCTGCTCGTGGTCTTCGCCCTGTCGTTCTTCGGATGGTTTGAAATCAAACTACCCGAGAAGTGGACGAACAAGGTGGACCAGCAAGCCGACACGCTCAACACGAAGCGTTCAACGCTCAGCGGCATACTCTCTATTTTCCTGATGGCCTTCACACTGGTGCTGGTCAGCTTCTCGTGCACGGCACCCATCGTGGGGCTGTTGCTCGTGGAGACCACCACCAGCGGCAACTGGCTGGCCCCTGCACTGGGCATGTTAGGCTTCGCCGTGGCATTGGCCCTGCCCTTCACGCTCTTTACGCTGTTCCCCGCATGGCTGAAGCAGGCACCGAAGTCAGGCTCATGGATGAATACCATCAAGGTGGTGCTGGGCTTCGTTGAGCTGGCCTTCGCACTCAAGTTCTTCAGTGTGGCTGACTTGGCCTACGGTTGGCATCTGCTGGACCGAGAGGTGTTCCTGTCGCTGTGGATTGTCATCTTCGCGCTGCTGGGCGCCTACCTGTGCGGCTGGCTGAAGTTCCAGAGCGACGAGCCGCTGACTGACGGGGCAACCGCCGGACACACGAAGGCGATGCCCGTGGTCTGCATCATGGGAGGACTGGTGTCACTGGCCTTCGCCGTCTATATGGTGCCCGGCCTGTGGGGCGCACCGTGCAAGGCCGTCAGTGCCTTTGCACCACCCATGAACACGCAGGACTTCAACCTGAACACCAAGACGGTGGAAGCCCACTTCACGGACTACGAGGCAGGCATGGCCGCAGCCCGCGCACAGGGCAAGCCCGTGCTGGTAGACTTCACCGGGTTCGGCTGCGTGAACTGCCGCAAGATGGAAGCTGCCGTGTGGACTGACCCGCGTGTGGCCGAGAAGCTGACCAAGGACTTCATACTCATCTCGCTCTTCGTTGACGACAAGCAGCCGCTGGCCGAACCTTACGAAGTGACTGACGACCAAGGCAAGCAGAAGACGCTGCGCACCGTCGGGGCCAAGTGGAGCTACTTGCAAAGCCATAAGTTCGGCGCCAATGCGCAGCCGTTCTACGTCATGCTCGACAACGACGGCAAGCCGCTGGCCGGCAGCCGTGCCTACGATGAAGACATTGACGCCTACCTCAGCTGGCTGCGCGAAGGACTGTCCAAGTATCAAGAATAAAAAACAAGAAAACAAATAACACGAACAATGAAGAAAATTCTGTTTACCCTGTTGGCAGTTGCCCTGACACTGCCCGCTTTAGCACAACGTCCGCTCCACGGCACCCGCGTGGAGACCATACGTCACAACAACCATCAAAACGCCACCTACTACGGTCTGCGTCTGGGCTTAGGACTGGCAGCCGTACACTCTGACGACACGCAGCTGGACGGCGGCAGCATGCAGGCCGGACTGAACATCGGCGTCGCAGCAGGTTTCCAGCTGGTTCCCACGTCGCCCGTCTACATTGAGGCTGGGCTCGACTTCGTGGAGAAAGGCGGCAAGGGCACCCACGACCACAAGAAGTTTACGTATGACCTGAACTACATTGAACTGCCCATCGTCATCAAGTACATCTACGACATTGACGGCGACTTTTCCGTGCAGCCCTTCCTCGGCGGCTATCTGGCCTGCGGCGTGGGCGGTAAGGTGAAGGACTACGGTGAGCGGGCTTCGTTCAGCTCGTTCGACGATGAGTATTTCGGACGCTTCGACGGTGGTCTGCGCTTCGGCTGCGGCGGTCAGTATGACGTGCTCTACGCCGAAATAGCCTACGACCTCGGACTGACCAACATCAGCAACGACACGTTCGACTCAGCCCACAACGGCTGCCTCTACATCAACGTCGGCGTGAACTTCTAAAAAATTGAAAATTGAAAATTGAGAATTAAGAATTAAGAATGAAGAATTAAGAATTATGATTACCGTGCAAGCCCAATCATGACTTTCGAATGTAGGGAAAATATACAGTGGACAGACACAGGAAAAAGATACACCGCCTATAGAAGTAATCATAATTTCTCATTTCTAATTTCTCATTTCTAATTTAAAAGAACCAATGCCCCGCGAGAAGACAAAAGCCAAAGAGCGACTGAAGAACAGCTCATCCTACTGGGCGATGCAGCGCATTGCCACGTGGATGGACCGTTTCTACGTTGACGCCATTCTGGGCCTGACGTTGCCCATGGGCATCGGCGACGTCATCACGGCGTTGTTCTCACTGCTCTTCGTCTGGTTCGCGCTGGTTCATGTCCGCTCCATTCCCTTGGCGCTGGCCATCGTCAACAACACGCTGCGCGACATAGCCATCGGACTCATTCCCTGCTTCATCGGCGACGTGCTCGACTTCCTGCACAAGTCAAACCGCCAGAACCTGCTGCTCATCAACGGTTTCGTCGACGGCGACAAGAAAATCATACACGAAGTAAACCGTAAGGCCGTGCAATCAGTGGTGATGATCATTGTGCTCATCATCATCATCGTGCTGCTCTTCCGGTTGGTATGGCTCACGGCTCAGGCCCTCGCATGGTTCATCAGTCTGTTCTCTGCCGAAGCCGCCAAGCTGGTGGTGCCCTACCACTATTATTATTAAAAGAAAAGAGGAGGATGTCATGAACAGGAACGAGAAGAAATACGCCGCCCGCTACTTGGAGCTGCACAACAAGTACGGCAACAACCTGCCCAACGCGGAGTATGACCAGCTGAGCCAGCTGCGCCAACAGCTGGGCATCAGACTGGAACGCGCCTTGGAGATCAACAGCGAAATCGTGCGTGAAGCTGGCGGAACCGACATCGTACCCATTCGCAAGACGCCGCTCATGAAGGGCAAGAACATCAGTCTGGACTACAACAAGCAGCTGAACGACGACACCACGTCACCTTATGAACGGCTGCTGAACGAAGTGTCGCAGTACGAAGCCACGGTGGACGAGATTCTGACGGAGGTGGCTTACGTGTCAGGTTCGATGCTCGACATCAAGAAACAGTTTACCAAGCTCTCGGGAAACCTCATCAAGGAGGGCATCCGCCTGATGAAACAACGCGGCAGCAAATATCACGGACGGTCGAAAACGGCACTGGCAGTCAGCGCATCGGGTGCCGCACTGGGACTGGCAGCCTACGTGTTCGACAGCTACCGGCAACGCATGGTGCAGCAGAAGAAACAGGAACAGCTGGAAAAACTGCTGGAGAAGAAGCGCGAGATTGCACAGGTGAGACTGGAGAACATAGAACGCCTGCGCGACTCGTTCAAGGAGAACATCACCACGCGCATGCAGCAGCTCTACCTGAAAGAGTTTGAACAGGAGATTGACATTGACGACCCGCTGCGCGAACAGAAGATTGACTCCTTCCGCCGCGACTTCGTGCTGACCATCAAGACGCGCTACCTGTCGGACATTCTCGACTACGTCGTGGCCGAAATGCAGGCGTGGCAGCACGGCCAGCAGAACTCTTCACTGCAGCGACCGGACATCAACCGGCTCATTGACGGCGAACTGATGACGTGGCCGAAGCGACTCTCTGTGACCAACGACGACGGCACGGACTGGGACGACATGCTGCTGGACTACATCCGTACGCCGCGGACAAGCTACCCCTACCCCGTCTACCTGATGTTCAGTGAGCCCTACATGCTGCGCACCTACGTCGGCGTGGACCTGCTGAACACGACGAACGCCAGCGAACCGCTGCTCAAGCTGGCCTATCAGGAGAACCGGAAAAGCGTCGTCAGCACTGACCCCGACGACACGCAGGTGAGCATCCCCATCCAGCACATTCTGGAAAAGAACGACTACTACAACGACTGTGTGCGACTGATTGACGACACGCACATGCCGAAGCCCAAGGGATTCGGCAAGAAAGACTTTGCCATCGTGGCCGTCTATGTCGCCGTGCTGCTGTTGCTGGCCGTGCTGATATGGCAGACCGACGGTATCATCTTCACCCTGCTGGCCATCATCTAAAGCATCAGCGTGCCGTTCACCGTGCTGCCCGTCACCGAGAACCTGCCCTATCTGAAAGAAGAGGAACGCTACGAGAAGATGCTGGCCGACATCAAACGCCGCGAAAGCGTCATCGCCGAGAAGTACAACCATATTAAGATATAGCTAGAATCTCTAGAAAGACTAGAATGGCTAGTATGACTAGTATATCTAGAACATCTAGTATATCTAGAAAGGCTAGAACATCTAGAATCTCTAGAAAGCCTAGCACAACTAGAAAGAAAACTAAAAACCAATAAAGGAACTATGGAAGAGAACAAGAAGAAGCCTGACATCACTGACATCATCCCCATCAGCGTGGAGGCCATTCCCGAACTGAGTGCTACCACAGAGAGCCTCAACAACATCCAAAGCATCGGCAGCACCATCCTGAACGGTGTCACCACGTGGAAGCAGCTGGAGCACGACATGCACCAGATGGACGTGCAGTTCAACGCTTACGTGGCCAAACTTGACAACGACCTGGAGCAATACAAGATCAGTGCGCCCATCGTCAGTAAGCAGCTTGACCGCGTCAACGACCTCATGTCGCGCATCCTCGATAAGGTAGTCGACATGGATGTCAAGACCGAGCTCGACATGCAGAACAAGAACCGCATGATGGACTCACTTGACTCCTACATCGACAAAATGGCCGACATGATGGTGAAACTGCTGTGATACAAAAATATGGCAGTTTAATTCTTCATCATGCCCTCAATGATGCCGATGATCTGGTTGCCAAGGGCATCGGCTTCGTCTATCGTGGAAGCCTCCGTATAGATGCGGATGATGGGTTCGGTGTTCGACTTGCGCAGATGTACCCACTTATCGGCGAAGTCAATCTTCACGCCGTCGATGTCGGTGACCTGCACGCGCGTCCCGGTCGTGCTGTCCTCGGCACCCTCGTACTGCTTCTTAATCTTGGCTAAGATGGCATCCACGTCGGTGTCGGGCGTCAGGTCCATGCGGTTCTTGGCCATGAAATAATTGGGATATGTGGCACGCAGCTCGCTCACCTTGCAACCCTTGTGGGCCAAGTTGGACAGGAAGAGGGCTATGCCCACCAGTGCGTCACGTCCATAATGGCTCTCAGGATAGATGACACCGCCATTGCCTTCGCCACCGATGACGGCTCCGACCTCCTTCATCTTCGTCGTTACGTTCACCTCACCCACGGCCGAAGCATAGTAGGCGCCGCCATGTTTCGCGGTCACGTCGCGCAAAGCACGGGTGGAAGAGAGGTTGGAGACGGTGGTAAGCTTGCTAGAATTGCTAGAACTACTAGAACTACTAGAAAGACTAGAAAGGCTAGAACTACTAGAATTACTAGAAAGGCCAGACAACACATAGTCGGCCACGCTGACCAGTGTGTACTCCTCGCCGAACATGCGACCATCCTCGCAGATGAAGGCCAGACGATCCACGTCGGGGTCAACCACGATGCCTAAGTCATAGCCACCACCACGCAATTCGCCCATGATGCCGCCCAGATTCTTCTCCAGCGGTTCGGGATTATGGGCAAAGTCGCCGTTGGCCACGCCGTTGAGCACCTTATAAGTCACGCCTAAACGGTCGAGCAACTTCGGCAGGATGATGCCGCCCACAGAGTTGATGGAGTCAACGCACACGCGGAAGTGTGCCTTCTTGATAGCCTCCACGTCCACCAGCCGCAGGTCAAGCACGCTCTGGATGTGACGCTCGTCGAAGCTGTCATCTTCCGTGTAGTGGCCTAACGCATCCACATCAGCATACGTGAACGCCTCGCGCTCGGCAATGCTGAGCACTTCGGCACCGTCGGCAGCAGTCAGGAACTCGCCCTCGCTGTTGAGCAGCTTCAGGGCGTTCCACTGGCGGGGGTTATGGCTGGCGGTGATGATGATGCCACCGTCGGCACCGCTCATGCGAACGGCCAGTTCCGTTGTCGGCGTCGTTGCCAGGCCGATGTTGATGACATCGAAGCCCATGCCCATCAGCGTACCGCACACCACGTTCTTCACCATCTCACCCGAGATGCGTGCGTCACGGCCCACGATGATTTTGCCGGGCTTCCCGGACTTCGCCGCGATAAACGTCGCGTATGCTGAGGTGAACTTAACGATATCTAACGGATTGAGCGTATCGCCCGTAGGCCCTCCGATGGTGCCACGGATGCCCGAAATGGATTTAATCAGTGTCATAAGCCTGATGATAAATTAGGGTTCTCTTTCGTATGTAATGGTGTAGTAGCACGGATAGACGCTGCTGTTGGCGTAGGCCTGTCCCTGCGTGTGGGGCACAATGAGGTTGACCTTTGCTATTTCATCACCCTCATTGACCGGACGCCCGACGTTGATATAGAGCAACGGCACGAGCCATCCCGCCGGAACCGACGAGCTGCCATAGGCCGACATCATCATGCCTGAAAGGAACGAAGCGGTGAAGGTGCTGCCGGTACGCCTAACGCTCATCGTGTCGTAGATGCGCGGGTTGAGGTCGTTGCGCACCTGCATGCTGTCAGTCAGGATGTTGAACTCAGAGAAGCGGCAGATGACGTTGACCGTCTTGCTCTCTTCCAGCATGTTTCCACAGCCCTTGCGGACAATCTGCATGTAGATGCCGCTCTTTTCCAGATAGGCAAACTCGTTCTTGCTGACGTCAGTCGTCTGTCCTTGCGAATTGAACTGCGCCTCGCTGATGACATTGATGCTTTTGTCAATGATGAACTGGCTGATGGCTGCACGCTCTTTCTTCTTCAGGTCGCCGTAAGTCTCGTAGTTGTTGCAACTGGCAAACAAGACAAGCGCCAACAGTGCCACCAGTGCGTATGCTGATTTCTTCATGTTCTCACTACTTTTTTCTATTAAAACGCTGCAAAGGTACGAAAAAATGATGAACCAAACATCACGAACACCTATAAAAAAACAAAAATACTACTTTAACATCGCTTCAAAGTGCAGGATGGCCTGTTTCGTGCGCTCCACGGCTTCGCTCATGGAACAATAGAGGCGTCCGCCCGATGCGTTCAGATGACCGCCGCCGTTGAAGAACTGCTCTGCCATCTGATTACACGGGAACTGGTCAACGGAGCGCAGGCTCACCCACACCAGATTGGGTTTCTCGGTGTCTTCGCGCAGCGAGACGGAGAGCTTCAGCCCCTTGATCTGCAACGGCATGTTGACCAGTCCCTCAGCGTCGCCCTTCATGAAGTGGAAGCGGTGCATCTCCTCGCGGGTCAACGTGTAGTAGCTGGCGTGGCGCTGCGGGTCAACCACCAGCTTCTTATACAGCACGTAGCCCATCAGGTGCAGCCGGTTCTCGCTGTAGTTGTGATAGACGTTACGGTAAATCTTGTCCTTGTTGATGCCTTTCGTCAGCAGCTGACTGATGATGAAGTAGATGTCAGCCTGCGACGAGTTATAGGTGAAGCCGCCCGTGTCGGTCATCATGCCGCAATAGATGGGCACGGCGAAGTGCTTGGTCATCTGCCCGAAGGCACCCAGCTGCCAGACGATGCGAAAGACCAGCTCGCTGGTTGACGACATGTCGGGATGCGACACCGAGACCACGGCGTCGATGTCGGGGTCCAAGTGATGGTCAATGAGCACTTTCTTGGCTGCCGAAGCACCCAGCACGTCAGCCATCTGGTCAGTGCGGCTGAGCGTATTGAAGTCGAGACAGCAGATGAGGTCGGCAGTCTTGATGATGAGGTCAGCGCGTTCACGATGCTTGTCGTAGCGGATCATCTTCTCCGAGTTAGGCAGCCATTGCAGGAAGTCAGGGTACTGGTCGGGCACAATGACAACAGGCTCCTTCCCCACCGACCGCAAATATTCTGCCCAGCCGAGACATGACCCCAGCGCATCACCGTCGGGGTTCATGTGGCAGCAGAGCACAATATTCGTGGCATCGGCAATCAGCTGCCGAAGGAGCTGTTCCTCAGCAGCAGTGAGAATATTGTTGAGCATAGTTTTATTTTTTAATTAGGAATTAGTAATTAGGAATTAGTAATTATGATTACTTCTATAGGCGGAGGTCCTTCACGCTTTAGAAGATGATTACTGAACCTACATGGTAATCATAATTACTCATTCCTCATTACTAATTACTAATTGTTAATAATTTCAGAACAGCTTATTCGGATAAGTGCCGTCGTCAACTAACTGCTGGATGCGCTTCACGGTGTCCTCGCGGTCGGCGGCATAGGTGACGCCAAACCACTTCGACGTGGTGTCAAGCACCTGCACGGTGGCGGTCTTCTCGTTGATGAGCTTGTTGACCATCAGCGGGATGAAGAACTCGGCCTTCAGGTTCTCCATGTTCTTCGGGTCGCTGAGGAACTCCTTGAAGTAAGCCTCAGAGTGCTCGAAGTAGTCAGGCGTGAAGCCCCACATGTTCATCGACACGGGCGTCTTCTCGTCCACGGCCACCCACTTGCCGTCCTCGTCCTTATAGCGGATCTCCTCCGTGGCTGCACCGGCGTTGCTGCCGTCAGCAGCACAACGCACAATCTCCGTGCGCTCCACCACGGTGGTCAGGTTGCCCGCTGCGTCCTTCGAGCAGATGCCACGGGCCACGGTGCCGTTCTCACTCAACGTGTTGCCTACGCGGAAGCCCACCATGGCATACTGGTTCTTGGCACCCTCGGGCAGGTTGGCCAGATAGCGGCCG
>JAFUSC010000167.1 GCA_017467705.1 Prevotella sp. | reverse complement strand
TCCAGCTCCTTGAGCTTCAAGCCGAGGAACACGGTGGGCGTCACGGCACGCACCGAAACGGTAGACTCGGCATCGTCCAGCAGGTCAGCCTCGCCGAAGTATTCGCCGTCGCCCAGCAAAGCAATGCGCAGTTCCTCGCCGTGAGGTCCCTTGCTGATAACCTCAGCCTGACCACTGGCCACGATAAAGAACTTCTGCTTGTCCTTGCCCTCCTCGACGAAGAGCTTGCCAAGCTCCACCTCTTGCGTCTCGAACGAGCGGGCCAGACGGTTCACGATCTCATCATCGAAGTCTGAGAATAGCGGAATAGCCTTCAGGCTCTTGGCCGAGAACGATGGCGTGCCGTCAAGAAACTGGATGGGCAGACGTTCGCTCTTGCGTAGTTCCACTTTCGTGCGGTTCACACGGAACGTGCCGCCACTGACCTGAATCCACGGCAGCAGTTTCAGCGGTAGTCTCGGTGTAATACTCCCCATCTGCGGGGCTGTCTTGGTGGTGGTCGCCAGTCGTCTGGCGGTGGCAGTAGTCACACTGCGCTGTAAGTTTGAATCAGCCATAATTTTTGAGATTTGCTATATTTCTTATTTTTTAATAATCACCTTGTGCGTCGTGCCTTCCACGTGCTCAACCGAGAGAACGTTGTAACCCTGCTCCACGGCATTGCGCGGCACGTTGTCAAGCGGCTCGCCCTCACTGAGCAACACTTCCAGCGTGTCGCCCTCTTGCAGTTTTGCCAGTTCAATCTTCGTCTTGACGAAGGTCATCGGGCAATGTTCGCGTGTAATGTCTAATGTCTTCTTCATTCTTGAATCCTTCTTTTTTTATGATTACTCTTCAAATAAACATCGTCCTTCCGCCTTCCGACAGTTGCAGGAACGTTGCAACACCCAGCACATCCTTCACTTCGGGAATGAAGTCTTCTTTCTTCAGTCCCAGCACGTGCATCGCCATTTCGCAGGCATACAGGTTAACCCCGAGCACCTTGGCCGCCTCAACCAGTTCCTCGAGTGTGGCCACGTTGTTCTTACGCATCAGATAACGGAATATCTTGGGGCCTGCCCCAAGGAAGTTGAAGCGCGACGTCGGCGTAACGTGCAGTCCGCCCATCATGAAGCCGAAGATTTTGGTCAGCCACGTGCCGCCCACAAACGAGCGGCCCTTCTTCTTCTTGATGGCATCCAGTCCCCAAAACGTAAAGAAGATGTTAACCTCATAGCCAACGGCTGCTGCTCCCGTGGCGAGCGTGAAGACGGCCGTCAGCTTGTCGAACTCACCGCTGAAAGCAATGAGGCTCAGTTTTTTGCTATCACTCATAATTGTAAATTTGTGTACTTAGATATCTTTCCCCTGTGTCGGGCAACAGCACCACGATGGTTTTGCCCTCGTTCTCCGGCCGGCGGGCCAACTTGATGGCGGCCGCCGCCGCTGCACCACTCGACACGCCCGTCAGCACGCCGTCTTTGCGAGCCAGCAGACGGCCTACGGCAAACGCCTCCTCATCCTTGATACGCAGCAATTCGTCATAGACCGACGTGTCAAGCGTCTTCGGCTGGAACCCGGCACCAATGCCCTGAATCTTATGCGGACCGGGACGCCCGCCGCTGAGCACGGCTGATGTGTAAGGCTCTACGCCCACCACCTTAATCTTCGGGTTATACTCCTTGAGCACCTGCCCTACACCCGTGATGGTGCCACCCGTGCCGATGCCTGCCACAAAGATGTCCAGCTGACCATCCGTGTCACGCCAAATCTCCTCAGCCGTCGTGCGACGATGCACCTCCGGATTGGCAGGGTTCTCAAACTGCTGCGGAATATAGGCATCGCCTATCTCCTCTGCCAGCTCACGGGCCTTGCGGATGGCGCCCGCCATGCCCTCATAGGCCGGGGTCAAGACCAGCTCAGCCCCCAGCGAACGGAGCAGTTGGCGGCGTTCCACCGTCATGGCATCGGGCATGGTCAGAATCAGACGATAGCCGCGTATGGCGGCTATGAAAGCCAGCCCGATGCCGGTGTTGCCCGATGTGGGCTCTATAATAGTAGTGTTGGTTCCTATGAGTCCCTTCTGTTCAGCCCGTTCAATGAGTGCCAGCGCCGTGCGGTCCTTCACTGAGCGCAAGGGGTTCAGATACTCCAGCTTGGCCACCACGCGGGCTGTCAGCTTCAGCTCCTTCGTGCTTCCTGAGAGCTCCAGCAACGGTGTGTTGCCTATCAGGTCTATCAGGTTTCGTGCTATTTGTCCCATAACTATATTCTTTGTTCTGATTTTCAGGTGCAAAGTTACTGTGACTTCACCACATGTAAAATCGCCGCATCATGGCATTTCGTTTACCAAACGTTTGGTATTTTGACCACGGTCTTCACAAAGTTTAACAAATCACCGAAATCCTTTAACTTGAAAAAGGGGCACTTTTCAAAAAAAATTGTCTTCGCTTACAAATACGCGAGTTTTGAGCCACTTTGTAAGTCGCTGATAATCAGTACTAAGAGAAAAATTCAGTTTTTCGGCCATGCAAAACAGGCCGTTTTAGGTTGCGAAACGCACCGTTTGAGGGGCTGAAACGTGCCGTTTCACGATGCGAAACGCGGCGTTTCACAACCTGAAACATGCCGTTTCGCACGTCGGGAGCCGCCGGTTCCCGACCCGAAAGCTGCCGCCTCTCGCTCAAACTATATGGTTTTGCATCACTGTTGAATTGTGGTTACACCAAAAATCCCGGAAAAATTCAGCCCAAAAATTTAACACAATTAACAGAAATTTGCACTTGCAGGATTCAACTGTCTGCTACAGATTCAGCAAGGTCACGGTCGGTCATGGCACACACACAGGAGTCCGACCACACGTTCTCAGCCGTTTCAACCATGTCAATGATGGCATAGACGGGCAAAATGAGACCAAGAATAGCAACAGGAGCGCCCATGCCTGACATGAGCGAAAGCGTCAGGAAGAAGCATCCCATGGGCACGCCTGCATTGCCGACAGCAGACACCACAGAAACGACCATCCACAGGAGTATGGTGGGAAGCGTGATGGCGACTCCACCGTTCTGCATGACAAACAGCGAGGTCACTAATATGAAAGCGGCGCAGCCATTCATATTAATAGTGGTACAGATAGGCAACACGAAACGGGCAACACTCTTGCGGACGCCCAATCGCTGCTCGGCTGAATCCATGGTAACGGGCAACGTGGCGGCACTGCTCTTTGTAAACAGCGCCATGAGCACTGCGGGCATCATCTGGCGCAGAACATGGAGGGGATGAAGCCCGCGACTTAGAAGGAACAACGGAAGTACGACAAAAAACTGTATCACGTTTCCGCCTAACACCACCAGGACATAAAGGCCCAACGAATCAGCAGCCACCCCTGCACTGACCTGCGCCAGCAGTTGGGCGGAAAAAGCCATGATGCCTAACGGCAGTGTCCAGATAAGCCAACGAATGAGTTGGAAGAGAATGTCTTGCAACCCCTGAAGCCCTTTCATGACAACGGCTTTGCTCTCTGTCTCAGGCAGTTTAGACAGGGCTATGCCTACGGCAAATGCCAGCAACAGGAGTGAAAGCACGTTTCCCTCCAGCAAGGGACGGATGATGTTGTTGGGGATTACGCTGAGTATGTGACTGTAGAACGACTGATGAGACACCTCTGCCACGGCCTCATCACCCCGCCCGATGATTTCCGCAGGCAGGTTTTCAGGTGCTATCAACACGTAAAGCAGCGCTCCAACAGCGGCTGCACTGAAAGTGGTGAGCAGGGTGTAAATGAGCGTCCGGCGGAAAAGCCGTGCTGAGTTACGCCCCGTTCCCATGCCGGCCATAGTGGTAATGACCGTCAACACAATCGTCGGGATGGCCAGCAACTGGAAGAGCCGCGTGTAAACCGTGGCCACAAACTCCATGAACTGGTCAAGCGGGTGCAGCCCCCATAAGCCGAGCAATGCACCGACGATGAGAGCCCCTATCCAAATCAGCGTCTGCTTCATCCGTCAGTTCCGCGTAGTGGCGCCCGTATTGGCATCGACTGCGGGTTTGCGCTCCTCGGGCTTTTTCAGCTCCGTGGCCTTGTAGCCGAACTTCTGGAAGCCGGCAATGATTTCGGCTGGCGTGGTCTTGTCGGCATCGTAGGTAATGGTGACGCGCTGGCCTTCGCGGTCGGTCTCAATCTTCGTGATGCCTTTCTCGAAGCGAAGGTTGCCCTTGATTTTCTTCTCACAGTTCTCGCAGTGCATCTGAGGCAGCGTGGTCACCACCAGTGTCTTGATGTCCTTGGCCATGACGACGGTCGCCGTCAGCAACAGGACGAAAGTTAAAATCTTTTTCTTCATAACGGATTATTTTGAGAGTTGAGAGTTGAGATTTGAGATTTGAGATTTATTATTTCCCGTTTCTTGTTTATTGTTTCTTGTCTATTGTTTATTGTTTCTTGTTTATTGTTTCCCGTTTATTGTTTATTGTTTCTTGTTTATTGTTTCTTGTTTCTTGTTTATTGTTTCTTGTTCACAGTCTTCCGAAGTTGATGCGGACACCTGCGTAAAGGAGTGCTCCGTGGACGGGGCCCCAGACTTGCGTGGCATCGAACGACGGTCCCCACGGGTCGTCAGCGCCGATAACGGGATGCTGCTGGCGGTAGCCCGTCAGGTTCTCACCGCCCACATAGACGGAGAAATGACGGAACCAGCGCGTCACCTGCGCCGCAAGCTGACCGTAGGCGGGGAAGGTGGTGAGGTTTGAGGTTTGAGATTTGAGATTTGAGGTTTGGGGCAGTCGTCCGCCGCCGTTGAGCTGTGCAGTGACGTCGAACTGCCAGAGCCCCGTGCCGGGCTTATAGCTGGCCGTGAGCAGCGCCTTGTAACGACTGGTCAGCGGACGCTCGCGCAGCACGCCGCCGTAAGTGGTCTTCACGTCGTTCCAGCGCCACGCTGCCGTTACCTCCATGTCTTCAAGGACGGGATAGGTGGCATCCACCTGAATGGTGTTCGACCGCGAACGACCGTCAAGGTCGGTGATGCTGATGAGACGGGGGTCGCTGTCGTAGTCGATGACCATCTGCTGCATGAAACGTGTATGATAATACTCGGCGTTCAAGCGCAGCGTGCGGCCCGCCACGGGGAGGGTGAGCTGGGCGCTGAGTCCGGCGTTCCATGCCTCTTCCTGTTGCAGCCGATCGCTGACAACGAGCTGGCGGCCCGTGGCCAACAGAAAATGATTCTCGGCCATGGCGTGCGGCGTGCGATAGCCCTTACCCAGCGAGAGGCGCAGCGTGAGCACGTCAGCCGGCATGTACTTCAGGTGCAGACGAGGGGTGACGAACCACCCGTAACGGCTGCTGTGGTCAGCCCGCAAGCCTGCCATCGCCGTCAGACGTGTGCCTAAGGTGTAGGTGTATTGCACGTAGGCACCGGGAGTGGTCTCGTGGTCAGCCTGACCGTAATAGTCGTACAGCAACGACAGGCCTGCCGAGACGTTATGCTCCTCCGTGGGACTGGTCTCGAACATCAGCTGGGCGTAGGCCGTCTTCTGGTTCACATCGAAATGGTGCAGGCCATAGTCGGCCACGATTTGATGGAGTGAGCCGCTCGCCATGAGTGCAATGTTGGTGCCGTGCTCGGGATTCAGGATGAAGGCATGCTTCATGTAGGCTTCATAGCGGTCGGTCTCGGTGGAGATGCGGTAGGGATTTAAGATTTGAGATTTGAGGTTTGAGATTTGAGATTTGAGATTTGAGATTTGTCCGCCCTCGCGTTTCTCCTTGGTCAGTGCCACACCTGCATGAAACAGGTAACTGTCTGTGCGCCACTTCCAGCGGTTCTGCAGGTTCCACTGCCGCACGTTGGGCTGGTCCAGAAAACCGTCGTCGTTGGCGTCGTGGTGGGCGTAGTCGTCCTGAAAGTGCAACAGCAGCTCGGTGCTCAGGCCGTCACTGAGGTGGACGTTGCCGTCAGCATTGGCCTCGAAGCGGCTCAACGTGTTGCCGTAGAGGTTGACGGTGAAGCCCTCATCATCGTCGGGCTTCAGGTATTCAATGTCAATCTGCCCGGTGATGGACTCAAAGCCGTTGCGCACTGACGAGGCCCCTTTCGACACCTGTATACTCTGCATCCACGGTCCCGGCACGTAGTCAAGGGCATAGGGCGTGGCAGCTCCCCGCAGGTTAGGCAGGTTCTCGGTAAGCATCTGCACGTAAGTGCCGCTCAGCCCCAGCAGCTTGATCTGCTTGGCACCCGTGGCGGCATCGCTGTAGCTGACGTCGACCGACGGATTGGTCGTGAAGCTCTCGCCCAGATTGCAGCAGGCAGCACGGAACAGCTCATCGCGGTTGATGCGCATGCCGTTCTCGGCACCGCTCAGACGCGCCACGCCCGGCCGACGCACGGTGACGTTGACGGCGTCAAGCGTATCCGACATCAGGCTGTCCACGTCCTGTGCCGAAGCAGTCAGAGGCAGCAGCCCTGCGAATATGAAAAACAGGAGTCGTTTCATTTCAGGGTGCGAAGTTACGAAAATATTTTGACTTCAAAGATGAATCTCTTTGTCAATCACTTCGCCGTTAAGAATTTTAAACGAATTAAGCCGCAGCTCGTCATCCTGCAACGAAAGGATGGCATAGCGTATGGCAGGGTCATTGGCCAGGCGCAGGTCTTCCTGCGACGGGCGGGAAGGCGATGCCGGATGTGAGTGCCAGTTGGCCAGAATCGTCAGCCCATTGGTGCGGGCATACTTCAACGCCGCAAACTGGTCGCGCGGGGCGAAAGAGAAGTGTTCGGGCGAGTGGTCAATGTTCTCCATCGGATAATTCTCAGTCACCTCATCGCCGGTGCCGAGCAGGTAGCCGCACGACTCGTCGGGTGCATCACGACGAGCCTGCGCAATCAACTGCTGTATAACGTCTTCACGAATCTTCATCTTGCTTACTTATCACTTTCCACTTATCACTTATGAAGGTCGCACGCTGCCTGCTCGTAGTCAATGAGCCGGTCGATGGTGGGATGACTGCCGCAGATGGCGCACGTGTCACGCTGCTTGACGGGCACCGTGCGGAACTGCATCGTCTTGGCGTCGAAGGTCAACAGCCGATTGGTCAGCAGCTCGCCTATACCTATTATATATTTAAGGGCCTCTGCCGCCTGAATGGTGCCCAGCATACCCGCAATGGCACCCAGCACACCAGCCTTCGAACAGGTAGGCACCGCACCGGCGGGCGGCGTCTCCTTGAACATGCAACGATAACAGGCCGAACCGGGAACGTGGGTAAACGTCTGACCGCCGAAGCGCAGTATGCCGCCATGCGAGAAGGGTTTGCCAAGCCGCACACAGGCATCGTTGATGAGGAACTTCACGGGGAAGTTATCCGTACCGTCGATGACGAAGTCCCACGGACGGATGATCTCTTCAGCGTTCGTAGAGTCCAGAAACTCGTAGTAGGTAGTAACCTCCACGTCAGGATTGATGGCCAACATCTTCTCCTTGGCGCTTTCCACCTTGGGGCGCCCTACGTCGCGCGTAAAGTGAATGACCTGCCGCTGAAGGTTGGACAAGTCAACCACATCAGCATCCACGATGCCGATGTGCCCCACCCCGGCAGCAGCCAGATAAAGCGACACGGGAGCCCCCAGTCCGCCGGCGCCAATCACAAGGACGCGGGCCTGAAGCAGTTTCTCCTGCCCTTCAACCCCGACGTCCTGCAGCAGGATGTGACGCGAGTAGCGTTCCACCTGCTCTTCAGTGAAATCATACATTGCAAGTGCCTCCTCCCATGAAGTATAGGAAATCTATATTATCACCTTCCTTAATCTCAATGCGGTCCCAGTCGTCGCGCTCGGCAAACTCTTCGTTTACCTGCACCGACACCATCTCCGGGTTCTCCACCAGCAGCTCCTTGATGAGTCCCGTCACATTCAGCGGCAGACTCACGTCCTGCTTTTCGCCGTTTACCGTAATCTTTGCCATACGCTTTATTTCTTTTTTCTTACAACTTCTTGTTTACGTCGGCAAAGGTACGGCAAAAAACGAACTCCCGAAATAGCCAAACAGCGGTAAACCGCATACCATGTTCGCGGTATTTCGGGCTCTGGACCTTTAAACTTTGTTAATATTGCCCCAAATAATCGGCAACGGGAGCGTCAACTGCAAAATTCTTCCTACCTTTGATGGCAGTTTGAAAATTAACTAACCCAAAAACTGAAATAACAACATGGCAACAAAACAAAAGAAATTCATCCTTCAGGAGAATGAGATTCCTACGCAGTGGTATAACATTCAGGCCGACATGCCCAACAAGCCCATGCCGCCCATCCATCCCGCCACCAAGCAGCCGCTCGGCGTTGACGACCTGGCGCACATCTTCCCCCGCGAGTGTTGTGTGCAGGAGCTGGACACGGAGCACACATGGATTGACATCCCCGAAGAGGTGCTCGAAAAGTACAAGTTCTACCGCTCGACGCCGCTCGTCCGTGCCTACGCACTGGAGGAGGCTCTGGGTACGCCCGCACATATCTACTTCAAGAACGAGAGCACGAACCCCTTAGGCTCGCACAAGATCAACTCTGCCCTGCCCCAGTGCTACTACGCCAAGCAGGAAGGCACCACCAACGTCACCACGGAGACGGGTGCCGGACAGTGGGGCGCTGCCTTGTCGTATGCCGCTAAGATTTTCGGGCTCGACGCAGCCGTCTATCAGGTGAAGATTACCATGCAGCAGAAGCCTTACCGTTCGAGCATCATGCGCACGTTCGGCGCCGTGGTTGAGGGCTCGCCCTCCATGTCCACCCGTGCCGGTAAGGACATACTGACCCGTGACCCGCTGCACAGCGGTTCCTTAGGCACCGCCATCAGTGAAGCCGTTGAACTGGCCACCACCACGCCTAACTGTAAGTACACGCTGGGCTCCGTGCTCAACCACGTGGCACTGCATCAGTCCATCATCGGACTGGAGGCAGAGAAGCAGATGGAGATGGCCGGCGAATATCCCAACATGGTGATTGCCTGCTTCGGCGGCGGTTCTAACTTCGGCGGCATTGCGTTCCCCTTCATGCGCCACAACCTGAAGGACGGCAAGACGACCGAGTTTATTGCAGCCGAACCCGACAGCTGCCCGAAGCTGACGCGCGGCATCTTCCAGTACGACTTCGGCGACGAGGCGGGCTACACACCGCTGCTGCCCATGTTCACGCTGGGCCACAACTTCAAGCCCTCGAACATCCACGCCGGTGGTCTGCGTTACCACGGTGCCGGCATGATTGTGTCACAGCTCATCAAGGACGGTCTGATGCGTGGTGTCGACATCCCGCAGCTGGAGTCGTTCGAATCGGGCATGCTCTTTGCCCGCACGGAGGGCATCATCCCCGCTCCCGAGAGCTGCCACGCCATTGCTGCCACCATCCGCGAGGCCAACAAGTGCAAGGAGACGGGCGAGGAGAAGGTCATCCTGTTCAACCTCTCAGGCCACGGCCTCATTGACATGCCAAGCTACGAGTCATTCATCAAGGGCGACCTGCAGAACTATACCGTCACCGACGAGGAGATTCGCAACAACGTCAAGGAACTGGAACAGATCATTTCCTAAAGAAGTCCCATATATACCTATATATAATAAGAGGGTGTGTCAAATAGGCACATCCTCTTTTTT
>JAFUSC010000166.1 GCA_017467705.1 Prevotella sp. | reverse complement strand
TTTTTCATAATTGTTTGTTTTGTTTAATAATAATGTGAATAAATCTCGGTTTCATCTTCAGCTGTGGGCAAGCCTCAGAGTACACATTATTATATATACAAAAAGGCGCGGAACTAATCGCTTCTTATATCTTCTGTTTCGAGGCTCTGGTAAACCCATGTAGAAAAAGATATAGTGATACAATCATCCCACGCTATCGCGTGGAGAACCACTATGCCATCTTGTCTACATTTTGAAATTTACCAGATTTCGAAACACAAGAAAAGCATTTGCTTCTCGTTTATTTACCCACAATGTTCAGGAGCGTCTAAGCCCTCCGGCTCTTGCGCCCGCGTCGGCTCCCGAGGGAGGGCAGGCCACAAACTCCGATGCAAAAGTACAACTAATCTGCGAAACAGCCAAATATATTGACAAATATTTTTCCGCAAACGCTTTCACGGGGTCACACAGAAAGGGTCATATCACACAGAGGCATAGGTATTTGTCACACAGAAATCACAGAAATCACAGAAAACAATTCCCTTTGAAAAACTTTGGGAACACAGAACCTGCGGCCTATGCCGTAGGCTTATTTCTGTGATTTCCGTGGTTTCTGTGTGACAAACTCCTGCGCTTTTCTATGGTTTCTGTGGGTTCGGTGTGAGAAAACCGTTTGTTTTGTAAGTCATTCCCGTCTATTTAACAAACGGGAACTGGCAGTTTTGAAGAGTAATAAGTGACTTATTGGAAAACAATAAGTAACTTATTGCTCGGTAATAAGTAACATATTACTCGGTAATAAGTGACTTATTACTTAGTAAAAAGTAACTTATTACTCTTCTAAATCGGCAGAACAACATGAGAATTTCAACGGTTCCGGGTTTCATTAATGCCTTTACCCAATCGGGAAAGCACAAAAAAACAATCTATGTGATTATGAGTACCTTACTTTTGTAGGAGTGCCCCTGCGGGGCAGAAATCTTACAAATCGTCGCAAATCGAACAAATTTTCTGAAAGATTTGATCAGATTTGTAGGATTTCTCGCCGTAGGCGACTGCGTAAGAAAAGATGGGCAAAAAAAGAACGGTGTCACTCTTCGCAGAGCAACACCGCTGTTGTTATCCTTCAAAAGAATCCAATTTAAATCTAATACAATCTTTATTTAATCTTAACACACAAATATGTTTCATTAACTGACGTTATTCGTCGGGGGTCGTGGTGCCTGTATCACCTTCGTCGCCCTCATTGGGGTTGCCTTCGGCGGGCACGAGTTTGATCAGCATGACGATGCCTTCGGCTGAGCCTTTGGTCAGCACGTACTGCGTGCCGGCGGTGATGGCAATGGGCTCCAGCTCGTAGTAAGCGCCTGCGGCGTTCTCGGTGCCGTTGACGGTGGTCTGCCCACCGTTGATCTTCACGTCGCGCCCGGGCTTGGCCGTGGCCATGATGATGGTCATCTGGTAGTTAACGGTCGGGGTGAACGTGATGGAGCCCTTGCTGTTGAACTTGACACCCTTCTTGTAGTAAGTGCCATCGTAGGTAATCTTGCCATCACCATAGTCACCACCGACGGTGAACATGCTGTGCGAGGGTGAGCCGTCGAACGATGCCAGAATGGTGCCCGACGGGGTGTCGGGGTCATCGGGGTTGTCAGGATTATCGGGATCCTGCGGGTCGGGCTGTGCGTTCTCGTCGCCGAAGATGCCGACGAGCTTTGACTTATAGTTGTCAATGAGCGAGCCGAGCGTGCTGTCGTAGGCTGAGTCAGCGTCGTCGCTGCCCACGTTGTCAGTGAACGTGTACTGGAAGTCGCCATGACCGAGGCGGCCTGCGCCGTAGTAACCCGTCACGAGAGCGGGCACTTCGTCAGCGCTGACGGCGTTGTACTCGTACATGAGCGAGGCGTTGGTGTCGAAGTTGTTGTAGCTGGTGCCACCGACGAGCGTCACTTCTGATGCAGGCACCTGCGCGTCGCGCGTCTCGGTCTCGTAGGCATCGTAGCCCTTGGCCGACGGGTTGGCCTGCGTGTAGTAGCTGAAGTGGGCTGCCGTGCGGTCGAAGTAGTTGCCGAAGGCTTTGATCATGCCGCCGTCCTCACCCGAGAAGGTGCCGCTGCCCAGTCCGTCGGTGCCCTGCAATGAGGCGAGGATGGGCTTCTTGGTCTTCAGGAAGTAGTTGCTCTCCACGAACACGCTGGCGCCGCTGGTAGCTCCCACGCCGTACTTGGCCACGTTGTCGAAGTAGTTGTTCCAGACGTGGACGCTCATGGTGCGCACGCGCGGATGACGTGAGTCGGAGTGGTCGAACCAGTTGTGGTCGTAGCTGATGTAGTTGGGGCCGCTCTCTGACTTCATGCCGAACATGTTGGTCTTGCCGGTGTCCCAGTAACGGTTGTAAGAGACGGTGACATACTTCGAGTCGCTCTTCACGTCGGTGGCTCCGTCGCCCTTGCTGTGGTCGCCGCTGCCGTGCTTGCCGTAGAAGATGTCGGTGTGGTGAATCCAGATGTTGGAGTTGTCGGTGTCGAGTGAGATGCCGTCGTCCATGCAACGCATGCTGGCAAAGTTGCGGAACTCGACACTCTTGGCGTTGCGTACGAGGAAGCCGAAGCCGTAGACCGTGGCGTCGTCGCCGATGCCCTCGATGGTGATGTTCATCTCGCTGTCAGCGTTCTTGCCCTTGATCTGGATGCCCTCCTCCGAGCTGCTGATCTTGTCAAGGTCGTCCTTGGTCAGCAGTCCGACGATGCGGAAGGCGATGGGCGTCTTGTCGTAGCCCTTCTGGTAGGCATCAATGATGGCCTGGAAGCCCGTAACAGTCTCAATGTTCGTGTCCTTCGAGCCGGTCTTCACCGTGGTGGAGATGGTCTTGGCCGTGTTCTTCGTGACGTAGAACACCTTGGCACCGGCCTTGAGCGTACCATCAGCCTTGTAAGCACCGGGCGTCACGCCGTTCATGAAGGCAAAGCCCTCGCGGCTGTAAGCCTTGACGTTGATGGCCGTGGCTTCGTTGGCGGCAGCGGTCAGCTCAGCGTCACCGTCGCCGACGGGCACCACCTTGACGGCATAGTCGCTGGCAGCCGTCAGACCGACGACGTCCACGCGGCCGTAGGTGCCGTAGTTGCGCACCAGCTGGGCATCCACCTTGGTGTAGTCGCTGTACTGACCACCCTTGACGTAGACGTTGTAGCTCTTGGCACCCTCAAAGAGGGCAAACTTCACGTAGACAGACTCCAACCAGCCGCGTGCCTCGGTGATTTCCACCTGACCGTCCTGATTGTCGTATTGGCCCTCAGTGCCTTCAGAGGCTTTGGCAAACGAGATGCTGGCCACGCGGTTGTCGAACGTGTAGGAACCCTTGGCGTGGTTGACGGTGAACTTCGTGCCGTCAATGTCGATGCCGCCAGTCAGGTCCTTCGTGTTGTAGTATTTCTTCGAGCCGTCGCTCATGATGAGGATGGCCTGATTGTTGCCTGCGTTGGCAGTTACGGAGTAGTCGTCAACGGTGGGCTGAGGGTTATCGGGGTCTTCACCCTGATTGTCACCGTCCTCCACCTTCAGGCTGAAGACGTTGATGGAACCGCCTGTCGAAGCGAAGCTCACCACACCGTCGGCAGCAACTGTGGCCGTACCGGTCTGCGTCGTGTTCTTGTCGGCAGCGGTGAAGCCCGTTGCTCCCGTGAGGTTGGTCAGTGCGTCGAAGGTGACGGCATTGTCGCCCGTCGAGGCAAACACGATGGTGACCTTCTGTCCCTTGGTCAGTGCGGGCGTGGTCAGCTTGACGTTCTTGCCGGCCAGCTGCAAGCGCTTGCCGTTGTCAATGCGCAGTTTCTTCTCGGCAGCCACGACGGTGAGTCCCTTCGTGAGTGTCAGTTCCGTATTGCCGGCAGTGACGGCGCCGTTGATAGCCACCTTGTTCTCGTAACGGTCACTGCTCTCGGTGTAGGTCCACTCGTTGGTGGCTGCCTTCAGTGCAGCCACGTCGGCAGCGTTGCTTTGGGTGAAGTCCCACGATGTCTGTGCGTTCAGGCCCGTGCTCACGGTGAGCAGCAGAGCCATCATGGCGAATACGTATGTCATTCTTTTCATTGTCAGGCCCTCCTTGTTACTTGATGATTACTTTCTTTCCGTTCACGATATACAGTCCGGCAGGCAGTCCGCTGAGACTGTCGCCCATGTACTGGCCGCGCAGGTTGTAGACGCGGTTGTTCGTCAGGGTGTTCACCTCAGGCTTGAAGATGGCGGTGGGGTCAAGCTCAAAAGCGATCTTCACGTCCACGTCGCCCATGTCAACGTCCTGCGTTCCACCCTCCTTGAAGTGAAGTGTGATTACATCACCGTCGAAGGTGATTTTGTTCACGGTCTTGTCAACGGTAGAGCCGCCGACAGTCACCGTCTGCCCGTCGTCAGCCATTGCCCCAAGGCACAGCAGCGACAGCGCAATCGTCAAAAAATGTCTTCTCATTGTCAGTTTGCTTTGCTTTTTAGATTAGTACTTTTATGGCTGCAAAGTTACGCTTTTTCCCTTAATCGGCTATCAATTCAGCAGTTAAATCAGCCGTAAACGTTTACAAAAAAGTAGAAAGAACACTCAAAACAGAGCGGACTTTCTACTTTTTTCTAAAGAGTTAAGGAGTCTACAGAACATTCGTCTTAACTCCATAACTCCTTAACTTCTTAACTCCTTAACTTCTTAACTTCTAAAGAGTCACAGTAAGTTCATCGTGTCAGTGGCAATCATCAGTTCCTCGTCAGTGGGAATGACAACCACCTTGACCTTTGAATCGTCAGCCGAGATGACGGCTTCCTCACCGCGGACGGCGTTCTTCGATGCGTCGAACTTCACGCCCAGGAACTCCAGTCCCTTGCACACTTCCTCACGCATGCTGACCTGGTTCTCACCCACGCCGGCCGTGAATACGATGACGTCAACACCGCCCATGGCTGCTGCATAAGAGCCGATGTACTTCTTGATGCGGTAGAAATACATCTCCTGTGCCAGCCGTGCGCGCTCGTTGCCTTCGTTGGCGGCGTTCTCCACGTCGCGCATATCGCTCGAACCGCCCGTAATGCCGGCCACGCCGCTCTTCTTGTTGAGCAGGTTCGACATGCCGTTGGCGTCAAGACCCAGCTTCTTCTCCAGATAGAGCACGGCACCACCGTCAATGTCACCCGAACGGGTACCCATGACCAGACCCTCCAGCGGCGTCAGACCCATGGAGGTGTCAATGCACTTGCCGTCAACCACGGCAGCAATAGAACCGCCGTTGCCCACGTGACAGGTAATCATCTTCGTGCCCTCAGCCTTGATGCCTAAGAACTCGCATGCACGGGCCGACACATAACGATGACTGGTGCCGTGGAAACCGTAGCGGCGAACGCCGTACTTCTCGTAGAGTTCATAGGGAATGGCATACATGAACGCCTTTGGCGGCATGGTCTGATGGAAAGCGGTGTCGAACACGCCCACCTGCGGCAGACCGGGCATCAGCTCGGAAACGGCGTGCACACCCTTCAGGTTAGCAGGGTTGTGCAGCGGGGCCAGGTCAGAGCACTCCTCAAAAGCCTTCAGCACCTCGTCAGTCAGAATGACGGACTTATTGAACTTCTCGCCGCCATGCACCATGCGATGCCCCACGGCATCAATCTCTTTCAGGTCCTTGATGACACCAATCTCGGGGTCAGTGAGCAGCGAGAAGATGAACTTCACGCCTGCGGTATGCTCGGGAATGTCGTGCATAATCTGCTTCTTCTCGCCGTTAGCGAGCTTCACCTTGACAAAGGCACCGTCCAAGCCCACACGCTCAGCGCCACCACTGGTCATCACACTCTTGTCATCCATGTTATACAGCGCGTACTTGATGGAAGACGAACCACAGTTTAAAACTAATATTTTCATTGTTTATCTTTGTTTATGGAAAGAAATTTTCGTAATTCACGTAATTTTTTAACGCGCAATCACACCAACTGAGGGAAGATATGACGTTTGTAGTTTTCTTGCGTTAGCAGGATGAAACGGTCATTGTCTTCGTCAAAGATGTAACGCTCGGCACGAAGGCTTCTCTCTCCGAAGTTGATGAGGACGCCTTTTGTTTGTCGTGCAATACGCATGTAGTTGAAGAGCTGAGCACGATGGTCGGAGACTATTTTCTCTACCGCTTTTAATTCTATGACAATGTCGTTGTAGTAGAAATCAGCATAGTAGGTCTTTTCCATCGGTATATCCTTATAGTATAGGCGTAATTGCTTTTCTCTTTCCGCCTCCATGCCTTGTTGTTTGAGTTCGAGAGCAAAAGCCTCTTGATAAATGGCTTCCGCCATTCCATAGCCAATGGTGTTGTAAACTTCCATTGCTACACCCACCACGTCATAGATATCAAGATACTCCTGTTTCGTTATCATTTATAAATTACGAAAATTACGAAAATTTCTTTCCCGTATATTTACTTTATTTCTTTCACTTTTCACTTCATTTCTTCGCATCCATGGCCTGGCAAGCGGTAATGGCGACGAGGTAATAGATGTCCTCGACGGAGCAGCCGCGTGAGAGGTCGTTCACCGGACGGGCAATGCCTTGCAGGATGGGGCCAATGGCCGTGGCACCGGCCAGACGCTGCACCAGCTTATAGGCGATGTTACCTACCTCCAAGCACGGGAACACCAGCACGTTGGCGTTGCCTGCGATCTCTGAGCCGGGGGCTTTCTTCTTACCCACTGACGGCACGAGGGCGGCATCAGCCTGCAGTTCGCCATCGATCTTCAGGGCGGGGTCAAGTTCCTTGGCCAGACGGGTAGCCTCAACAACCTTGTCAACCACTTCGTGCGAGGCGCTGCCCTTCGTCGAGAAGCTCAGCATGGCCACACGGGGATCAGCAAAGCCAGCCACCGACTTGGCTGTCTGCGCCGTGCAGACGGCAATCTGGCTGAGCTGGTTGGCATCCGGCATGGGCGTAACGGCTACGTCGCCGACGACGAGCACGCCGTTCTCACCATATTCGGGCTTGTCGGTAATCATCAGCATGGCACCGCTGACGCAGGTGATGCCGGGGGCGCACTTGATGATCTGCAGGGCAGGACGCAGCGTCTCACCTGTCGTTGACAGGGCACCGCTGATCTGACCGTCAGCACCTTCGGTCTTGATAATCATGCAACCCAGATAGAGCGGATCCTTCACCAGCTCACGGGCTTTCTCAATGGTCATACCCTTCTTCTCACGCAGCTTCTGCAGCAGTTGGGCCAGCTCTTCGCTCTTTTCGTAATTCAGCGGGTCAATGAGAGTGGCCTTGTCAATGTGGGTCAGTCCCTTCTCTTGAGCCAGCTGGTGCACCTTCTCAGGGTTACCGATGAGAATGAGGTCAGCAATGTCATCCGCCAACACGCGGTCGGCGGCACACAGGGTGCGCTCCTCTTCTGCTTCAGGGAGCACGATGCGCTGCTTGTTACTCTTGGCACGCGCAATGATTTGTTCAATTAAACTCATGTCTGTTTGTTATTATAGTTTGTTTTAGCTTGATTATTAGGTGGCAAAGTTACTCAAAATATTCGAAATGCCGTCATCCGACAGCCATAAAAAACCATAAATCTACGTAATGGTTTGCAGTCAGTTCAGTTCCTGCGTCAGCAGGCTCTCCAGTTTCTCTGCCGTCAGGTGCAGCTTGAACTCGCCATGCAGTGCCACCGAGATGCTGCCCGTCTCTTCCGAAACGATGATGGCCAGCGAATCGCTTTCCTGCGAGATGCCCATGGCCGCACGGTGGCGCAGGCCCAGCTCTTTCGGAATGTCAAGGTCATGACTCACGGGCAGGATGCAGCCGGCGGCCTTGATGCGCTTGTCGGCAATGACCATGGCACCGTCGTGTAGCGGTGAGTTCTTGAAGAAGATGTTTTCAATGAGCTGCTGGTTGATGTTGGCGTCGATGGTGTCGCCCGTCTTCACGATGTCGTCAAGCGGCGTGGTGCGCTCGAAGACGATGAGCGCTCCCTGCTTGCGGCGGCTCATGTTGATGCACGCCATGACCACCGGCATCAGCACTGATTTGTCCTTGCGCAGGTGGTCGTCGCCACGGCTGAGCGACAGGAAACGCCGCAGGCCGCGCATGCGCTGGTGTGAGCCGACGTTATAGAGGAACTTGCGGATGTCGTCAGCAAACAGAACGATGAGTCCTATCACGCCCACGCTCACCAGCTTGTCCATGATGCTGCCCAGCAGCCGCATCTCCAGAATCTGCGACACCAAGAGCCACACCACAACAAACACCATGATGCCGATGAACACGTTGAGTGAACGCGACTCCTTCATCAGCCGGTAGATGTAATACAGCATCAACGCCACCAACAGGACGTCAATGATGTCCTTCAGTCCGAATGAGATAAAATCCAACACCTTTATTTACGCTTTACTGATTTAAACTCTTCAATTGCTTACCCTTCCCTCTGGTCCTGTACGCTGCGGCACTGCCGCAGCCCCATGCGCCCCCACGAGCCCCGCAGCCGCCAACAGCCGCACGCAGTCCGCCGCTTCCTTGACGTCATGCACGCGCAGGATGGAAGCCCCGCGCTCCAGCGCCAGCGTGTGAAGCACGGTGGTTCCGCCCAGAGCCTGCTCCGGCTGCGTCTGCAGCGTGCGGTAGATCATCGACTTGCGCGACACGCCCACCAGCAACGGCAGCTCCAGCTGCTGCAACTGCGCCATGTCGCGCAGCACGTCGAAGTTCTCTTCCAACGTCTTGCCGAAGCCGAAGCCCGGATCAATGATGATGTCCTTCTGTCCCAGCGAGCGCAGCTGTGCCACGTCGCCGGCCAGTTCCATGAGCATCGTCGGCACCGTCGCTGCCCGCGACATTAATATATAAGGTACACGCAGGCGCGCAACCATGCGGAACATCGGGTGCCCGCCGCCCACGTCGTTGATGATGTCGGCGCCCAGCTCCTCGACGGCCATGCGTGCCACGTCAGGACGAAACGTGTCGACACTCACCACGGCCTCGGGCACCGTGCGGCGCACCACGCCAAGTGCCAGCCGCAGACGGTTCATCTCCTCGTCCTCCGCCACCGGCGTGCTGCCGGGACGAGTCGAACAGGCCCCGACATCAATGATGTCAGCGCCTTCTGCAACCATCTGCTCTGCCCGCCCGGCAATCGCAGCCTCCGTCTGCTGACGGCTGGCTGCATAGAACGAATCGGGCGTCACGTTCAGTATTCCCATCACGCGGGGCACCGATAGGTCCATCAGCTGCCCACGCACGTTGATTGTATAGTTCATTCGCCTATTGGTCGAGGTCAATCAGCTCATACGTCTTCGAGCCAAGGCCGATTTTTTCGGCATAGTCGGTGATGTAGGTGCCGTGCTGACGGTTGATGCGTTCAATGAGCGGCTGGTTGTCGTCGCCGGGGCGCCCCTGATAGTTGAACACCTTGTCAAGACAGGCTTGGTCAACAGCCACGGGGTCAAGACTTGCCATAATGCCCATGTCCAGCAGTTCGGGCTTGGCGGGATGACCGTCGCAGTCGCAGTCCACTGACATGTTGTTCATCACGTTGATATAGATAACGCGGCCGCTGAAATAGTTATGAACAGCCTGTGCAGCGGCGGCCATCGACTCCAGAAAGAGGTCCTGCGTCGGACCGGCAGCAATGTAGTCGGGTGTCCACGTCAACTTGGGGTCGGTGGTCTTGCCTGCCGAGTGGATGTAAGCCTTGCCGTTGGTGGAAGCCACACCGATAGAGGCGTTCTTCATCACGCCGCCGAAGCCGCCCATGGCGTGACCCTTGAAGTGAGCGAGGTTGATCATGAAGTCGTAGTTGGCCAAGTGCTCACCCACGATGTCGTATTTCAGATGCTTGTGGTCCTTGATGGGGATGCGTATCTCGCCAAACTCATCCATCAGGTCAACAGCGAAAATGCTGTCGAACCCATGGTCATGAATGGTCTCCCAATGCTTCTTCGGGTCCTGACGGGTGCCGCCGTAAGCCGTGCAGCACTCCACGATGGTGCCGTTCACCTCCTCCACCAGCGGACGGATGAACGGGGGCTTCAGGTAGTGCGTGTTGCCGCCCTCGCCCGTTGAAATCTTCACCGCCACACGGCCTGTGGCCTCCACGCCCAGAGCCTTGTAAATCTTCACCAACGACTCAGGCGTAATCTCCTTCGTGAAATACACCTTACTCTGTGCCGCAGCTATCATCGAAACCATCAGGGCACATGCTATCAACAGATTCTTTTTCATTGCTCGCTTTTATTGTTTTGTAGTTTGGTCAACACTAATCATGCTGCAAAGATACGATAAAGTAGGAAGAAATCCAAATTTATTGAAGGTTTTTCAGTACCAGACCGTTCATTCCGCGGTACAGAACGCTTTGTTTCGCGGTACAATATGGTCATTTCCGGAGCGTCCAGCTGGAGCGGCGCCAACGCGCAGCACGGGGGGGACGAACGCGCAGCTCCAGCTG
>JAFUSC010000002.1 GCA_017467705.1 Prevotella sp. | reverse complement strand
GGGAATGTGTTGACTGACCACCCGAAGTCGGGCACCTTGCGATCTGTAATGACCCGGCGCTCCACGACAGGGGGCGGAGGCACAAACGCCTTCGGCGGGATAGGTGGAGGTGTCTTCCTCTGGCGCAGCCGTGAGAAGCTGCGCTCACTTCTGGCGTTATAATCCACGTCGCCCGAGGCGTACCACGGTGTCAGGATGTCACTTGTACTCATCTTGTTTCCTGCTGGTTTTCTCGATTCTCCTTGCGTCTGCTACTTAATCAGGTTACCCAGAATGTCGCGTGTCAGCTCCTTCGTGATGGTGCGCGTGGCAGCACTGGTGGCGTTCTTCACCACTTTCTCCTTGGCCGACGTGCGGCTCTTGGTCTGCTTGCCGCTGACCTTGTTGCTCACCCATGTGCCTAACAAGGCGGCCACAGTCGAGGTGACAGCTGTCAGGATGGCTTTCCACACCTTCGACATGATGCCGGGCTTCTTCTTTTCTTCCTTCTCGGGCTTCTCCTGATTATCCGGAGTGGCCGGAAGTTCGGGGGTGTCCACCGGCACCAGCGCAGCCTCGGCTTCAGCCATCAGCACCTCGAAGGCGCTTTCACGGTCAATGGGCGTGTCATACTTGCCGTAGACGGGACTCAGCTTGATGAGGTCAAGACGCTGGCCTTCGCTGATGGCGCCTATCTGACTGAGCGGGAAGAGCACCTTGGCACGCTCCACCACGCCGGGCGCTCCCTTCTCGTCGAGGAAGCTGACCAGTGCCTCACCAGTTTCCAGATTCATGATGGCCTCGTCGGTCTTAAAGGCAGGATTGGCACGGAACGTGTCGGCGGCGGTCTTCACAGCCTTCTGGTCCTTCGGCGTGTAGGCGCGCAGGGCGTGCTGCACGCGGTTGCCCAACTGTCCGAGAATGTTCTCGGGAATGTCGGTGGGACTCTGTGTGATGAAGTAGATGCCCACGCCCTTCGAGCGGATGAGGCGGATGACCTGCTCAATCTTGTCAAGCAGCGCCTTCGACGTGTCTGTGAACAGCATGTGGGCCTCGTCGAAGAAGAACACGAGCTTCGGCAGCGGCTGGTCGCCCACCTCGGGCAATGTGCTGTAAAGCTCAGAGAGCAGCCAGAGCAGGAACGTGGAGTAGAGTTTCGGCTGCATCATCATCTTGTCGGCAGCCAGCACGCTCATGACGCCCTTGCCGTTGTAGGTGGCCATCAGGTCCTGAATGTCAAATGCCGGTTCGCCGAAGAACTTGTCAGCTCCCTGCGCCTCCAGCTGCAACAACGAGCGCTGAATGGCACCAATGGTGGCCGCTGAGATGTTACCGTACTTCGTAGTGTAGTCCTTGGCATGCTTCGACACCCAGTCGAGCATGGAGCGCAGGTCCTTCAGGTCGATGAGCAGCAGTCCGCGCTCGTCGGCAATGCGGAACACGATGTTGAGCACGCCGTCCTGCGTCTCGTTGAGCTGCATGAGCCGTGAGAGCAGCTGCGGTCCCATCTGCGAGATGGTGGCACGCATGGGATGTCCCTGCTCACCGTAGACGTCGTACAGCCGCACGGGGCAAGCCTGGAACTCCGGGTTCTCAATGCCAAACTCAGGCAGACGCTTCTCGATGAAGCCGCTCAGCTTTCCCACCTGCGAAATGCCGCTGAGGTCGCCCTTCATGTCGGCCATAAAGCAGGGCACACCGGCCTGACAAAAAGTCTCGGCCATCACTTGCAGCGTCACGGTCTTACCAGTACCCGTAGCACCGGCAATGAGTCCGTGGCGATTAGCCATCTTTCCTGTAATACTTAGCGCACCGTTGGCGCAATGGGCAATATACAGCCCGCGTTCTTTGTCGTACATAATGTTTCGTTTTGATTACTATTTTCTGCAAAATTACAAATAATTCTTCATTCTGCACGCATAATTGAAAATATTTTTTTACTTTTGCAGGCAAATTGTTCAACCCACAAAAACAAAGAAGATGAAAAAGATCAGAGCAGCCGTAGTCGGATACGGCAACATTGGCAAGTTTACGGTAGAGGCTCTTGAAGCTGCAACCGACTTTGAGATAGCAGGCATCGTGCGCCGCAACGGTAGTGAGAACAAGCCCGCCGAACTGGCCGCCTACGACGTCGTGAAGGACATCAAGGAACTGAAGGACGTGGACGTTGCCATACTGGCCACCCCCACCCGTTCATGTGAGGAATACGCCAAACAGATATTGCCGCTGGGCATCAACACCGTCGACTCGTTCGACATTCACACCAACATCCGCGGCTACCGCGAACGCCTCATGGAGCTGAACAAGCAGACGGGCACCGTCAGCATCATTGCCGCCGGTTGGGACCCGGGTTCAGACAGCATCGTGCGCACGCTCATGCAGAGCCTCGCCCCCAAGGGACTGAGCTACACCAACTTCGGCCCGGGCATGTCAATGGGCCACTCGGTCTGCGTGCGCTCTAAGGCCGGCGTGAAGAACGCACTCTCGATGACCATCCCCCTCGGTGAGGGCATCCACCGCCGCATGGTCTACGTGGAACTGGAGGACGGTGCCAAGCTCGACGAAGTGACGGCCGCCATCAAGGCTGACCCCTACTTCGCCAACGACGAGACGCACGTCTTTGCCGTTGAGAGCGTCGATGCCGTCAAGGACATGGGCCACGGCGTCCACCTCGTCCGCAAGGGCGTCAGCGGCAAGACGCAGAACCAGCGCTTCGAGTTCAACATGAGCATCAACAACCCAGCACTGACGGCTCAGGTGCTGGTCAACGTGGCCCGCGCCTCACTGCGCCAGCAGCCGGGCTGCTACACCATGATTGAGATTCCCGTCATCGACATGCTGCCCGGCGAACGCGCCGACCTGATTGAACACTTGGTGTAAGCCGTTCCCGCGAAAGCGCGGTACAGAAAAGAGCGTTTCGCGGTACAGAACCATACATTCTGCGGTACAATACCATTTCTTCCCGACCGTCCACCTCCAGCTGCGCGATCGCGCAGCTGGAGGTGGACGGTCGCGCAGCTTGGGCTGGACGGTCTGAAACAAGCACTTTTGTACCACAGAACGTGCTGTTTGGCACCTGCAAACAAGCCATGCGGTACCGCTGAACAGATTACGTTTACGTTACAATCGCGCAAAAAAAACATGAAACGGCGCGGTTTGTCGATTTTAATGGTTACCTTTGCAGGCAGGAAACGTCAAACTACTTAATGGTAACAATATGAAATTACTAAGACTCATCAGCTCAGCACTGCTGCTGACCTGCCTCGCCACCACTGCCGGGGCACAAGACTACACGAAGTATTACCAGAACATGCCCACGGAACTGCAACAGACCGTGGCTCCCGTCATACCGGCCAACACCCTGACGCTGACCGACGTGGGCGGTGTGGGCGACGGTGTGACGCTGAACACCGAAGCGTTCAAGAAAGGCATCAGCAAACTGTCGAAGCAGGGCGGCGGACGCCTCATCGTGCCCGCCGGCGTGTGGCTCACGGGCCCCATCATGCTGAAGAGCAACATTGAGCTGCATCTGGACAAGAACGCCATCATCATGATGTCGCCTGACAAGCGGCTCTTCATCAACGATAGCGGCGACCGCTGCCAGCCGGGCATACGCGCATCGAAGCAGAAGAACATCGCCATCACCGGCGAGGGCATCATCGACGGCAACGGCGCACAGTGGCGCCCCGTGAAACGCGAGAAGGTGAGCGACTGGGAGTGGAAAGCCTTTAAGAACATGGGCGGCGTGGAGCGTCAGGACGGCAAGCTGTGGTATCCGTGGGACCTGAAGAGCGGTTACCCCAACATCAGCGACACGCCCGAGAATCAAGAGAAGAAACGCGCTGACCTCATCAGGCTGACCGACTGCGAGAACGTGCTCATACAGGGCGTGACGGTGCAGAACTCACCGCGCTTCCACGTGCATCCCTGCTACTGCAAGAACGTGATTGTGGACGGCGTGACGGTGCGCTGCCCATGGAACGCGCAGAACGGCGACGCCATTGACTTCAGCGACGTCAACACCGGCCTCATTGTCAACTGCACCGTCGACGCAGGCGACGATGGACTGTGCATGAAGAGCGGCAAGCACAAGGACGGAGCACCGGCCAACGGCTGCAAGGACATCGTCATCAGAAACAACACGGTGTATCACGCCCACGGCGGCTTTGTGATCGGCAGCGAGAGCATTGGCGGCATGCAGCGCATCGTGGTGACTGACAACCGCTTCAGCGGCACGGACACAGGACTGCGCTTCAAGAGTAACATCGGACGCGGCGGACGCTGCGAAAACATCTTCATCAGCAACATCGTGATGACCGACATCAAGGACGAGGCCGTGGTCTTCCAGTGCGACTACATGGACCGCCCGGCCGGACGCGAGAATCCTGACTTCCAACAACAGAGGAAGCTGGAGAACGTTCCCGACTTCCAGGACATCCACATCGACAACGTCGTCTGTCGCGGTTGCAAGACAGCCATCCGCGCCAAGGGCACGACCGAGGCCGCATGCGTTCACGACATCACCATCAAGAACTCCACGTTCGTATATAATAAGGTAAGCACCGACATCGACGAAGCCACAGCCAAGCTGCAACTCACCGAGGTGAAGTTCACCCACCCCAACCCCTCCCCAAGGGAGGGGCTTGAATAGCACTTAAAGGGTTGAGGACTCCTCCCCCAACGCATCCCCAAAGGAAGGGCTTAGATAGCACAAGCGCAAGTTATTATCTCTATGGTATCCAAGCCCATCCCTTGGGGAGGGGTTGGGGTGGGCTCTTACTTATCAGACGCATGCAGCGGATAGTCGGTCGTGAAGTGCTGACCGCGACACTCCTTGCGTTCCAGCGCCCAGCGGGTGATGAGATAGCACACGTTGATCATGTTGCGCAGTTCGCAGATGTCCTTCGTGGCATGCACGCG
>JAFUSC010000165.1 GCA_017467705.1 Prevotella sp. | reverse complement strand
CTCAACGGTAACCAGACGTGCATGATGTTCTGCTGGTACATCATCGCCAACAAGAAGAAGCTCGGCCAGCTGAAGGGCAACGAGTTCCTCGTGAAGACCATCGTCACCACCGAGGTCATTGCCGAGATTGCCAAGAAGAACGGCGTTGAGCTGCGCGACTGCTACACCGGCTTCAAGTGGATTGCCAACGAAATCCGCGTCAGCGAGGGCAAGCAGAAGTACATCGGTGGCGGCGAAGAGTCGTTCGGATTCCTGCCGTTCGACAAGGTGCGCGACAAGGATTCACCCGCTTCAATCTGCCTTATTTGCGAGAATGCAGCATGGGCACGCGACAACGGCAAGACGCTCTACGACCTGCTCATGGACATCTACGCTGAGTACGGTTTCTCACGCGAGTTCACCATCAACGTCGTACGTCCCGGCAAGACCGGCGCCGACGAAATCAAGCAGATGATGACCGACTTCCGCAACAACCCGCCCACGGACCTCGGCGGCTCAAAGATTTGCCTGTGGAAAGACTATCAGACGCTCGAAGCCCGCGACGCACAGGGCAACACCTGCAAGCTCGACATGCCCGCTACGTCGAACGTGCTGCAGTGGTTCTGCGAGGACGGCACCAAGGTCAGCGTGCGTCCCTCTGGCACTGAGCCGAAGATCAAGTTCTACCTCGAGGTGAAAGACCCGAGTTTCAAGTGCGCCGACTGCTACGAGCGCTGCATGAAGGCTGCCGAGGAGAAGATTGAGGCCATCAAGAAGTCACTGAACCTCTGATTACGACTGTTATTAACATCTATAAGAAGGTTATGGTCACGCGCTTGCGTGGTGGCCATAACCTTTTGCAACTGACAAAACAAATCAAAATAACATCAGCTTATGAAACGAACATTACTCATTACGCTGTTGATGATGGCCATGACTGCTGTCGCATGGGCACAAGGGCCTAACAGCTCGGGCACGTATTATCAAGGTGCCAACGGCTTGAAAGGCAAGGCGCTGAAGACCAAGCTGGCCAGCATCATCGTCAATCCGCGCAACGTCGGCTACGACGGACTGTACGAAGCCTACAAGAAGACCGACACCCGCCCCGATGGCTATGTGCGCGACTGGTACTCAAACACGACCAACTATCGCCACGGCGTAGATAATAAAGGAAGCTACTCGAAGGAGGGCGACATGTATAACCGTGAGCACTCCGTGCCGCAGAGCTGGTTCAGCGGTTCGGGCATCAAGTCTGACATCATGCACGTGCTGCCTACCGACGGCTACGTCAACAACCGCCGCTCCAACTACCCCTTCGGCGAGGTGAACAATGTGACCTACCAGTCGAACAACGGCTACTCGAAGCTCGGCTCCTGCAAGACTGCTGGCTACAACGGCACCGTGTTTGAGCCCAACGATGAGATCAAGGGCGACATCGCGCGTATCTATTTTTATATGATTACGCGCTACGAGAGCTCATGCGGCAGCTGGGGCCACGACGTCTTTACCACCACTTATCCCGGACTGACCACGTGGACGCTTGACATGATGATGCGCTGGTCGAAGAACGACCCCGTTGACGAGCGTGAGATTCAGCGCAACAACGCCGTCTACGAGGTGCAGGGCAACCGCAACCCCTACGTTGACTATCCCGGATTGGAGGAATACACGTGGGGCACGAAGATGACCGAGGCGTTCAGCTACGACAACTACGGCGGCGAGGTTAACCCCGACGCCGTGATGCCGCCTACGTTCTCGCCCGCTGCCGGCACCTACACCAACAGCGTCACCGTGACCCTCAGCACCACGACCGAGGATGCCAACATCTACTACACTACCGACGGCACCGATGCCACGCTTAGCAGCACGCTCTACACCGGCTCCTTCACGCTGACCGAGACGACGACGGTGAAGGCCATCGCTGTTCAGGAAGACCGCACGAGCACGCAGTCAGTCGCCACGTTCACCATCACCACCGGCGGCACCGAAACGCCTGTCGATGGCGTGATAGGGCTGAACAACACGCTCTTCGGAACGTCGTTCGACGGCGCCATTCCCAGCAGCCACAGCGAGACGTTGCAGGGAACGCAGAACGGCGTGACCGTCATCTACGACATCAGCGAGGGCTCTAACCGCTATTGCAATGGCGAGCAGATTCGTCTCTACCCGGGCAACCGCCTGACGTTCAGCGTCGCCGAGGGCACCATCACCGGCCTTGAGTTCACTTCGCCAGAGCCGAAGAGCGGACTCACTGCCAGCACCGGCACCATGACCGGCGACCTGACGTGGACGGGCAACGCCCAGACGGTCGTCTTCACCTACGAGAGTACGAAGCACATCAAGCTCTCAAGTGTCAAGGTGACGCTGCAAGGCAGCACGTCCATTGACGCTTTGCCCACGACGTCCAGCGCTCAGCCCACGGTCATCTACGACTTGCAAGGCCGCCGCGTAGACCACCCCACCAAGGGCATCTACATCATCAACGGCAAAAAGGTCGTGGTGAAATAACTGCCGCGCGAGCGGTACGACGTATAGGCTTCTTGGGAGCAGAACAGCACGTTTTGCGGTACCAAACAGGCCGTTTCCAAACTTTTGCCCCGGGCCGAAAGATCTTTTGGCCCGGGGCAAAAGACTTTTTGGCTGGAGCCAAAAGTTTTCAAAGCTGTAGTCTTGTACCGTGAAACGGCGCTTCCTGCTCCGCAGAACGTATAGTTTCGTACCTGCAAACCCATTCAAAATGCTGTGATGAAGCAAGTTTCTGGCGCATTTCTTTTGAAATGTGCCGGATATTGCTTACCTTTGCAAGCCGAAAAGAGCGAATAAGATAGTCGAAAATCGGAAAATCAGTAAATCATAAATTGTAAGTCATGTTTGAAAATTTAAGTGAGAGACTTGAACGGTCGTTCAAGATACTGAAAGGTGAAGGCAAAATCACCGAGATTAACGTTGCGGAGACGCTGAAGGACGTGCGTCGCGCGCTGTTGGATGCCGACGTCAACTACAAGGTGGCCAAGCAGTTCACGGACACCGTGAAGCAGAAAGCACTGGGCATGAACGTACTGACGGCCATCAAGCCCAGCCAGCTGATGGTGAAGATTGTGCACGACGAGCTGACGGAGCTCATGGGCGGCAAGGCTGCCGAGCTGAAGCTGGAGAACCGGCCCGCCATCATCCTCATGTCGGGTCTGCAAGGCTCCGGTAAGACGACGTTCAGCGGAAAGCTGGCCAACATGCTGAAGAAGCAACAGCACAAAAAGCCGCTGCTCGTGGCTTGCGACGTCTACCGTCCGGCAGCCATCGAACAGCTGAAGGTGGTCGGCCAGAGCGTCGGCTGCGATGTCTATACCGAGGAAGGCAACCAGAACGTGGTGGAGATAGCCCAGAACGCTATCCGCAAGGCTAAGCAGGAGAGTTACACCGTGGTCATCATCGACACCGCCGGCCGACTGGCCGTTGACGAGGAGATGATGAACGAGATAGCGACGCTGAAGCAGTCCGTGCAACCCGACGAGACGCTGTTCGTGGTTGACTCGATGACGGGTCAGGACGCCGTGAACACCGCCAAGGAGTTCAACGACCGGCTGGACTTCGACGGCGTGGTGCTCACCAAGCTCGACGGCGACACCCGTGGCGGTGCTGCCCTCTCCATCCGCACCGTGGTGACGAAGCCCATCAAGTTCGTGGGTACGGGCGAGAAGATGGAAGCCATTGACGTGTTCCACCCCGAGCGTATGGCCGACCGAATCCTGGGCATGGGCGACGTCGTTTCACTGGTGGAGCGCGCACAGATTCAGTTCGACGATAAGGATGCTAAGGAGCTTGAAAAGAAAATCCGCATGAACAAGTTGGACTTCGTCTACTTTATGAACCAGATTAATCAAATCAAGAAGATG
>JAFUSC010000164.1 GCA_017467705.1 Prevotella sp. | reverse complement strand
CTTCTCCTTGAACATCAGGTCGCAGAGGGCATAGCCCAACTCAGTGGACATGATACCGATGCCGGCACCCGACATCACGTCGCTGATCCAGTGACGGTTGTTGAGCACACGCATCACACCTGTAGCCGTGGCCACACCGTAGCCTGCCACCGACCACCAAGGCGAGCGGGTGAGTCCGTACTCCTTGTGGAGCAGCGTGGCACCGACGAAAGCGGTGGCGGTGTGTCCCGAAGGCCATGAGTTAGCGGTACTGCCGTCGGGACGCATCTCCTTGGCGGTGTACTTGATGCCATTGACGAAGCCGGCCATGATGGCATACGACATGCCTGCGCTGGCCATCAGGCGTGGCCAGTCGCTGCGGCCCTCGTAGCCGCCCAGTTTCAGGCCGACCACCATGGCGGGACCGAAGAACTGGGTGTAGTCGTCGATGCCGGTCTTGAAGTCTGTCAGCAACTGCGTGTTCTTCTTGCCTCCTTGATCTGCCTTCTGGTTGACGCGGAACATGGCCTTGTCACCCTTGACGGCCCAGCCCGCAGCGAACAGGGGGATGCCGACGAAAGTCAGGTCGTCCATGAACTTGTAGGGCTTGACGCCCGGATTGGTCTTCGACTTGAAGAAGTCAAAGTCAGGTTTCCAATGGTTGGAAGTTGTTAACATGCTCTTCGTGGAACTGTCCGAAGGGGCTGTCATGTCAAAGTGAATGGAACTCATCCCGGACGTGTTTGTCAGTTCGGCTTTCATTTCCGGCACCTCCAGTTTAAGGGGTTTCATGTCACGATAATCTTCCGCGTTAGCCTGAATTGTCAGGGCAACGGTCGCTAATGCTAAAAAATGTTTGATGTTCATAATGCTGTTTGATGATTAGTTGTTTCTTTGCTATTTCTCTGTTTCCGTCACGAAGCAGGCCACGAGGCCGTAGGTGATGGTGGGGCGAATCCAGATTTCGACGAGCAGATAGTCGGTGTACTCGTTGATGGGCTCCAGATAGATGTCGAGGTTGTAGAGCGTGGCAATGAGCATGTCGATGATGCAGATGGCCCACAGGTTGCGCTTGGTGTAGCTCTTCCAGTCCTTGCGGGCATAGAAGAAGGTGAGCATGCAGAGCAGCAGCACCGACAGCGTGAGGCACGACAGGTGCAGGGCATAGTAGGCCAGCGGCGGCGCGAAAAGAATGTCGCGCAGCAGCACCGTCATGCCCACCGAGACGGAGCACCAGTAGTTGAACTGCTGGGTGGTGATGCGTGGGGAGTTGAAGAAGTACATCCAGATCATCACGAGACAGGCGATGTAGAACAGGTTGAGCACCAGTTCGGGCCATGCCTCGCCCAAACCGAAGTGGAAAATGGCGTAAAGCATCACGCCCACCGACAGCGTGCCACCGACAGCAGTAACGACGATGTCGAAAATCTTGGCATTTTTCTTGAATCTTGTCTTCATAACAATTACTTTGGTCTTATGACCAAACTCTAACGTGCAAAGATAACAAAAATCTTTCAAAATGCCGCGCCCAAAATGCCGGTTACGAAAGATTTTGCAGATTTTGAAACAGATTTTGCAGATTTTGAAACTCCGACAAGAAAAATCCACCCCAAAACGGCGGTTTTTTGACAAACCCGAACTCGGTTTGTTATAGTCGTACGCCAAAGGAAGTGTTGATGAACCAGTCGTTCAGGTATCCGTTGGTGCTGTCATGATGGTAGCGGATGTTGTTGAACTGTCCATAGGCATTGAAGAAACAGCGCCCCATGTTGTAGGTCAGTGATAGGCGGGCATCGAAACCGAGGCTGAGCCCGCTGTTGAATGTCTGGTCGCCCATGGGAGTGATGTGCAGATTCCTGTAGAGCCACTCATCCCACGCTTCGTTGGAAACATCCGGGTCCCAGAAAAAGGGGTCTTTCATCAGCTGCTCAACGTTGGTCGCATAGCCGTAGGCCTTGAGCTTGTTGACAAAGGTCAGCATGGGCATGGCCATGACGTTGACGAGCAGCCCGCTGGCCGGCACCCAGTTGTAGGCATAGCCTACGCCTGCACTGCCTTGCCAGAGCTTCACCCGCCCTAAGCCATTCATCATATATATCAGGTCGCCGTTAGTGTCTGAGGAGTAATTAATGTGCGTGTAATTATACATGAGTCCGGCCATCAGCGAACCCGCCGAACGCTTCTGAATGACTGACTGATCGTAGGCTGCGGCGTAGGAGAACTTCTTGCTGTTGAACAGGTAGTACCCGTCGGCAATGACTGTCCTCACGTGGATGGGGTCTGTTAACTGCACTTTGTGCCAAGTGTCCTTGTATTCTTCAGGAATCAGGTCGCTGTTCAGATTGAAGCTCGGGGTGCTGTTGTCGAACGAGTGGATGCGCACGTTGATGCCGTAGGAGCCGCCCGTGGCACCAAAAGTGAGGTAGGCACCCTTGTCGCCACCCACGTTCACTGTGTAGCCCAGGCCGTAGCCCCTGTAGCCGGCCCACAGACCGACGTACTGCGAAGGAGTGGTCTTCAGGTACGGTCGGGCGGTATATTCTACGCCTGCTATATCTCCCTGTGTCCTCATGCTCACGACTGTCTGGCTCACATTGCCCCTGACAATCAGTTGCCAAGGCTTCTCAGGGGCATCTATATAGCGGCGGTCAACACCCTTGACCGTCATGGAGTCAATCTTGGCCTCCACTTTCCTGATCAGGGAAAGCAGGCTTCCTTGTGCCATCGTCTGCCCGCAGACGCTAAGACATATAACAAGCGTCAGGTGCTTCAATGCTTTCATCCAAGATGCTGTCATATTACGCATACAGTTTTGTCTGTTTCATATCAGTCTACCACTTCAGTCTGTTCATCGTGTGACCAAGCCGTGGTCAACATGTGACCGAGCGATGGTCAGCGTGTGACCAACCTATGGTCATCGAATGACCAAGCCTCGGTCAAATCGGCTTGACTACCCAGCTGAGTTGTGCATCCATGCGGTTACGCTCTGTCCCATGCGCTGCTTGAAGGCGAGGCTGAAGGTGCTGTAGCTTCGGTAGCCGCTCTCGCTGGCCAGCTTCTGGACGGTGAAGGGACGCCGGGAGGCAACGGCCTCCTGATAGAGACTGATGAAGTGATTGATGCGAAGACCGTTGATATAGGTGTTGTAGTTGATGCCCTGACTGGAGAAATACTGGCTGAGATAAGCGCGGTTGACGCCAATGGCTGCTACGAGCTGGGCAATGGTCAGGTCGTGCTGTAAGTAGAGCTTTGCGTCCACGCAGTGCTTAGCCAGCAGTTGACCGATGTTGGAACGGTCCTCATCCTCGACGTCTCTCTCAGTGGAGGGTAGGGGAGTGAGGCTGCGTAACGTCTCCACCCGCCACAGCAGGAAGGCGATGATGATGAGCGTGTTCACCTGAGCCAGATACTCCATGAACAGGGCGCCTTCGTTTGTTGAATAGGCAATGTGGACGAACAGGATGAAGGCCAGCAGGAGCAGACTCTGCCACACTTCCTTGCGTTCCAGGTCAGCATAGTTGTCAAGCAGCCACCGCCCGTATTGCCTGACGGCATGGACATAGTAAATCAGGAAGGTGACGGCCAGAAACACCGTATAGTATTCAACCGCCGGCTCGAAGATGTCGCTGCGGGTTATGATGCATACAACGGCCACCACGGCTATGGGCGCAAACATGAGAATGAGTGGCCAGAGCGGGCGCCGACGGTCCTGCAACATGCGCACGAGCACGCACATCATCAGCGGCACAAACGTGAGACGGTCGAGTGTGATGGCGACGATGTTACGCATCAGACGGTCATCGGTGAGAAACAGTTGTCCCAGCAACACCCACCACACATGGCTCCCGACTATCGCAGCCATGAAAGCCGCCGTCCAGCGACGCAGCACGTGGCTCGACCTGACATCTTCGGCAAAGGCATTACCACTCCGCAGAAGCAGGTACACACATGCTATCAGGGCAAAGAATGTCGCCGCACCATAAAGCATGATGAAAAAGATGTCCTGTAGGCCTTGGTATTCGTACATATATATAGATGAAGTCCTTTAGATTCATTTTTATGATTAAACTTGTTGGCAAAGATAACAAAAATCTTCCGAACTGCCGCACCCCCAATGCCGGTTACGAGAGATTTTGCAGATTTTGAAACAATTTTTGCAGATTTTAAAAGTTGAGTCCCCAAATAGTAAGTCATGGCATGGCGTTGAAATAGGGGCAAAAAAAAAGCGATGACCCGTCTCAGGCGACCGCTTCAAATCTTCAATAGGTATTAGCCTTTTTAAGGTAAAAAGATTGTTTTCAGGATAACGTTGCAAAGATAAGGCTAATTTTCGAAACAGCCAAATCTTTTGCATTTAATTTTTCCGCTTTGCGCGCTGTGTTCCCACACAGCTCAAAAATTTAAGTAATTTTAAGCAAAATACTGTGTAAACGTTTAACTGCTAACATGAAGTTGAGGACTGTCAGGCGTTGTACTCCTGCCAGCTCTTGATGGGGATGTCGTCCTCACTCATGGCACAGAAAGCTTCAATAAACACCTTGGCCAGTCGGCCGTTGGTCAGCAGCGGAATGTTATGGTCGATGGCACCGCGACGGATGCGGTAGCCGTTGGTCAGCTCGCGCTTGGTGTGGTTCTTCGGCACGTTGATGATGAGGTCGAACTTGTGGGCTGCAATCATGTCCATCACGTTGTTGTCGCCTTCCTCGTCCGGCCATGACACGGCTGTTGCCTTGACCTTGTTGTCGTTCAGGAACTTGGCCGTTCCGTCAGTGGCGTAAATCTCGTAGCCTTTCTTCACTAGCTCGCTTGCGGGTTCCAGCAAGTCAACCTTGCCCTTTACACCGCCTGACGAGATGAGCACGCTCTTCTTCGGAAGTCGGTAACCGGTTGCAATCAGTGCATTTAGCAATGCTTCGTTCAAGTCGTCGCCCAAGCAGCCGACTTCACCCGTAGAGCTCATGTCGACGCCCAGCACGGGGTCGGCGTTCTGCAGACGGGCAAACGAGAATTGGCTGGCCTTGACACCGATGCGGTCGATGTCGAACTCTGACTTGTCCGGGCGAGAGTAGGGGGCATCCAGCATGATCTTGGTGGCTGTCTCAATGAAGTTGCGCTTCAGAATCTTGCTGACGAAGGGGAACGAGCGCGAAGCACGCAGGTTGCACTCAATGACTTTCACGTCGCTGTTTTTGGCCAGATACTGGATGTTGAACGGGCCGCTGATGTTGAGCTCCTTGGCTATCTTGCGTGAAATCTTCTTGATCTGACGGATGGTGGAGAAGTAGATGTGCTGTGCGGGGAACACCATAGTGGCGTCACCCGAGTGAACACCGGCATACTCCACGTGCTCGGAAATGGCGTACTCGACAATCTCGCCCTTGTCGGCCACGGCGTCGAACTCAATCTCCTTGGTGTCTTGCATGAACTGGCTGACCACCACGGGATACTCCTTGCTGACCTCGGTGGCCATGTTGAGGAAGCGGTGCAGCTCCTCGTCGTCGTAACAGACGTTCATGGCTGCGCCCGAAAGCACGTAGCTGGGACGCACGAGCACAGGATAACCCACATGGCTGACGAAGTCCTTGATGTCGTCGAAGCTGGTCAGTGCGCGCCATGCCGGCTGGTCAACGCCCAGCTTGTCGAGCATGGCTGAGAACTTGTCGCGGTTCTCGGCGCGGTCAATGTCAACGGGTGACGTGCCCAGCACGGGAACGCCTTGACGATAGAGCTTCATGGCGAGGTTGTTAGGAATCTGACCTCCCACGGAGACAATGACGCCGCGCGGCTGCTCGAGGTCGATGACGTCAAGCACACGCTCTAACGACAGCTCGTCGAAGTAGAGACGGTCGCACATGTCGTAGTCGGTCGAGACGGTCTCAGGGTTATAGTTAATCATGATGGATTTATAACCCAACTTGCGGGCAGTGTTGATGGCGTTGACCGAACACCAGTCGAACTCAACGCTGGAACCGATGCGATAAGCGCCTGAGCCTAAGACGACTACCGACTTTTCGTTCTTGTAGTAGTCAATGTCGTGCTTCGCCTCGTAGGGCTTGCCGTCAGGCTGCCCAAACGCGCGCGCGTGCGTGTACGTAATATATAGGTAATTAGTGAGCTCGGGGTGTTCTGATGCCACGGTGTTGATGCGCTTGACCGAAGGCAAGATACCTTTCTGCTTGCGATGACGGCGCACGGCCAGATTCTCTTTCTCCATGTTGCCGGTGGTAGGCTTCAGCACGAAGCGGGCAATCTGGAAATCACTGAAGCCGGCTTGCTTCACTTCCAGCAGCAGATCGTCAGGCAGGGCTTCCAGCGTGTCGTACTTCTGCAGCTCATGCTTCAGGTCAACGATGTGCTTCAGCCGCTCCAGGAACCAGATGTCAATCTTGGTCAGTTCTTCAATCTTCTCAACGCTGTAGCCTTCCTCCAGTGCCTGTGCTATGGCGAAGATGCGCAGGTCAGTGGGGTGGGAGAGTTCCTTTTCCAGATTGTCGAAGCGAGTGTGGTCGTTGCCGACAAAGCCGTGCATGCCCTGTCCAATCATGCGCAGACCCTTCTGTATCATCTCCTCAAACGAGCGACCGATGCTCATGATCTCGCCGACAGACTTCATGGAGGAGCCGATGAGACGGCTGACGCCGGCGAACTTCGTCAGGTCCCAGCGTGGAATCTTACAGATCATGTAGTCTAACTGCGGAGCGACGTATGCTGAGTTAGGTGTTCCCATCTCGCCAATCTGGTCGAGCGTGTAGCCAAGTGCAATCTTGGCGGCAACGAAGGCGAGGGGATAGCCCGTTGCTTTGGACGCCAGAGCGCTGGAACGTGACAGGCGGGCATTGATTTCAATAATCCGGTAGTCGTTTGTCTGTGCATTGAAGGCGAACTGGATGTTACACTCGCCGACGATGTTCAGGTGACGCACACAGCGGATGGTGATGTCCTGCAGCATCTTGACCTGTTCCTCAGTCAACGAGCAGGTCGGTGCCACGACAATAGATTCGCCCGTGTGGATACCCAGCGGGTCAAAATTCTCCATGGATGCCACGGTGAAACAATGGTCGTTGGCGTCGCGGATGCACTCAAACTCAATTTCCTTCCAGCCTTTCAGCGATTCCTCAACCAAAATCTGTGGAGCAAAGGTGAAAGCACTCTCAGCCAGTTCAACAAAAGCCTTCTCGTCAGGACAAATGCCGCTGCCTAATCCGCCTAAGGCATACGCAGAACGCACCATGATGGGGAAACCGATGCTGCGGGCTGCTTTTAGCGCGTCGTCCATGTTCTCAACGGCGTGACTGACAGGAACTTTCAGATTGACTTCACTCAGTTTCTTGACAAAAAGGTCACGGTCTTCCGTGTTCATAATGGCTTCGACGCTGGTGCCCAGCACCTTGACCCCGTATTTCTCGAGTGTGCCATTGAGGTAAAGCTCTGTGCCGCAGTTCAGTGCCGTTTGCCCGCCAAAGGCAAGCAAAATGCCATCAGGACGCTCTTTCTTGATGATTTCCGTTACGAAGTGAGTGGTAACCGGCTGAAAATACACTTTGTCCGCAATGCCTTCCGAGGTTTGGATTGTTGCGATGTTAGGATTAACGAGCACAGACGAGATGCCTTCTTCGCGCAAGGCTTTCAATGCCTGCGAACCAGAATAGTCAAACTCTCCAGCTTGTCCGATTTTCAACGCGCCCGAACCGAGCACAATAACTTTCTTTAATTGCTTATTCATATTCTCGAGTTTAAATAACAATCTTTTTTCGGTCTATGGGTTATCATAGGAAATCCGATCTGATTTCAAGCTGCAAAGGTAATTATATTTTTTTGAACAGCCAAAACTGTTAGCGAGGAATTATTGCACATAACTGAATATTTCTTCACATTCAGCCTGATGTCCTCTCACTTCTGAATTGATATTGAATGATTATTCACTTCTGCGGCTGAAATTTATTTGTCCATCAAATATGTCAAGCTATTCATTTCCCCATTGTATACAAATTTATTTCCATTACTATTTATTTATCATAATCGTGATTATTTATAAATTATATATGTTTACTGGCATGGTAGAACATGCAACATGTGGTGACGGTGCATCCTGGCGTGTGCTGACGGTACGTTTGTTTTGTGCTGACGGTACGCTTGTTTTGTGATGACGGTGCATGAAATGTGTGATAATGGTGCCGTCAGAATATGACGAAAAGTTAAATAAAACTAAATTATGCCTCATGACAAAAGCATCATGTGCGGAATATGCGTATAAATTAGTACCTTTGCGGCCGATTTAGTCCGCAGAGGCTCAATGAAGTAACGGCACGAAGCATGTTCGCCTCACGGAAAAAACCCTAAAATACAAATAATTAACAATGTACGCAATTGTAGACATTAAGGGTCAACAGTTCAAGGTTGAGCAAGGTCAAAAGCTTTTTGTCAACCGCATTAAGGATGCCGAGGCCGGCCAGACTGTTGAGTTTGACAAAGTGCTGCTCATAGATGCAGACGGCGCTGTCAAGGTTGGCGCACCCACCGTAGAAGGTGCAAAAGTTGTAGTAGAAGTAGTGAACCCGCTCGTTAAGGGTGAGAAAGTGATTGTCTTCAAGATGAAGCGCCGCAAGGACTATCGCAAGAAGAACGGACACCGCCAGCAGTTCACTCAGGTAGAAGTTAAACAAGTTATTGCTTAAAACGTAGGAGGAACAAGAAATGGCACATAAAAAAGGTGTAGGTAGTTCTAAGAACGGACGCGAGTCAGCTGCTCAGCGACTCGGCGTGAAAATCTGGGGTGGCCAGAAAGTTCAGGCAGGTAACATTATTGTTCGCCAGCGTGGTACGAAGCACAACCCGGGCAACAACGTAGGTATTGGTAAGGACGACACGCTCTATGCACTCGTTGACGGAACAGTGAACTTCCACAAGGGTAAGCGTGACAAGAGTGTTGTTTCAGTAATACCCGCAGCTGAAGCTTAAAAAATTAACAGCAATTTATTCCAAACAAACAACAGAAATCCCATTTCTCCGTAGGAGATTTGGGATTTTTGCCTTTTTATTGTTTTATTACGAATTTATTTTGTACTTTTGCATCGAATTTTGTAAATCCGTAAAGTAAATCGTAAACAAGTAGTAAATCCGTAAATAGTAAATACAATTATGCTTACACTTAAACTTATCAGTGAACAAACCGAGAAAGTAATCTGCGGCTTACAGAAAAAGAACTTCGGCGGTGCGAAGGAAGCTATTGATCAAGTCCTTGCAATTGACAAGAAACGCCGGGCAGCTCAGCAGAAACTGGATGCAAACCTGTCGGAGGCCAAGAAAATGGCAGCACAGATTGGCGCCCTTATGAAGTCTGGACAGCGTGACGAGGCCAACGCCATCAAGGAGCAAGTTGCACAGCTGAAAGATGTCAACAAGGCGTTGGAGGATGAAATGAATCAGGCACAAGACGACATGAACGCCCTACTCTGTCAGATTCCGAATATTCCTTACGACGAGGTGCCTGAAGGCCGTGGCGCAGAAGATAACCGTGTGGTCAAGTCGAATCTGAAGGAATGTACGGCGGATGACACTGTCGGCAATTGGATGGTTAATCCCTCGCTGGGCATTGAGAATCCCCTGCCCCACTGGGACTTGGCCAAGAAGTATAACCTTATTGACTTTGATCTTGGTGTGAAGATTACTGGTGCAGGATTTCCTGTCTACACGGGTAAGGGAGCTCAGCTTCAGCGCGCTCTCATCAATTTCTTCTTGGACGAGGCACGCAAGTCCGGCTACACGGAAATCATGCCTCCCACGGTGGTCAACACTGCTTCAGGCTACGGTACGGGCCAGCTACCTGACAAGGAGGGACAGATGTACCACTGCGAGGTGGACGACTTCTACCTCATTCCCACGGCCGAAGTGCCCGTGACGAACATCTACCGTGACGTCATTCTCGACGAGAAAGACCTTCCCATCAAGAACTGTGCCTATACACAGTGTTTCCGCCGTGAGGCCGGTTCGTATGGCAAGGATGTGCGCGGCTTGAATCGTCTGCATGAGTTTTCGAAGATAGAGATTGTGCGCATTGACACCCCAGAACATTCACGCGAGAGCCACAAGGAGATGCTGGCACACTTGGAAGGACTTCTGAAAAAGTTGGAGCTTCCCTATAGAATTTTGCTGCTATGCGGTGGAGACCAGAGCTTTACGTCAGCCATCTGCTATGACTTTGAGGTCTACAGTGAGGCCCAAGGCCGTTGGCTGGAAGTGTCGTCTGTCTCTAACTTCGACACCTATCAGGCCAACCGTCTGAAGTGCCGCTATCGCCGTGCTGACACGAAGAAGACCGAGCTGTGCCACACGCTGAACGGATCAGCCCTGGCACTTCCTCGCATTGTTGCAGCCTTGCTGGAGAACAACCAGACGGCTGACGGCATCCGCATCCCGAAGGCGCTTGTGCCCTACACCGGCTTCGACATCATTGACTGACAATATGTGTCATCAGGGAATTCCCGGGGGCTAAGGGTCAGGAATAAGATTAAGACAAGACTAAACAAAGATATTATGAATAAGATTGTAAGGAAAGAACAATTCTCAGAGAAAGTCTTTCTCTTCGAGATTGAGGCTCCGCTGATTGCCAAGAGCCGCAAGGCAGGCAACTTCGTCATCGTACGTGTAGACAAGAAAGGTGAGCGCATGCCGCTGACCATTGCTGGTGCCGACGTTGACAAAGGCACTATCACGCTGGTGGTACAGATGGTCGGCCTGTCGTCGAAGAAGCTGTGTGCCCTGAACGTGGGTGACTATGTGGCCGACGTGGTAGGTCCGTTGGGTAATCCGACGCGCATAGAGCAATACGGCACCGTCGTGTGTGCCGGTGGCGGACTGGGCGTTGCTCCCATGCTCCCCATCATACAGGCGCTGAAAGCTAAGGGCAATCGTGTGCTTTCGGTGATGGCCGGGCGTACGAAGGACCTGATTATACTGGAGGACAAAGTGCGCGAGTCGTCTGACGAGGTCATCATCATGACCGACGACGGTTCGTACGGTGAGAAGGGAGTCGTCACCGTCGGCATTGAGAAGTTCATTGAGCAGGAGCACGTCGACAAGGTGTTTGCCATTGGCCCTCCCGTCATGATGAAGTTCTCGAACCTGACGGCACAGAAGCATAACATTCCCTGCGAGGTGTCGCTGAACACCATCATGGTGGACGGCACCGGCATGTGCGGAGCCTGCCGTTTGACCATTGGCGGTAAGACGAAGTTCGTCTGCATCGACGGTCCTGAGTTCGACGGCGCACTGGTTGACTGGGACGAGATGTTCAAGCGCATGAACACTTTTAAGCGTGAAGAGCAAGAAGAACTGGCTCACTACGAGGAGCACATAGTCAAAATTGAAGATGGAAAATTGAAAAATGAAAATTCGGCTGCGCCTTCGGATGCGGAGCAATCTTCAATCTTCAATCCTCAATCTTCAATAGAAGAACTTACCGACCGTGATGCCGAGTGGCGCAAGACGCTCCGTGCGTCGATGAAGCCCAAGGAGCGCACGCAGATTGAGCGTGTCGTCATGCCTGAGCTGGATCCCGTCTACCGTGCCACCACGCGCACTGAAGAGGTCAACATCGGCCTAACCAAGGAAATGGCGATGACCGAGGCCAAGCGCTGCCTCGACTGTGCCAAGCCTTCGTGCGTCGAGGGCTGTCCCGTGAACATCAACATTCCGTCGTTCATCAAGAACATTGAGCGCGGTGATTTCCTCGCTGCTGCCAAGGTGCTGAAGCAGACCTCTGCCCTACCCGCTGTCTGTGGCCGTGTCTGTCCACAGGAGAAGCAATGCGAGAGCAAGTGTATTCACCTGAAGATGAATGAGCCCGCCGTGGCCATTGGCTATTTGGAGCGTTTTGCCGCTGACTACGAGCGTGAGAGCGGCAACATCTCGTTGCCCGAGATGGCCCCAGCCAACGGCATCAAGATTGCTGTCGTCGGTTCTGGTCCTGCTGGGCTGTCGTTTGCCGGTGACATGGCGAAGAAGGGCTATGACGTCTACGTCTTCGAGGCGCTGCATGAAATTGGCGGCGTGCTGAAATACGGCATCCCCGAGTTCCGTCTGCCCAACAAGATTGTCGACGTGGAGATTGAGAACCTCGCCAAGATGGGCGTCCATTTCCAGACCGACGTCATCGTCGGCAAGACCATCAGTGTCGAACAGCTGGAGCAGCAGGGCTTCAAGGGCATCTTCGTCGGCTCAGGCGCCGGACTGCCTAACTTCATGAACATTCCCGGCGAGAATGCCATCAACATCATGTCCAGCAACGAGTATCTGACCCGCGTGAACCTGATGGACGCAGCTAACCCGACAACAGACACCCCCATCAACCTTGGAAAGAACGTGCTTGTGGTCGGTGGCGGCAACACGGCCATGGACTCTTGCCGCACGGCGAAGCGTCTGGGTGGCAACGTCACGCTGGTATATCGTCGTTCAGAGCAAGAGATGCCCGCTCGTCTGGAGGAGGTGAAGCACGCCAAGGAGGAGGGCATCAGCTTCCTCACGCTGCACAACCCCATAGAGTATCTGGCTGACGAGAACGGTGCCGTGCGTGCCGCCGTGCTTCAGGTGATGGAGCTAGGTGAGCCCGATGCCTCTGGCCGTCGCAGTCCTGTACCCGTAGAGGGCAAGACTGTCACGCTGGATGTCGATCAGGTCATCGTGGCCGTGGGCGTCTCACCCAACCCGCTCGTGCCGAAGAGCATCGAGGGTCTTGAGCTTGGGCGCAAGAACACCATTGTCGTCAACGAGGGCATGCAATCCGCTCGCAGTGAAATTTTCGCCGGTGGTGACATCGTCCGCGGCGGCGCTACGGTCATCCTCGCCATGGGCGATGGCCGCCGTGCAGCACAGCACATGGACGAATACCTAATGAACAAGTAGTGTGCTTTGCAGTTCTGCCGCAAAGAATTATTATGAACGGACTATATACTATTCTGCTGCTCATACTAAGTAACGTTTTCATGACGCTTGCTTGGTATGGGCATTTACGTTTACAACAGTCGGGCGTCAGTAGCAACTGGCCCCTCATTGGTGTAATAGCCTTCTCATGGGGCATTGCCTTCCTTGAATATTGCTGTCAGGTGCCTGCCAACCGGTTGGGCTTTATTGACAACGGGGGACCGTTTTCGCTCGTGCAGTTGAAGGTGATTCAGGAATGTATCTCGTTGGGCGTCTTTGCTGTCATTGCTAACATCATGTTCCAAGGGCAGAACCTGCACTGGAACCATATTCTGGCCTTCCTGCTCATCATTTGTGCCGTCTATCTGGTCTTCATGAAGTGACGCGAGGGAGGCAGTATGGACAAGACATTGGAGCAACGGATCAGGCGGCGGCTGGGGCGCGCTATAGCGCAGTACGGGCTCATCGACGACGGTGACAGGGTGCTTGTAGGCCTGTCGGGGGGCAAGGACTCGTTGTGCCTGCTTGAGATGCTTGCCAAGCGCTCACGCATACACAAGCCACGCTTTACTGTCGAGGCCCTGCACGTACGCATGACGAACGTGGACTACGAAAGCGACACGACGTACTTGCAGGACTTCTGCGACGGGCTCGGTGTCAGGCTGCACGTTGTCACCACCTGCTTCGATGCTCAGCGCCCTACCCTCTCCTCTTCCCATTCTCCCCTCACCAAAAGGAAACCGCCGTGCTTTCTTTGCTCGTGGCAGCGCCGCAAGCAGCTCTTCACGGTGGCGCAGCAAGGAGGTTTCAACAAGATTGCGCTGGGGCATCATCAGGACGACATTATAAACACTGCCTTGATGAACCTGACCTTCCAAGGACAGTTCGCCACGATGCCAGCCTTTCTGCGCTTCCGCAAGATGCCCCTTGCCATCATCAGACCCCTCTGCCTCGTGGAGGAAGCTGACATCAGCAGCTATGCCGAGCAGCAGGACTACCGCCGACAGCTGAAGCGGTGCCCCCACGAGCACGAGACCAACAGGACGGCCATCAAGGGGCTGTTTGCACAGATGCAGACGCTCCATGCCGACGCCCGACAGTCAGTCTGGAACGCTTTGGAGTCGGCGGGCAAACTGGTCGAGTATTAAATAATATTAATTCCTACACATGATTTGCGTTTCGTGATGAGTTTTTTCGTATCTTTGCTACAAAACATAGACGTCATGATGTTGTTGAAACGATATACGGTCCTCGTGCTGTGCCTCTGCGTGTGTCTCGGGGCAGCATCGCAGGCAGGCAAGCGCAAGCGTCGGCTGGCAGTCAGCGAGACGGCTGCTGATCCGCGTGTGGAACAAATGATACATAACACGCAGCGCATCATGTTCATTGACAGCGTCGTGGTGACCCGCAAGGAGGCCGTGACGCAGCTGAGCCTGACCCCGCAGGCAGG
>JAFUSC010000163.1 GCA_017467705.1 Prevotella sp. | reverse complement strand
AGGCCGAGAAAGCACCGTAGACGACGGAGATGGTGGTCAGGATGAGGAATATCCACGCAAGATCGTTAGCTGCAGCGGGCAACAGGTACATAGCCACGCGGAAGCAGCCATAGCCTCCGAGCTTCATCAGCACACCGGCATGGAGCATAGACACCGCCGTGGGAGCCGAAGCGTGACCATCGGGTGACCATGTGTGGAACGGGAACAGGGCTCCCAGCACACCGAAACCGATGAAGATGAAGGGGAAGAACACGTGCTGTATATTCACGGGAATGTTGTTCAAGGCAGCGATTTCGTTGACATTCATCGTCGTTGCACCACTGCCGAAGTAGATGCCGAGAATACCGAGGATGAGCAGGGCGGAACCTCCCATGAGCATCAAGGTGAGCTTCATGGCAGCATATTCCTTCTTACCCGAGCCCCAGACTCCGATGAGCAGATACATAGGAATAAGGGCAACCTCGTAGAACATGAACATGGTGAACATGTCTGTGCAGATGAAGAAGCCGTAGACACCCGTAGAAAGGAGGGTGAACCAAAGGAAATATTCCTTGGTCAGAGGCTTCAGCTGCCATGAGGCGAACGTTCCCGTGAAGACGATGATGCTCGACAGGAGCAACATGACGACACTGATGCCGTCGACACCGACTGAATAGGCAATATTGAGCGGCTTGAACCAAGGCACACTATAAGTAAGCAGCATCGGGGCTGTGTTACCATTCGAACGCTGATCAATGAAATATATAGTCAGCCATATAGACAGCGCCAGCAGGCACGAAGCACCGGCGACCATCACGCCACGCACCTGATTGAGGTTCTTGGCCAGCCAAAGACCAAGCAACATCAGGGCGGGAATTACTACGAATAATGTTAATATACTCATAAATGTAATTTACTATTTGACGATTTACAATTTACGATTTATATCGCAAGCAGTATGAGCGTTAATGCCACCGCACCTGTGAGGAACCACACGGCATACTGGCGCACATCGCCACTCTGCCACGGGCGGATGCTCTCGCCAGCCTCGTTGGCACCCCAAGCCATGAAGTTAAACGTGCCGTCAACGACGTGGCGGTCGAACCATGCTATGGGAGTAGAGATGCAACGGAAGATGATGCGATGAGTGACAAACTGCCAAATCTCGTCCTGATAGAAACGTTTGTAAGCAGCACGATGCAGCTTCGGGAACGTCTTATACAGACGGTCGGCAATGGGCTGACGCTCTCCTTTAAATATATAGGTAGCGAGACAGATGCTCAGAATAGCAATGACGGTCGACGTCAGGGCGATTGTCGTATCGAAGTGGATGTTGTACTCATGACCGGAAGCTGTGACATAGCTGCCGAACGAACCGCCCCACCCTGCAAAGCCTGCAATCGTAGTATAGATACCAACGCCAAGCGTGATGACACAGAGCACGATGAGGGGAATGGTCATCGTCAACGGTGCCTCATGAGGTGTATGATGCTCGTGAGCTTCCTTGTTCTCCGTGCCCCAGAAGATGCCGTAGTACAGGCGGAACATGTAGAACGCGGTCATAGCGGCAATGCCTGTCATGATCCAACCAACCACAGGGCTGTACTGGAAGCAGGCCGAGATAATCTCATCCTTCGAGCTGAAGCCCGAGAAGAAAGGAATACCGGCAATGGCCAGACACGAGATAAGGAATGTCCAGTGAGTGATGGGCATGTACTTGCGCAGGCCACCCATCAGCGCCATCTCGTTTGAGTGAACAGCATGGATGATGCAACCGGCACCGAGGAACAGGCAAGCCTTGAACATGGCATGGGTAAACAGATGGAACATTGATGCCATGTAACCCAGCTGAGCATGATCGTCAAGCACCGTACCGTGATGGCCGGGCAAGCAAACGCCGAGTGCCACCATCATGAACGCAATCTGCGAAATGGTGGAGAAAGCCAGCACACGCTTGATGTCGCTCTGGGCACAGGCCACAGCCGCAGCATAGAAAGCGGTGAAGACACCCACCCAAACGACAATGCTCAACGACTGTGGCGCGTAGTTAATCCACAAGGGGAACATGCGGGCAATCTGGAACACACCGGCGACAACCATCGTGGCAGCGTGAATGAGCGCACTGACCGGCGTCGGACCTTCCATAGCATCGGGCAGCCAGATGTGCAAGGGGAACATGGCCGATTTACCGGCACCACCGATGAACATCAGCACCAGAGCCGTAGGAAGCACAAAGGCTGCACCAGCCACGCTGCGCACGTCGCCAGAGACCGTGAAGTCAAACGAGAACGTGCCTGCGTAGAAGCCAAACAGCAGAATACCGATAAGGAAGAACATATCAGCAAAGCGCGTCACGATAAACGCCTTCTTCGATGCGGCAATGGCAGGCTTCAGCGGATAGTAGAAACCGATGAGCAGATAAGAGCTCACACCCACTAACTCCCAGAACAGATACATCTGGAAGATGTTTGTGGCTACGACCAAACCGAGCATGGACATGGTGAACAGCGACAGGAAAGCGTAATAACGCTGGAATCCCTTTTCGCCATGCATGTAGCCGAACGAATAGATGTGAACCATCAGGCTGACCGTCGAGATGACAATGAGCATCATCACCGATATGGGGTCAAGCAGCACACCAAGGTCGAAGTGCAACGTGCCCAGTGGCAGCCAAGTGAAATTGTAGGGGACAAGCGTCTGATAAGCTCCGTCGACACGCTCAGCCGTGAAATAGCTGAAGGCCGTCATATATGAAAGCACCGTAACCAGTCCCAGCGACGTGGTGCCGATAAGACCTGCGGCCTTATGCGACATCTTCATTCCCGCCAGCGCAAGTATAACAAACGAAAGCGCAGGCAGAAGAAGTATCAAAAATGAATAACTATATATTTCCATAACCGTTTACCATTTCATATTCTTAATACTGTCAACGCTATCGCTGTTGAAGTTGCGATATACATTAATAATAATAGCAATGGCTACTGCCGACTCTGCGGCTGCCACACCGATGACAAAGAGCGTCATGAACATGCCCTCCATACCTTGCGGATAGAGCAGGCGGTTGACGGCAGCGAAGTTGATGTCAACGGCGTTGAGTACCAGCTCCACAGAGATGAGCATGGCAATCAGATTGCGGCGCGTCACGAAGCCGAAGACTCCGATGAAGAACAGAAGTGCGCTCAGTGCGAAATAACATTCAATAGGTATCATCACTTCTTCTCCTCCTTTCTGGCTACGACTAAGCCACCAATGATGCAAGCCAACAAGAACAACGAGATGAATTCAAAGGGAAGCACATAGCCGTACTTGTCAGCACCGACCAGCGCCTTACCGATGGTTTTCATCGACAGTTCCAGATTAGCAGGTTCCAACGTATAGAATCCTGTCTTGAACAGAATCAGACAAACCACCACCAGTCCGGCAAGGGCAGCAAGACCGCCACGCACCAGCCTGTTGGCTTTCAACTTCTCCTCCATGCCTTGCAGCGTACGCTTGCTGACCAGTTGGATAGCAAAGACGTAAATCATCACGACACCGCCGGCATAGACCGATATCTGGGCGGCACCCAGATAAGTATAGTCGAGCAGGAAGTAAATGCCTGCCACACCAAAGAGCACGAACAACAGGAACGTTGCTGCGCGCATGATTCGCTTCGTCGTCACGCAGAGCAAAGCTGACACTACGATAACGGCTGCGAAAACGATAAACATGATTACATTACCCATAGCAGTATTTACTTCGTTTTAGTATTGAATTTGCCGATTTCCTGCGGGGCACCACCATCAATCAAGTGAGGCAGTGAACCACCCTTATAGACTTCCTTGTCAAGATGAAGCACCAGCTTTGAGCGGTCAAACACGGCGTTCTCAAAGTCATTCGTGAACTCAATGGCATCGAAATTGCACGCATTGGTACAGAGCTGGCAGAACATGCAGTCGCCCAAGTCGTACAGATAGTCATCAAGCACTTTCTTTTTCTTACCCGTCTCAGGGTCTTCTGCCATGTGCGAAGTAATCTTGATGGTGCCGTTGGGACATGATTTCTCACACAAGGTGCACGCAGTGCATTTGTACGAACCGTCTTCGTTACGCTTGAAGACGAGGCGTCCACGGTGACGCTTGGCCACATGCAGCGTTGTCTTGCGGTTCTCGGGGTACTGCTCCGTTGACTTGTTGGTGAAGAAGTCCTTAAAGTACTCCTTCCAGGTAATCTTCATACCCGTTGCCAGCGTCTTCAGGCCGTGCCCGATTTCTCCGAAATATGATTGGTTATTTTCCATATTGCTTATATACCTTATTTAATATATATACCCAAAGCCACTACGACAGTCATAATGACAAGATTAATGAGTGCCAGCGGCATCAAGTACTTCCACTCCAGTTTCAGAATCTGGTCAATACGCAGACGCGGGAACGTCCACTTAATCCACATGAGCAGCCAGACCAGTGCGAAGGTCTTGCCCAGGAACCAGACGATACCGGGAATGTAGTTCATCACGGCATCAAACGGTGCAATGCCGATGTTGACCGGTGCCCATCCACCCAAGAAGACGGTGGCAGCAATGCCGGCAATGATGAACAGGTTAAGGAACTCTGCCAGATAGAAGTAGCCGAAGCCCATACCACTGTACTCAGTATGATGTCCGGCGGTCAGCTCGCTCTCAGCCTCAGCCATGTCGAACGGGCCACGGTTAGCCTCGGCATTACCGGCAATGAGGAATACGAAGAAAGCGATGAGTGCCGGAATGTGTCCCTGGAAGATGAGCCAGCGCCACGGTCCTGTCTGCGACTCCACGATGCCTGACATCTGCATGGTGCCCGTCAGGATGACAGCGGTGATCAGACAGAGGCAAAGCGACATCTCATAGGAAATCATCTGCACGGCACCACGCATGGCCGAGACAACAGAGTACTTGTTGTTAGAGCCCCAACCAGCGAGGAAGATACCCACCACGCCGATGGACGAGATAGCCGTCAACAGGAATACACCCACGTTGAAGTCGAGAATCGTAGCACCGTTGTTCCACGGCAGGAATGCAAAAGCACCTACCGAACCGAAAATAACTAATAACGGAGCAACTGCATAGAGGAACTTGTCTGCCTTGTCAACAAAGAATATCTCCTTGATAAGCATCTTGAAGACGTCAGCAAACACCTGAAGCAATCCCCAGTAGCCTACGCGCATCGGGCCTAAACGGCACTGGAAGTAGGCGCAGACCTTACGTTCCATAAATATCAGTACGCACGCAATGAGCGCGTAGGCCAACAGAATGGCTACGCCCACAATGACGCACTCAATCAATATCGACAGGAAATCTCCTAACCCTAAGGTTTCTCTCAGGAGAGCGTCGAACCATTGTGTTATAATAGAAAAGTCGAACATAATACTTTAATTCTTCAATTTTTCAATTCTCAATTTTTCGACTAACGGTCGATATCAGGTATTACGAAGTCAATAGCGGCACCGGTAGCCACGAGGTCGGCAATCTTCTGGCCACGCAGCATCGGGTCGAGCGCACCGGTCAACGACAGTCCCATCGGACGCATCTTCAGACGGTACGGGCTCTTGTCGCCACGCGAATCGAGATAGACACCGAACTCACCACTGGCACCCTCGACGGAGAAGTACCACTGGCCTTCGGGCACCTTGATGATGGGCTTCTGCTTCACATAGAAGTCACCCTCGGGAATATTGTCAATGAGCTGTTCAATGATGTGCAGGCTCTGATACATTTCCGAAATGTGGCAGGTGTAACGGTCCATTGTGTCGCAGCCCGTCATGGTGATCTGCTCCCACTCCACCTTGTCGTACATGTCGTAGGGATGGTTCTTGCGCACGTCATTCTTCCAGCCCGATGCACGTCCGGCAGGACCAGTCACGGCGTAGCTGATGCAGTCTTCCTTTGACATCGGTCCCACGTTCTCAAAGCGGTTGTGGGTGATGATGTTGTCACCAAACACATCAACATACTCCTGAATGATGGGCTTCATATACTTGATGAGGTCCTTCACGTTCTTGACGAAATTCGGGTCAATGTCGTCTTGCAATCCACCTATTCTATAATAGTTCTGAATCAGACGTCCGCCCGTGGTCTCTTCCATGCAGTTGAGCACGTGCTCGCGGTCGCGCATAGAATAAAGGAAAGCAGTCAGGGCACCCATGTCCTGCGCGCAGCAACCGACATACAACAGGTGTGAGTTGATACGCTGCAGCTCGTCCATGATGGTACGGATGTACTTGATGCGGTCGGTCAGTTCCACGCCCAGACCTTCTTCAATGACGCCCACCAGCGCGTGGCGGTGCATCATGGCCGACAGATAGTTCAGTCGGTCTGTCAGTGCCAGCGTCTGCGGATAGGTCATCGTCTCGCACATCTTTTCTATACCACGGTGAATATAGCCTAAGTGCGGATAAACACGCTTGACGGTTTCTCCGTCAAGCACCGTCTGCAAACGGAGCACGCCATGGGTTGAGGGGTGCTGCGGGCCGATGTTAATCACGTAGTCATCGGCGGAGAACAGTTTATTCTGCTTCGACTGCAAATAGCCGTCCTTATCGATATAGTACTCCAAGCCGTAGTCAGGCTCCACGTCGTCATCCAGCGTATATGCGTCATTGAACTTCCAGTCCTTGCGGAAAGGATAGCCTTTGAAGTCAGAACGCAGGAACAGACGGCGCATGTCGGGATGACCGAGGAACACGATGCCGAAGAAGTCATAGACCTCACGCTCCAGCAAGTCAGCCACGCGCCAGATGTTGCTGACGGTGGGGATATAGGGAATCAGCTGACCGTCGGTCTCGCCGGTACCGTTCGACGACATGCCGTCGCCGCACACCTGACTCTTGGCAATCTGCTTCACCGAACAACGCTCGTGGGTCTCACTGTTCTCTAAGATATAGATACAGCCCAGTCCTTCTTCGCCGAAGTCCTCACCGACGATGGTCACCAGATAATCAAAATGCTTTTGGGTTTTCAAGTTCTGCATCTCCTGTGCGAACTTGTCAAAATCGAATGAAAGAAATTCTAACTTCATACGGCGGCCTCCTCCTTTTCTGCCTTAAGTTCATCTACAAATTCCTTTGGCACGTCAGTCACCACGATAGGTTCGCGGCGATGGTCGCCTAACTTACGTGCCACGAGCTCCTCGTTCGACACGCCCAGTTCGCGCTCTTCACGGCTCTGTTTGTGATTGGCGCCACCTAAGAATTTCTCAATCTTCACCTTACGCTGCAGCTGCATCATGCCGTACATGATGGCCTCAGGACGCGGGGGACAACCCGGGATGAACACATCGACGGGGATGATTTCCTCGATGCCCTTCACCACGTGATAGCTTGACTTGAACGGACCGCCACTGATGGCGCAGCCACCGACGGCGACCACATACTTAGGTTCTGCCATCTCGTCGTACAGACGCTTCAGTGCAGGAGCCATCTTGTGCGTAATGGTACCGGCACACATGATGAGGTCAGCCTGACGGGGAGAGTTACGTGTCACCTCGAAGCCGAAGCGGGCGAAGTCGTAACGCGAACAACCGCAGGCCATGAACTCAATACCACAGCAGCTGGTGGCGAACGTCAGCGACCACAGGGAGTTGCTGCGTCCCCAGTTGATGAGTTTGTCGAGCGAACCCGTCACCACATTGACACCGCCCTCATGAAGCTCGTCAACCAGTTTCTCTAACGACGCATTGTCGTTCCATTCCTCGTAAGGAATACTCTTGATTTTCGGTTTCATTTCCATTCGAGCGCTCCTTTCCGCCAGGCATAGGCCAGGCCAAATACAAGAACAACCAAGAAGAAGCCGATGCTCAGCAGTGCTGCCGCGCCAAACTCCTTCACTACTACTGCCCATGGATAGAGGAAAACCGTTTCCACATCAAACATGAGGAACAAGATGGCAAACAGATAGAAGCCGATACTGACAGGCAACCATGATGAGCCTCGTGTGGGGATACCACACTCGTAAGGTTCACCTTTCACCTTGTTGTAGCTTCGCGGACCTATCAGCTTGGCAATGACATAAGCTGCTGCCACCAACGTAATAGCCGTTATTACAACGGTAATTAACAAGATAAAATTCATAATGTGTTTATAATATATTATAAAGATTCTCTCGAATTCGCGTGCAAAGGTAGTAAAAAAAATGCAAAGGCTTCGCATAATTATGGAAAAACTTTGCAATATTTTTTTAGGAGTTACGAGTTCAGGAGATTTTTAGGAGTTACAGGAGTTCTGGAGTTACAGGAGTTGCAGACAATAGTTTGTAGGCTTCGTGTTTGCTATCATTCAAGCCCTCCGGTACATTTGTCTGTAACTCCTGTAACTCCAGAACTCCT
>JAFUSC010000162.1 GCA_017467705.1 Prevotella sp. | reverse complement strand
GTTATCAAGAAGTTGTCAAGTACCTCCTTGGGCAGCACTAACCGTGCCAGCATCAACAAACCTTTGTCTTCCATGCAGCAAAGGTAAGAAAAATATCCGATATTCAAAAAAGGTTACCCCTATGAAATATCGACTGACCCCTGTTTTGTACCGCAAAGCGGGCTGTTCTGCTCCTCGCAACGGCGTGCCGCGTACCGTGTGAGTGCGTGGGCTCCCATATGGGTGCCGTGAGCCATGGTGACGTGCATTAAAGAAGTCGAGGCTTATATTTTGTTAAAGTTTGCCAACAAAAGCGCTATGTAGGCATGACTTTTTGTACTTTTGCTGCGTCAAGATGACAAGTAATAGCAAAATGAATATGACAATGAAAAGACTTTTGGCAAATGTGCTGACATTGGGCGGTGCGGTTTTGCTGCTGGCTGCCTGTTCGCCCCGTGTGATGACGGAGGTGACGATGAGCTATCCGGCCCGTAGCGTGGATGAGGTGAGGGTGTTTGACGTGGGTGACACGGTGCCTAACAGCAGTGTGGCGATAGGCAAGGTGGCGGTGGTAGACGGTGGGTTTGCCACTAACTGCGGCTATGACCGCATGTTGCAGCTGGCCAAGGAGCGCACGGCTGAGACGGGCGGCAACGGGCTGTTGCTGACGGAGCACCGCGAGCCGAGCTTCTGGGGCAGCAGCTGCCATCAGCTGATGGGCACGATGCTCAGCATGAGTGACATGACCGTCGAACCGTCGCTGCCAAACCCCGTGATGGAAGGCATACAGCGCGATGCTGAGGAGCTGGCACGGCGGATGGAGGAGATGAGGCCGCCGAAAAACAGCTTCAGACTGAACGTCGGACCGTCGTGGATTCTCTCTGAAATCACGGTGCCGAAGGGAACGTATAAACACCTGAGCGGCTTGGAGGCAAACGTGGAGTACCTGCACACGTGGCGCAACGGAGTGGGCGTCGGCGTGAACGGTGCGTTCTACAGGTCCTCTTACGAGGACGGTGTTTTCAGGGACAAGAGTGACTTCACGATTCTTTACATAGGACCGAGTCTCTCTGGCGTCACGAAGCTGGGCAAGCGGTGGCTGCTGAACGCCGAGATCGGGCTTGGCTATGCGCACACTGACGACGGCTATAACACGTCGAACGGCATCGGCATGCAGTACAAGCTGGGTGTAGACTACATGTTGAGCAAGCAGGTGGGGCTCGGTCTGGAGCTGAACTCGCTGCTGACGAACATGAAGAAGCCTGACGGTTTCGAACTGCCTGACGACAAGCGCTATGGCTTTGACCGTCTGGGCGTGCTGGCCGGCGTGCGTTTCTATCTGTAGGCTCAGCCGTAAGGCTCAACCGTAGCCGGTTCTCGCATCGGGAATCGGCGTTTCTCGCGCAGGTGTTGCATTTTTGACGTGGGTGTCATGCAATAAATGGCGCGGCGAAGCGTTATTTATACGATGCAAAATCGAAAATTCAGGCAGAAAGCCATCTTTCTGGCAATGGTCGTTTACCATTTGTCAACAGGTGTGGCGCATGCTCAGTACGACCCGTCGTTCGCGCACTACTGGGCGATGGAGACTTCGTATAACCCTGCGGCAGCAGGCAAGTCGAAGCTGGTCAACTTTGTGGGTGCGTATAACATGACGATGGTGGGTTTTGAGCATGCGCCCAAGACGATGTATGCGTCGGCAGACATGCCTTTCTTTGCATTAGGGACCTACCACGGCGTGGGCGCGCAGTTCGTGAACGACGAGATCGGTGTGTTCTCGCACAAGCGTCTGGCACTGCAGTATGCGCTGAAGCAGCCGCTGTTGGGCGGCACGCTGAGCGTGGGTGTGCAGGTGGGTGCGCTGAGTGAGTCGATGGACGGTTCGAAGCTCGACATAGAGGAGACTGACGACCCCGCGTTCTCAACGGGCGACCAGACGGGTACGGCGCTTGACCTGGGCGCCGGCCTTTACTACACGCACGGACCGTGGTACGTCGGACTGAGCGTGCTGCATGCCACTTCACCGCTCGTGGAACTGGGCGAAAAGAACGAATTACAGGTAGATCGGACATATTATTTGACGGGCGGATACAATATTCGGCTGAGAAATCCGTTTTTTACAATACACCCCTCTGTGTTTGCCCGCACTGACGGCAGCAACTGGAGGGCCGACGTGGGCGCCCGCGTGCAGTACACGAACGACAAGCAGATGCTGTATGTCGGTGCGCAGTACAGTCCGACGAACTCGGTGACGGTGCTGGTGGGCGGCATGTTCCACGGTGTGCACATCGGCTACAGCTACGAGGCTTACACCAACGGCATCAGTCTGGGCAACGGCAGCCACGAGCTGTTCGTGGGCTACCAGACGGAGCTGAACCTGACGAAGAAAGGACGCAACAAGCACCAGAGCGTGAGGATATTGTGAAGACCCACCCCCGCTCGGCTTCGCCGCTTTGCTAAGCAAAGAACCCCTCCCGAGGGGAGGGGCTTGAATACGAAAGAGAATTTGAAAGAGTAAAATATGAAAGAAAATAAGTTGAATGTTAAAGTGGGCCGTTTAGACCCCCAACCCCCTAACTTAGGGGGCTTGTTAGCAGTATTCTGCTTTTTACTTTTACTGACGAGTTGCTTCGGCGGTCGCAGCACGATGGCGAACGGCGGCGAGGTGACAGGTGTGAGCGGGCGTCCGTTCTCGGAGCCGACGCCTTACGGCATGACGCTCATCAGACGCGGCCATCTGAAGATGGGTATTGACGAACAGGACTCACTGTGGGGACGCACCACGCCTGTGCGTGACATCTCGGTGGAAGGGTTCTGGATGGACGAGACGGAAATCACCAACTCGCAGTACCGCCAGTTCGTGAACTACGTGCGCGACAGCATCCTGCGCGAACGTCTGGCTGACCCTGCCTACGGTGGCGATGAGTCGTACAAGATTGAGGAAGACAAGAACGGCGACCCCATTAAGCCGCACCTGAACTGGCGTAAGTCGTTGCCCAAGAAGCCCAACGAGGACGAGGAGCGCGCCTTCGAGAGCCTCTACACCTACAACCCCGTGACGGGAGAAAAGATGCTCGACTGGCGTCAGCTGAACTACCGCTATGAGATTTACGACTACACGGAGGCAGCCAAGCGCAAGTATCGCACGAACCCCGAGGAGCGCATCCTGAACACGGACGTGCGGCCTAACCCCAACGAGCAGATATGGATTTCGAAGGACACGGCCTACATTGACGACGAGGGCGTCATTCACCGCGAGACCATCAACCGCCAGTACACCGGGCCGTGGGACTTCCTGAACACCTACATCGTCAACGTGTATCCCGACACGACGTGCTGGATCAACGACTTCCCCAACGCCGAGAACGAGAGCTACATGCGTTACTACTTCACCAACGCGGCTTATAACGACTATCCCGTGGTGGGCGTGACGTGGGAGCAGGCCAACGCCTTCTGCGCCTGGCGCACGGAGTATCTGCTGCGCGGTCTCGGTCCGTCAGCCCGCTATGTGCAGCGCTATCGTCTGCCGACCGAGGCAGAGTGGGAATACGCTGCCCGTGGCAAGGACCAGAACGAGTTTCCGTGGGAGAACGAGGACGTGGCCAGCGGCGAGGGATGCTTCTTTGCCAACTTCAAGCCTGACAAGGGCGACTACACGCAGGACGGCAACCTCATCACGTCGAAGGTGGGCATCTATCAGGCCAACACCAACGGACTTTATGACATGGCGGGCAACGTGGCCGAGTGGACGAGCACCGTCTACACCGAGGCCGGCGTAGAAGCCATGAACGACATCAACCCGCAGCTGAAGTATAACGCCGCAAAGGAAGACCCCTATCGGCTGAAGAAGAAGAGCGTGCGCGGCGGCTCGTGGAAAGACCCCGAGAGCTACATCCGTTCCGCATGGCGCACCTACGAATATCAGAACCAGCCGCGTTCCTACATCGGATTCCGCTGCGTGCGCAGTCTGGCTAACACCACGAGCGAAAAAATCAAGGTGAAGAAGAGAAAGCGTTAAGTGTCGAGAGTTGAGCGTTTAAAGATAAAGAATAGACCGATATGACAAAATATAGCAGTATCAACATCGTCTACCGCTTACAGAAGTGGATGGACAGCGTGCCCGGACAGACGTTCCTCAACTATGCATACAGTTGGGGTGCCTCTATCGTGATCTTAGGTACATTGTTTAAACTGACGCACCTGCCGGGTGCCGACCTGATGCTTTATTTAGGTATGGGCACTGAGGTGTTTGTGTTCTTCCTGTCAGCTTTCGACCGTCCGTTTGACAAGACGACCGACGGCATGGAGTTGCCCACGCACCTGCACGATGACGAAGAGCCGGAAGAGCCCGAGTCGCCTGAAGAGACCGAGCCCGTGGCCGCAGCAGTCAGCGGTGGTGGTCAGACCATCATCATCGGTGGCGGCGGTGGTGGTCAGGTGTCAGCAGGCACCCCGTCAGCAGGCGTTGTCGGTGAAAGCGGCCCCGTGATTATCGGTGGTGGTGGCGTCATCGGTGGCGGTGGCGTCATCGGTGGCGGTGGCGCTCCGGTTAATGCAGACATGCAGCAGGCCACAGAAAACTACGTGGCAGAGTTGCAGCAGCTCACCGAGACGCTGGCCAAGGTGTCAGAGCAGAGCCGTCGGCTCACGACTGACTCGGAGGAGATGGAGAATCTCAACCGCACGCTCACGGGCATCTGCCGCGTCTACGAGATGCAGCTGAAGAGCGCCAGCCAGCAGATGGGCACCATCGACCAGATCAACGAACAGACCAACCGTCTGGCCGAACAGATCACGGAGCTCAATGCCATCTACACGCGCATGATTCAGGCCATGTCAGTCAAGCAGAACCTGTAGGCCGCCCGTCGTCCATCGTAAACATAGTAAAAAATAGCGTAAATAGTAAATAGACATAATGGCTATCAAGAAGAGACCACAATCTCCACGCCAGAAGATGATCAATCTGATGTACGTCGTCCTCATGGCCATGCTCGCGCTGAACGTCTCCACGGAGGTGCTCAACGGCTTCTCCATCGTGGAGGAAAGCCTGCACCGCACGACGGACAACGCCACGAAGCAGAACAACGCCATCTATGATGACTTCGACGCACAGATGAAGACCAACCCCGCCAAGGTGCGCGAATGGTTCAACAAGGCTCAGCAGGTGAAGCAGATGAGCGACTCGCTCTACAACTTCGCCGATGAGCTGAAGCTGGCCATTGTGCAGGAGGCCGACGGCGCTGACGGCGACGTGCGCAACATACGCAACAAGGAGAGTCTTGAGGCAGCTAATCAGGTGATGCTCTCACCCACCGAAGGGCAGGGCGAACGTCTCTGGCAGGCTGTCAACAGCTACCGCGAGCACATACTGGCCATGGTCAGCGACTCCACGCAGCGCCGCATCATTGCCAGCAACCTGTCGACGCAGCTGCCTGAGAACGCCAAGACCATGGGCAAGAACTGGCAGCAGTATATGTTTGAGAACATGCCCGTGGCGGCAGCCGTCACGCTGCTGTCGAAGTTGCAGAGCGACGTGCGCTACGCCGAGGGCGAGGTGCTGCATACGCTCGTCAGCAACATCGACGTGAAGGACGTGCGCGTCAACGCGCTCAACGCCTTCGTTATTCCCAACTCACAGACCATCGTGCGCGGCGACCGCTTCTCGGCGAAGATCGTCATGGCCGCCGTCGACACCACGCGCACGCCCGACATCTACATCGGCGGGCGCAAGATGGACCTGCGCGATGGGCTTTACGAGATGGTGTGCAGCCGTACGGGTGACTTCACGCTGGCCGGCTACATGGAGGTGATGAACAGCAACGGCGACAAGATTCGCCGCGACTTCGAGCAGAAATACACGGTGGTAGACCCCAGTGCGACGGTCAGTGCTGACCTGATGAATGTGCTCTACGCCGGTTACAACAACCCCATCAGCGTCAGTGTGCCGGGTGTGCCGCTGACGAAGGTGCAGGCCACCATGTCGGGCGGTTCGTTGCAGTCCGTCGGTCCCGGCCGTTACATCGCGCGCCCCACGGCTGTGGGCAAGGATGTGACCATCACCGTGACGTCGACTAACACGGGGCATCCGCAGCAGATGGGCACTTACACGTTCCATGTGCGCAAGTTGCCCGACCCGACGGCCTACATTGCCACGACCGATGCTGACGGCAACGGCTCACGTTTCCGTGGCGGTGGTCTGACCAAGGCGCAGCTGATGGCTGCTGACGGCATCGGTGCCGCCATCGACGACGGCATCCTCGACATCACGTTCCGCGTGCAGTCGTTCGAGACGGTGTTCTTCGACAACATGGGTAACGCCGTGCCGATGATCAGCGAGGGCTCGAAGTTCTCTGCCCGCCAGAAGGATGCCTTCCGCAAGCTGTCGCGCAGCAAGCGTTTCTACATCTCGCGCGTCACCGCCGTCGGTCCTGACGGCATTCAGCGCACGCTGCCTGCCTCGATGGAAGTCATTGTGAAATGACGGCTTACGGCCTACGGCCTAAATGATAAATGATAAATGAGAAATGAGAAATAGTAAAGAATAAAAGTAATGTACGACAATATGAAGACAGATGTTTTTAAGGCAAGAAATCGATGGATGAAGGTGATGTTGATGTCATTTGTCATTTGTCATTTAGCTTGTAGCGTAGCAGAGGCACAGCCCACGTCGCGCCGCCGCAAGCCGGCTGCCACCACGACGACGCCCGCCACGACGCCCAATGCGAACACCGGCAGCAGTCAAGGCGTGTCGCAGCGTGCACGGCTGATGTTCCCCACGGCCATTGACATGCCCGAGGACGTGGTGTGGCGCCGTGACATCTACCGTGAGATAGACCTTACGGACGATGCCAACGCCGGACTCTACTACCCCGTGGAGCCTGTGGGTCACGACATGAACCTGTTTACTTACGTCTTCAAGCTCGCGCTGAACAACTACATTCCCGTCTACGAATACCGGCTCGACGGCAACGAGGTGTTCAACGACTCGTCCCGCGTGAAGATGAAGCAGTTGCTCGACGACTACCACATCTACTACGAGATGAAGGATAACAAGGTCCGTGTGGACAACAGCGACATCCCGTCGTCGGAGGTGCGGCTTTACTACCTGAAGGAGTCCGCCTACTACGACCAGTCGAACTCCACGTTCCACCGCAAGGTGCTGGCCCTGTGTCCCGTCATGCTGCGTGAAGACGACTTCGGCGGCGAGGCTGCCAAGTATCCGCTCTTCTGGGTGAGATACAGCGACCTGGAACCGTTCCTCAGCCGGCAGACCGTCATGACCAGCAGTCTGAACAACGCCGCCACCATGTCGATGGACGACTACTTCACGCTGACGAAGTATGACGGCAAGATTTACAAGACGACGAACATGCTCGGCCGCACGCTGGCACAGATAGCCAACGGCGACACGGCCAAGCTGTCGAGCGAGCAGCGCCGCATTGAGCGTGAGCTGAACGACTTTGAACAGCACCTCTTCAAGCACCCCGTCGAGCGTGACTCCACTGACAGCATCGGCGCAGCCGGCGACAGTCAGGAGCAGAAGGTGACGAAGCCGAAGAAGAAACGCACCACGCGCACTCGCGTCACCAGCGACGACGACAGCAGCAGCTCGTCGTCCTCGAGCAGCACGCAGCCGCGTGTCAGCGTGCGCCGTCAGCGCCACTAAAACACGAAATTGGATAAAAAGAACCCCCAGTGATGTAAAAAAGCACGTAAAATGTTGTAGATGTCGCGGAAAATGTTTACTTTTGCCGACAGTTATTCAATTATAAACATTTTAAACAAGAGAATTATGAAGAAGATTATCACAGCAATCATCGCCGTTGCAGCCCTGTTTGTTGCAACGCCGAGTCAGGCTCAGACCAGCTTCGGTCTGAAAGGTGGACTTAACGTAACTAACATGACGCTGTCAAACGACCTGCTTGATGCATCGAACCGCGCCGGATTCTTCATTGGTCCGACGGTGAAGTTCACACTCCCCATCGTGGGTTTAGGTGTTGACGCTGCCGTGCTCTACGACCAGCGTGAGGCTGAACTGGCTGACACCAAGATTACGCAGCGCAGCGTGAACATTCCCATCAACGCCCGTTACACCATCGGTCTGGGCGACATGGCTGGTATTTATCTCGCAGCCGGTCCGCAGTTCGGATTCAACGTGGGTGACACTGACTTCTCTATTGCAGGCATCACCAGCGGAACTTCTTTTGAGAACTATACCCTGAAGAAGTCAAACTTCAGCATCAACGTTGGCGGTGGTGTGCAGCTGATGAGCCATCTTGAAATCGGCGTAACCTACAACATCGCACTCGGCAAGACGGGTGAGGCAAGTCTTCTTGGCACGACTGGCGACGCCATCAGCAGTGTGTTCAAGACCAACAACAACGCTTGGCAGGTTTCTGCTGCTTACTATTTCTAAGCCGCAACGTTCAGGGGCAGCCCTGATGAAGCGATCATACATCAAAGGCAAGGTACACCGTTCGCGTGTGCCTTGCCTTTTTTTGATGCCCGTTTCAGCCGTTTCAGAGTCCAATGACTAAAGTGTCGGATTCCAATAAGGTGCATATCAGATACCAATCTCGCCGAGATTACTGACCAATCTCGGCGAGATTACTCACTAATCTCGCCGAGTTTACTCGCCCATTTCAGTGAAATTGGAATCTGATATTGCCGTTTCGGGAATCCCGGACTGATGATATTGGAATCCCGGACCCGCTTTTGGGGATTCGCCAACTGGCTCATCCCCATCTGTTGTTGAAGGAAATGTTGAAGGCAATCACCATCGGGAATGAAAATAAATCTTCAATTTTATTTTGCATTTCGCTCGGTTTGTACTACCTTTGTCTGCTGAATGAATCACTACGTTGACGTCATATTGCCTTTGCCCCTTGACGGGCTGTTCACCTACGCCGTTCCGCCGCAGCTGGAAGAACGGTTGCAGGTGGGCATGCGCGTGGTGGTGCCCTTCGGCCGGTCGAAGAGCTACGTGGCACTCATTGCGCGGCTGCACGACACGGCGCCGACGGGCTACGAGGTGAAGACGGTCGGCGACGTCGTGGACGCCCAGCCCGTGCTGTTGCCGCAGCAGCTCAGGCTGTGGCAGTGGATGAGCGATTACTACATGTCGCCCATCGGCGAGGTGATGAAGGCCGCGCTGCCCAGCGGCATGAAGGCTGAGGACGGCTACCGGCCCAAGATGGAGACCTACGTACGGCTGACGCCGCGCTTCCGTACCCCACAGGCACAGCACGTGGCACTGGAGATGCTGCGCAGCAGCCACGCACAGAAGCAGTTAGAGACGTTTGAGTGGCTATTAAAACCCACCCCAACCCCTTCCCTCTCACGCGATGAGCTGATGAACGGTGCCCACTGCAATGCGGCCACGATCAATGCGCTCATCAAGCGCGGTCTGCTGGAGACCTACGAGCGCGAGGTGGGGCGGCTGAACCACGGCGGAGAGCCGCATCCCGAACGCATACAGCCGTTGACGGAACCGCAGGCTGACGCCCTGAATCAGATCAAGATGCAGTGGCTGAAGAAGCGTGTGGTGCTGCTCCACGGCGTGACGGGCAGCGGCAAGACGGAAATCTACATCCACCTCATTCAGCAGGCGCTCGACCGCCATGAACAGGTGCTCTACCTGTTGCCTGAGATAGCGCTGACGGTGCAGATGATGCAGCGCCTGCAACGTGTGTTCGGCAACCGTCTGGGCATCTATCACTCCAAATACAGCGACGCCGAGCGCGTGGAAATCTGGCAGAAACAGCTGTCAGGCCATCCCTATGATGTTATCCTCGGTGCCCGCTCTGCCGTGTTCCTGCCCTTCCAGCGCCTCGGCCTCGTCATTGTCGACGAGGAGCACGAGACCAGCTACAAGCAGCAAGACCCCATGCCCCGCTATCACGCGCGGGATGTGTCCATCATGTTAGCCCCCCTCTCATCCCCCCAAGGGGGGAAGCCTCGAAGTGCAGAAACAAAGGAAAGCGGTAATCAAGCCCCTCCCGTGGGGAGGGGGTGGGGTGGGCTGGTCCTCCTCGGTACCGCAACCCCTTCCATGGAGAGCTATCACAATACACAGACGGGCAAGTATGGACTGGTGGAGCTGAAAGAACGCTATCAGGGCATGCAGCTGCCTGAGATACAGATTGTTGACGTGAAGGACCTGCGGCGGCGCAAGCTGATGCGGGGGCTGTTCTCGCCGCAGCTGTTGGCGAGCATGCACGAGGCACTGGAGCGCGGCGAGCAGGTCATCCTGTTCCAGAACCGTCGCGGCTTTGCACCCATGATTGAGTGCAAGCAGTGCGGTTGGGTGCCCCGTTGCCAGCACTGCGACGTCAGTCTGACGCTGCACCACCGCAGCCCCTCGTTGAAAGCGGAGACGGGCGGCCTGACGTGCCACTACTGCGGCTTCACCTACCGCGTGCCGACGGAGTGTCCCAGCTGTGGCAGCACGGAACTCTTCTCGCGCGGCTACGGCACGGAGAAGATCGAGGACCGTATCTGTGAGCTGTTCCCCGAGGCCCGTGTGGCCCGCATGGACCTTGACACGACGCGCTCGCGCCATGCCTACGAACGCATCATCACCGACTTCTCAGCCGGGCGCACCAACATTCTCATCGGCACGCAGATGGTGACGAAGGGACTTGACTTTGAACGTGTCTCGGTGGTGGGCATCCTGGATGCTGACGCCATGCTCAACATGCCCGACTTCCGCGCTTGGGAGCACGCCTACATGATGATGGCGCAGGTGGCTGGCCGCGCCGGACGCAAGGGTCGCCGCGGACTGGTGATGTTGCAGACGAAAACCCCCGACCTGCCCCTCATTCATCAGGTGGTGAATAACGACTACGGGGCTTTCTATCGCAGCGTGCTGTGTGAGCGCCGCGACTTCAACTACCCGCCGCTGTGCCGGCTGACCTACGTCTACCTGAAGCATAAGAATGACGACACGGTCAACACGGCCGCCATTGAGATGGGTGGCTGGCTGCGCCAGTGGTTCGGCACCCGCGTGCTGGGCCCCGACAAACCCTCCGTGGCCAAGGTGAAGCAGCAGAACATCCGCAAACTGGTGGTCAAGTTGGAACAGGGCATTGACATGCCGCGCGTGCGGCAGTATCTGCGCATGGCCGAAGAAAAACTCATGGCCGACCGCCGCTATGCCTCGCTGCAAATCTATTTTGATGTAGACCCGCTGTAACTAAAGTTTGGTATTTTGTGCCCGCAGTTGAGTGCTGATTTGTTCTTTTCTTGTAATTATTTGTTATAATTCATAATTATTTCGTAACTTTGCAGCGGTTTTTTGTAAATAAGGAGATTGTTATGAAACAGAAAATAGTATTTTGCGTGATGCTGATGCTCTTGGCATCAGTCCACACCGCTCAGGCACAGCTGCCTGCCGTGACGTTGAAAACCATTGACGGACATAGCGTCCGCGTCGATACGCTGTCGAACAACGGAAAGCCGTTCATTGTCGACTTCTTTGCCACGTGGTGCAAGCCCTGCAACCGCGAGCTGGACGCCATCAGCGAGGTCTATGAGGACTGGCAGGCTGAGACTGGCGTCAAGATTTTCGCCGTGTCCATTGACCAGGCACAGAACATGAACAAGGTGAAGCCGCTCGTCGACAACCACGGCTGGGACTACGATGTGCTGCTTGATGTCAACGGTGAGCTGAAGCGTGCGCTGGGCGTGCAGGTCATTCCCTACGTGATGATCTGCGACGGCAATGGCAACATCGTGTTTAAACACAGCGGCTACACCGACGGCGGCGAACAGGAACTCATAGAGAAAGTGCGCGAGCTGTTGCGGTGAGGCGTGCAAGGTGAAAAAGGAAAATGAGACTAACCGTATTACACGAGACATGCAGACTGGTAAAAGGCATCTTGCCCTTTTACCTTTTTGTCTTTCTGCCGCTGACAGCTGTGGCACAGGATGCCGTTGACGACGGCAACAGGGGCGTCACGCTGAGCGGAAGCATACAGAGCGACATCATGGTGCCGCAGAACGACGAGGCCATCGGCGCCGAGAAGACCGGCGACTTCCTGACCAATACCTACGCCGACTTGCTGTTGCAGAGTCAGCACGTGGATGCCGGTCTGCGTCTGGAGTACATGGAAAAGCCGTTGCCCGGTTTCGAGAACGACTTTAAGGGCTGGGGCGTGCCTAACTTCTGGGTGAAGGGACGCTTGGGCTGTGCTGAGCTGACCGTGGGCACGTTCTACGAGCAGTTCGGTGCGGGCTTCGTGCTGCGCAGCTACGAGGAGCGCTCACTGGGCATCGACAACTCACTGCTGGGCGGACGGCTGGTGCTGAAACCCGTCAAGGGTGTCACCGTGAAGGCCCTCGGCGGTCGTCAGCGTCGCTACTGGAGCTGGAACAAGTCATTCGTCAGCGGTGCCGACATGGAACTGGACCTCAGCGAGTGGATTCCCTCCATGCAGCAGTCGGGCACGGAACTGACCATCGGCGGCTCGTGGGTCAATAAATATGAGAAGGACGAAGACATCTTCGTGGATGCCACGCACCGGCTGAACCTGCCGAAGTACGTCAACGCATGGGATGTGCGCGTCGCGCTGAACACCGGGCCGTGGAGCCTGTTGGCAGAGTATGCGCAGAAGACACAGGACCCCTCGTTCGACAACGGCTACAGCTACGACCGTGGCAGCGTCGCCATGTTCTCGGGCTCTTATTCGAAGAAGGGGCTGAGCCTGCTGTTGCAGGTGAAGCGTTCGGAAAACATGTCGTTCCGCAGTCGCCGCTCCATGATCGGGTCGTCCTCTATTATCAACCATCTGCCCGCCTTTACGCAGGAACACACCTATATGCTGCCAGCTTATTATCCATACGCCACGCAGCTGGTGCCCGGCGAGTGGGCATGGCAGGCTGAGGCCGGCTACAACTTCAAGCGCAAGACGGCGCTTGGCGGCAAGTATGGCATGAGCATGAAAGTGAACTTCTCACACGTGCGCTGGGAGGGCGAGACCTTCTATCAGGACTTTGACGTGCAGCTCACGCGAAAGCTGTCGCAGGAATTCAAGCTCACGCTGATGTATATGAATCAGCGTTACAACAAGACCGTGGTGGAAGGCCACGGCGGCATGGTGAACAGCAACATCTATGTGGCTGACGGCAAGTATCAGTTCTCGCCCAAGGTGACGCTGCGCGGTGAGCTGCAATACATGGCTACGGCTGACGACGAAGGTGACTGGTTCTTCGGACTCTTGGAACTGTCGCTGGCTCCCCATTGGATGTTCACCGTCAGCGACCAGTACAATGTCAGCACCACCCACCTCCACTACTACTTGGGCAGCGTGACGTTCAACACCGGCGCCCATCGCTTGCAGCTGAGCTACGGTCGGGTGCAGGATGGCTACAACTGTTCGGGCGGTGTCTGCCGCTACGTGCCCGCCAGCAAAGGCCTCACCCTTTCCTATAACTATAACTTTTAGTTGATTCAAGCAAGATGAAAAAGCTATTCTATCTGAGATATATCATGGCGCTGTGCATGGCGGGGCTGATGGTGACGGCCTGCGACAACATCGACGAGGCTGACCGGCTTATCTACGTGGAGCCTGAAAGCGTGGACCCCGTTGACGACAACGGCGGCGACGACGGGCTGGAGATGGTGCGGCGTGTCGTGCTGTTGGAGGACTTCACCGGCCAGCGCTGCATCAACTGTCCGCTCGGTACGGAAATCATAGAGCAGCTACAGGAAGAGTACGGTGACACGGCGTTCATTGCCGTCGGCATACACAGCGGACCGCTGGGCTTCAAGGGCAATGTACGGACACTCGGACTGGCCACTGACCTGGGCGACGAATATTACAACCACTGGGGATTTGAATACCAACCCATCGGACTGGTAAACCGTCAGGGGGGGGCCTTGAACTATACTGACTGGATTCGTGCCGTCAATACCGCGCTGACGCAGACGGCGTCGCTGACACTTGATGTCACGGCAACGCTCAACGGCGGCAAGCTCGACATCACAGTCGACAGCCGTGGCGTTAACGGTGACACGCAGGGCAAGCTGCAACTGTGGATTGTGGAGGACGGCATCACCGCCATGCAACTCATGCCTGACGGCGACGCCAATGCCGACTATGTGCACAACCACGTGCTGCGGGCCGCTGTCAACGGTGCGTGGGGCGATGATTTCAGCTTGGCTGAGGGCGCAACGGATTCCCGAAACTACACAGGCTTTGCGCTGGACGAGGCGTGGAACGTGCAACGGCTTCGCGTCGTGGCCTTTGTCTATAACGATGACGGCGTGCAACAGGCCGCTGTCGTGGGAGTGGAATGATATCTTTATTTTATAACAAAAACAAACAGATTTATGAGAAAGATTTTTACGCTTTTCGTGCTTCTTGTTGCTGCGGTTACGGCCATGGCACAGGATGCTAACACGTTTCAGTTCGTTAATCAGGACGGAAACAGCGTTGACGGCCAGACCGTGACCGTCAGTGAACTGACAGAAGACCCCTTCGGCTCTGACTACATCAGCAGCGGGCTGTCTGTCAAGAACACCTCAACGGCAGATGCCAAGCTCTTGGTGAACTACGAGATTACGGCTATTGACAATGGTGCGTACCAGATTTGCTTCCCTGTTAACTGCATCTCCAAGACCGAGACGGGCAGCTTCTCTACTGAGGCTGGTACCCTGTCAGCCGGCGAGGTGAAGAGCTTGCAGAGCGAATGGCTGCCTGAGGCTTACGGCCAGTGCAAGGTAACGCTGAAGATTGACGTGCTCAACGGTCTTGGCACCAAGGTGGCCGACGGTCCTACGGTCAATGTCATCTTCAACAATGCTAACCCTGCTGTGCAGTCCAACTGGTGGGGCTATGTTGAGAATAATGCCACGACGGAAGGACTTGGCGTCAACACTGTTGACAAGTATCATTGCGCCATTTTCATTCCGGGCGACAATGCCGTTGCTGCCGGTAAGAGCATCAAGACCGTGCGATTCGGACTGCTTGCTGCTCATGCCACCAATATCAGGGCATGGGTTGCCACTTCGCTGCCTTCAACCATCAGCACGTCGACCTGTCTCGATGTGGTAGATGTGCCTACCAGCATGATCGGTAACAAGAACATCGATGCCGAGTTCGCTGCGCCCGTCGCCATTCCTGCCTCTGGTATCTATGTGGGCTATTCGTTCAACATCACTGCTACCAGCACGCAGAACGATCAATACCCCGTGCTCACCACGGGTGACGACATGGCTAAAGCACTGATATTGCGCACAGAAACTCAGGTTCCCAGCTGGAGCGACCTCAATGGTCAAGGCTTCGGACGACTCTATTTGCAGGTGCTGTTGGAGGGTGAGTTCGGCGAGAATGTCGCCGTACCTGCTGACCTTGGCGACGTCTATGTGCAGACGGGAACCACCGGAACGGCTAACCTCACCATCACCAATGCCGCCGGCAACCAGATTAACAGCATTGACTACACCGTCAACGGTGGTGCCGAGCAGCACGCTGACCTGACCACTCCGATCAACTTCAACGAGTCAACCACGGTCAGCATCAACGTTACAGCTGAGGCTGAGCAGAGCATCACCAGCAAGACCGTTACTGTCACCAAGGTGAACGGCAATGACAACACTGCTGCCGACAAGACAGCTGACTTCACGCTCTACTCATTGGACGAGATTATTCCGCGTAACGTCGTTGTAGAGGAGTTTACAGGTACGGGCTGCGGCTGGTGCCCGCGTGGTATGATTGGTATGCAGAACCTGCGCAACACCTACGGCGACCGCTTTGTGGGCATTGCTGTCCATCAGTATAACTCCAGCGACGCCATGTATATCGCTACTAACAGCTACGCTCGTCTGGGCTTCTCTGGAGCACCTTCGTGCACCATTGACCGTAAATACATAACTGACCCCTACTATGGAACCGGTGACGACATCCGTGACGATTTCCTTGCTGAGATGAATATCCCCTCTTTGGCTTCGGTCAATGTAAGTGGCATGTTCAATGCAGAATCCACGCAGGTGGAGGCCACGGCTCAGGTGAAGGCTCTGTTTGATTCGCAGTATAAGCTGGAGTTCGTGCTTATTGCTGACGACCTGAGCGGCACGGGCTCTGCATGGAACCAGTCGAACTATTACTATCAGTACAGCGCCTCACAGCTGCCTGAAGACTTGCGGCAGTTTGGCAGTGGCGGTGTTAACGGCAGGTCGTCTGTGACGGGATGGCATTTCGACGATGTGGCTCTGGCCAGCTCTTATGTGTCAGGCACAAACAGGGTGCCCGCCCTCACACTGACCAGCGGCGAGGAACAGGGGGCAAGCTACACGCTTACCCTGCCTACCAAGACCACGCTGAAGAACGCGCTGAACACTGATAAGATTTACGTCATTGCCCTTGTTGTTGACAACAACGGCACCATCGTCAACGCTGCCAAGTCGAAGGTAGAAGCTAATCCCACAGGTGTGGAAGCCATCCGCAGCGATGCCGCAGTTACCGTTGAGGCTTACTTCACGCCCGACGGTCGCCAGCTCTCTGCTCCGCAGCCCGGACTCAATATCGTCCGCATGAGCGACGGAACAGTGCGCAAGGTCGTGATTAAGTGAGCACAAAGCTGAGCTTGCTCACGCTTTGTCGAGCGTGCGCTCGGCTGTGCCGCTTGCTACCATAGGGACGCAAGAACGAGCTCGAGCTTTAGCTCAAGGTCGTGATTAAGTAATTAAGAGTTTAGAATTTAAAGTTTGCTACCGCCCTTGAAGTCATATTTTGACTTCGGCGGTAGCAAACTTTTTTGTATTTATCAAATATCCACCTGTACGCCCAGACCGAGCACGCGGTTGGTGCGGGTGAATGAGTCGCTGACCTGCGGCTCCGTGGATGTCACGCGGTCGTAGTTGTCGTAGTTGGTCTGGAAGTAAGCGGCCGTCAGGGTGATGTTGTCCTTCACCTTGTAGCTGAAACCGAAGCCGAGGCTGTAGCTGTTGACCACGAACGACATGTCGTTCATGTAGGCGTCAGTCAGCTGATAGCGGGTGAGCTGTCCGCCGAGCGACACGTTCAGGCGGTCGTTGATGTCCCACTCCACACCGGCCAGATACTCGTTAGAACCACCGTCAAGCAGCTCCTGCGTGTTGTTATACCAGTTGACGTTCTTGTCGTAGAAGTGATGATAGCCGACGTTGAGGCTGACGGCGTCGACGGGCTTCCACTGCACACCGACGGTGAGCAGGGCGGGTGCGTCCTCGTTCACCTCCTCGCCGTCGCGGAACTTGTTGACGGCTGCTATCTCGCTGGCCTCGTTGACGGTTGACTCGTTCTTCATGCGGATCTGCGTCTTGAACTCATACTTGGCGGCGATGTTGAACTGACCGAACTTGTAGTCAACGCCGATGACGGGTGCGATGCCCAGACTGGTCTGGTTGCAGAGCAGGTTGACACCCTGTGCATACTTCTGCAGGTTGCCGAGACTCTGCTGCGTGCCCTCCAGCTGTGCCTTCGTGGCCAGCAGTTCGGCAGGCGCTTCCAAGCCGAGGGCCTGATACTGTGCAATGCCTGCATTGACCTGTGCCAGATTGCCCTCAACCGTTCCCGTGGCCTGCATCATGAAGTCACTGAAGTCAACGTAGCCGCCGGCCGTCTTCACCTGAATGTTACTGATCTTTGCCTTGTAGGTGGCGTCGCCGTAGAGCAGGCGCATACCGCCGTAGACGGAGAAGTCAGGCGTCACCTTGTAGGCAGCTCCCAGCTGGAAACCGTAGTAGTATTGGCGTCCGCGCATGTAGCCGTCCATGTCGTAGCCCTGAGCGCCCAGCGGCTGCAGCATGTTGGCAATGCTGCCCACCACGCTCTCGAACGAGCCCAGACCGTCGGCAAACTCACACTTGCCGCCACCGCCGGGCACGGAGAAGTTGAACTGCATGCTCCAGTCGCCCACGTTGTAGGCTGCTTGCAGTGAGGGAATGATGGGGGCGTCGGCCACGCCTTCGAATATCTTGGTGTCGCTGCCGCCGTTCTTGCGTCCCAGTGCAAAGACGGGATTGACGCTGGTGATGGTGCGCGTCTGGTGAGCATACTGCCAGTTGAAGGCCAGATGGAAGCCCTGCGGCATGAACGCCACGCCGGCGGGGTTGCTGTAGACGCCATCAAGCCCGATGGCTGCATCGCGCGCGGGATTCTTTAAAAATAAAACACTCTGGTTAGTGTTGGTGAGGATGCCGCCAGCCAAGGCGCTCACCGATGTCATCGTGAAAACAATTGCCGATAGAAAAAACTTTTTCATCTTCTGAATTTGTTATAAATGTTATTTTGTCTTTTAAATTGTTGTTTTGTCTTAAAACGGCTGCAAAGGTATAGCGATTGTTCTAAACAGCCGTATGAAATAGCCTTGAATTAATATAAATTAACTAAAAATCTGCACATTTCTGCACAAAACGTGCAAATTGTGCAGGTTTTTAGGGCTGTGTTTGCGCACACAGTACGCCGTGGCACCAGACGGGAAAAGGCGGTTCGTTTATTGGAAAACGGTGGTTCGTTTATTGGAAAACGGCAGTTTACTCATCAGAAAACGGCACTATTATGAATCTGTAGCGGCAGTTTAGAAATGTAATAAGTCACTTATTGGAAAGTAATAAGTTACTTATTACCGAGTAATATGTTACTTATTACCGAGCAATAAGTCACTTATTACTTTTAAATATGTTACTTATTACTTATTGAAATAGGCGGTTCAGGGTTACTGAATCGCCTATTCCGGGTTTTTATATCAAAAGAATGAAAGTCGTGTCCCGTCAGGGGAGGAAATGAAGTGTGCTTGGGCGGGCCGTTATTGCTTGTTCAGTTCGGGATAGCTGATGCGGGTGTGATAGATGGTCTTGAGCTTCTCGATGAGTACGGTCTTGGCGTACTGAATGTCACGGAAGGTGATGGGGCACTCGCGGAAGTAGCCCTCGGCCACCTGTGAGTCGAGTATGCGGTTGACCAGTTCGCGGATGGTCTGCTCGGTGTAGTCGGGCAGTGAGCGCGAGGCGGCTTCCACGGCGTCGGCCATCATGAGGATAGCCTGCTCGCGGGTGAAGGGATTAGGCCCCGGATAGGTGAACAGCAGCTCGTCGACGGGCTCGTCGGGGTGCTCATTCTTGTATTTCACGTAGAAGTATTTGGCCTTGCCCTGCCCGTGGTGTGTGGCAATGAAGTCGCGGATGACCGTGGGCAGGTTATACTTCTCGGCCAGCTTGAGTCCCTCGGTGACGTGGCTGATGATGACCTGTGCCGAGTCGATGTAGGACAGATGGTCGTGCGGACTGATGCCCGACTGGTTCTCGGTGAAGTAGATGGGGTTGACGGTCTTGCCGATGTCGTGATAGAGCGCGCCGGTGCGCACGAGCTGTGCCTTGGCGCCTATCTTGTTGGCTATCTCGGCGGCCAGGTTACCCACTTGTATGGAGTGGTTGAACGTGCCGGGAGCCACCTCGCTCATGCGCCGCAGCAGGTCTTTGTTCATGTCGCTGAGCTCAATGAGCGTGATGTTCGACGTGAAGCCGAAGAGCTTTTCAATGACGTAGAGCACGGGGTAAGAGCAGAAGAGCAGGGCACCGCTGATGGCGAGATAGTTGTATTCGCTGTAGTCAATCTGGGTGATGTCGCTGCTGTAGAACCAGTCGAGCGCGAGGTTGGTGAGCAGCATGGCGATGGTCACGATGCCGGCACTCTTGAAGAGCTGCGAGCGGCTGCTGAGTTCGCGCAGGGTGTAGATGGCCACGAGTCCGCCGACCTCCTCAATGGCGATGAAGTCGAACGGGTGTTGCAGCACGCTGGCCACGATGAGCACCATGACCGTGTGGGTGATGAAGGCCGTGCGCGAGTCCATGAACACGCGGACGATGATGGGCACGAAGGCGAACGGCAGCAGGAAGACGTGCAGCACGGCGTGGCTCACCATCTGCATGGCAACGGTGGCGAAGATGATGATGAGTGCGTAAAGCATGGCGATGGAGCGCCAACGGTCGAAGTAGTCTTTGCGGAACAGGCTTAGGTAGATGGTGAAGACCATGATGATGATCCAGACGTAGAGCGTCTCACCGAGCAGCTTCGACGTCACCTGCGATTGGTCGGCACGTATGCGCTCACTCTCCTTCATGAACGATTCGATGGTGAGCAGGGTCTTCTCGTCGACAATCTGTCCGCGGTCAATGATTTTCTGTCCGCGCTGTGCCTGCCCGATGGCCATGGGCACGCTGGCCATGAGCTCGCTGAGGCTCGACTCGCTGCGCTCCTTGTCGTAGACGAGGTTTGCCTGTATGTAGTCGTTCAGGTTGCAGCGTTGCAGCAGCATGCGCTTGGTGGCCACGAGCGGGTCTTCGTAGAGCTGTTCGTAGGCTGTCTTCGTGGACAGCAGCGTGGTGATGCGCACGCTGATGGCCTCCTTGCCCGACACGATGCGCACCATGTGCGACGTGTCAGCGTGCAGCCGCTCGTAGTCGGCAGGGGCCATGATGCCCTTGTCGTAAAGCGTATGCAGGCGGTTGGCAATGATGCTGACGTAGTCGCCCGGCAGTCCGGGTATGCCGTCGGCAAAGTCTTCCGTGAACTTGCGCAGCATGGCGTCTGCCACGTTGGTGTCGATGCCGTAGTAAGGCTCAAACTGTTTCATGAGCGAGTCGTGCTCAGCCTTGACCGTCGCCTCCGACTTATAGATGGGGAAGTTGAACGGCGCCGTGAAGTCGGCATATCGCCACGGCTTGCCCTGCTCCACCTTGAAGGTGATCTGACTGTCGCGGGGCATGGCCCAGACGATGATGATGACGCTGGTGATGACCAGTGCGACGCGGCCCAGCAATTCGCGCCATGTGAGGTCGCTCACTAAGTTTATTTTACTCATTTCTTGTCCTTTCTTTCCTTAAACAATGCATTTACCGTGCGAAATTACAAAAAAATCCCACTAATATCAAAAAAAATGCTTACTTTTGCACAAAATTCTTGCGAAATAACAAAAAAAGCATGTCAGAAAGAAGAGTTAGAGTGCGTTTTGCACCAAGTCCGACGGGCGCGCTGCACATTGGCGGCGTGCGCACCGCATTGTATAATTATCTGTTCGCACGTCAGCATGGCGGCGACTTAGTGTTCCGTATTGAAGATACTGACAGCACGCGCTTCGTGCCGGGTGCTGAGGAGTATATCATCGAGTCGTTCCGCTGGCTCGGCATCCGTTTCGATGAAGGCGTGTCCTACGGAGGCGACAAGGGACCTTACCGCCAGAGTGAGCGGCGCGACATCTACAAGCAATACGTGAAGCAGCTGCTTGACAACGGCAAGGCATACATTGCCTTCGACACACCGCAGGAGCTGGAGCAGAAGCGGCAGGAGATACAGAACTTCCAGTACGACGCCAAGACGCGCGGCATGATGCGCAACTCGCTCACCCTGCCTCAGGAAGAGGTGGAGCGGTTGGTGGCTGACGGCCATCAGTACGTGGTGCGCTTCAAGATTGAGCCGGGCGAGACGGTGCTGGTCAACGACCTCATTCGTGGTGAAGTGCGCGTGCAGAGCGACATACTGGATGACAAGGTGCTCTACAAGAGTGCTGACCAGTTGCCCACCTATCACTTGGCCAACATCGTCGATGACCACCTGATGGAAATCTCGCACGTCATCCGTGGTGAGGAGTGGTTGCCCTCGGCACCGCTGCATGTGCTGCTCTACCGCGCCTTCGGTTGGGAGGACACCATGCCGCAGTTTGCCCACCTGCCGCTGCTGCTGAAGCCTGACGGCAAAGGTAAGCTCAGCAAGCGCGACGGCGACCGGCTGGGATTCCCCGTGTTCCCCTTGGAGTGGCACGATCCCAAGACAGGCGACGTCAGCCGTGGCTATCGGGAGGATGGTTACTTCCCCGAAGCCGTCATCAACTTCCTCGCCCTGTTGGGCTGGAACCCCGGCACGGAGCAGGAGCTGTTCACGCTCGACGAGCTGGTGCCGCTGTTCGACATCACGAAGTGCTCGAAGGCCGGTGCGAAGTTTGCCTACGAGAAAGGCATCTGGTTCAACCATGAGTATATTCTGAAGAAGTCAGCAGAGGAGATTGCCACGCTCTTCGAACCCATCTGCCGTGAACACGGCGTGACGGACTCGAAGGAGCGCATCACGCAGGTGGTCAGCATGATGAAGGACCGCGTCAACTTCGTCAAGGAGCTGTGGCCGCTGTGCTCGTTCTTCTTCGAAGCCCCCACGCAGTACGACGAGAAGACGGTGAAGAAACGCTGGAAGACCCCCTCCTGCTCTCCCGAAGGAGCTGAGCCGGGCTCGGCACAGCAGCTGATGGAGCTCATGGACGTGTTGCAGGGCATCGACGACTTCTCGTTGGAGAACCAAGAGCAGATGGTCCATGCGTGGATAGAGCAGAAGGGCTACAAGCTGGGCAACATCATGAACGCCTGGCGCCTGACGCTGGTCGGCGAGGGCAAGGGCCCCGGCATGTTCGACATCTCTGCCTTCCTCGGCAAGGAAGAGACCATCAAGCGCATGAAGCGGGCAATAGAAGTACTGGGAGCCCCCCTGTCGTCCCCCGAGGGGGACACAAATGTGTAGTCCATGAAATACGACTATCAGACGGCAGACACAGCGCAGTATGACATTCTAAAGAAGAATGCACAGCACAACAGGAATAATCCCACAGAGGCAGAAGCTCTGCTTTGGCAATACCTGAAGGCAGACGGACTGGGTGTGACGTTTAAGCGGCAACACATTATCGGTGACTACATTGTAGACTTCGTTTGTATGTCCCACAGACTCATCATAGAGATGGATGGAGGATATCACCAAACATTACAACAGAAGCAGAACGACCAGCAACGCACGGAATGGTTGGAAAGCAGAAACTATAGAGTAATAAGATTCACTAACGACGAGTTGTTTAGAAACATAAACGACGTGCTAAGAAAAATAGAAGAAAACTTGTATGAATAGAACATATGAAGCCCCCTCGGGGGCAGTAGGGGGGGCTTATGTATAATCTCATCATCTACCTCTACCAGCTGGGTGTGGCCATTGCGAGCCTCTTCAATGAGAAGGTCCGCAAGATGTGGCGTGGTGAGCGTGATGCCGTCAGGGTGTTGCGCGAACAGGTGGACCCGCAGGCGAAGTACGTCTGGTTTCATGCTGCCTCACTCGGTGAGTTCGAGCAGGGCCGTCCGCTCATGGAACAGCTGCGGCGCGAACATCCTGAGTATAAGATTCTGCTGACGTTCTTCTCACCCTCGGGCTATGAAGTGCGCAAAAACTACGAAGGGGCTGACATCATCTGCTACCTGCCGCTGGACACCATCACCAACGCACGCCGCTTCCTGCGTACCGTGCGCCCCGTCATGGCGTTCTTCATCAAGTACGAGTTCTGGTATAACTACCTGCACATCCTGAAACATCGCGGCGTGCCCGTCTACAGCGTCAGCAGCATCTTCCGTCCCAGTCAGGTGTTCTTCCGTTGGTACGGACGGCAGTATGGCCGTGTGCTGAAGTGCTTTACCCATTTCTATGTGCAGAACGATGTGAGCCGCGAGCTACTCGCCAGCATCGGCATTACTGACGTGACAGTGGTGGGCGACACCCGTTTCGACCGCGTGCTGCAAATCAAGGAGCAGGCACGGCAGTTGCCCATTGTGGAAGAGTTCTTAGCAGCCCCCCTTTCGTCCCCCAAGGGGGACACTAATGTCCAAGGCGCAGCAAAAGCCTCCCCTCGGGGAGGTTTGGAGGGGGCTGCCCCTTGCTTTGTGGCCGGCTCATCGTGGCCGCCCGATGAGGAAATCTTTATCCGTTACTTCAAGGAACATCCGGGCTGGAAACTGGTTATCGCGCCGCATGTCATCGGTGAAGACCATTTGCAGCAGATCGAGAAAGCCTTGTCAGGACTGAGCTATGTGCGCTATACTGATGCAGAGAAGGAATACTCCGTCAGCGATGCGGATGTCTTGATTGTCAATTGCTTCGGAAAGCTCTCCAGCATCTACCGTTATGCTGACGTGACTTATGTCGGCGGCGGTTTCGGCGTGAGCATCCACAACACGGTGGAAGCTGCCGTGTGGGGCGTTCCTGTTATCTTCGGCCCCAACAACCAGAAGTTCCAGGAAGCACAGGAACTGAAAGCCTGTGGCGGTGGCATCGAAATCATGAATTACGATGACTTTGCCCGTTGCATGGATGCGTTCATCAAGCAACCCGACGAGCTGCAACGTCGCGGCAAAGCCGCCGGCGACTACGTCATGAGCAAGGCGGGAGCAACAGCAAAAGTGTTAAATGATGTGAATCTTTGAAGGAAATGGGGAACATAAGTGCAGGATTTCTGCACTTATGCTGTTTATATGATATATGAAGAAAACATCCATTTCTTACAAGACGCTCACATTTGTGTTGCTGTTTACGTTGCCACTGATGGCCATGACCTGTGACGACGACATGATTGAAATCGAAACGTTTGTGTATGACGAGTCAGGCATACCTAACTATGCCATGCTCACAACCGTTACTTATGAGACGTTCAACGGCAGTGTCGTTGGCAAGGGTTGGCGACAGACAGACACTATGCTGATCAATGAACAGGGGCAGGAAACGAGTTTCCAGTGGTCGTCTGACTATGACGGACCGGCTGATCTTTACTTCAGCCGTGATTCCTTGTTTATGTTTGTTTATGAGAAGGAACGTAACCTGTTAAAAGCCAGTGGCTACGACTACTCTCAACAGAAGAACCTCGTGCAAAGTCCCCTCGTATCATATATGCAATTGTTGTCTGTCACAGAGTGGCAGATGAAGACAGTTGAGCGCATCTTTCGTCATGGGGCAATGAACATTTATGTAGTGAATACCTACCAGCCTATGACTGAGCATGAATTGAACGCGCATTGGTTAGGTTTTAAGGCGGGGGAGGACTAAGTCATGCTACATCGCTTTCTCATGTTGCTTGTTGTGACGTGGTCAGTTGTGAGTGCTTCGGCCCAGGTCGGGCAGACGGTCGGCAGACACGTCTATCCCTATGTGCGAGTAGGGCTTGCTGTCATGTTGCCTGAAAGCAGTTCGAACGATGGTACCCATACGGGATTCATGGTAGGTGGCGGTCTGCGAGTACCTCTTGATAGCATGGAATATTTCAGCGTTCAAGCCGAATTGCAATATGTAAGCAAAGGCATGCAAGACGATATCCTTCACGCTCACCGCACCATCAGGGCAGATGCTAATTATCTTGCTTTGCCACTCAGCCTCTGCTATAACTTCTGTCCCGAAAAATCGTTTAGTTTTTCTGTAGGTGCCGGTCTTTACGGTGCTTATGGGGTAGGGGGCAGCATTGAAGCAGCAGACGGCATATATTTCTATGAGGGTTTCCCTGTCGACGGACATCGCAGCACGTTCACCGTTGGTAATTTCCCACGGTGGGACGTTGGAGGCCAAATCGTTAGCATACTGAAATACAAACACGTGTTGTTCAGTTATGAAGTGGCCTGTAGCTTCCTCAAAAGGAATAGACTTGGGAGTCAGCATAAGTCGTGTAATATTTCAGGTTTTACGATGGGTTTTGGCTACGAGTTTTAAAGCTCATTTCTTAAACCGCCGTCTCTCGCGTCGGGAACTGCCGATTTACAGTGCGAGAAACGGCGGTTTACAATTTGAGAAATGGCGGTTTACAATTCGGGAATCGTCAGTTCTCAACTCAAGTGAAGGACAGCGTCATATTAAAGACAAAATATTACTAAGCTCAAAACCTTAAAAAACTCAAAAACTTAACGACTTAACAACTTATTTTGTATCTTTGCACGCAAAACTGAAAAAACGCATGCGATATATGTGGATGATATTTATGTTACTGCCCCTGTTGGTGCTGTGTTATCTGGCATGGCATGTGTGGTGTCTGTTGCCGTTGGACGGATGGTGGAAAGCCCTGATTATTGCCTTGGGCGTGGGCTGCTTCAGCCTGCTGTTCTTTAGCGTTGCCCGTAAGTTTGACAGCCTGCCGCTTGGACTCGCCTCGGTGTGCTACGAGATTGGCACGTCGAGCCTCATCGTCATGCTCTATATGTTCATGATGTTTCTGGTGCTTGACCTTGGCCGGTTGGTCGGACTCGTGCACAGGGCCTGGCTCTACGACAACTGGACGACGACGGGTGTGCTCACTGCCTTGCTGGTTGCCGTCTTCGTCTATGGTAACCTGCACTACAATCATAAGGTGCGCCAGCCGCTGGAGCTGACCACCGACAAACCGTTAGAGAAAGAACTGAAGCTGGTCATGATCAGCGACATGCACATAGGTTACCACAACCGCCGCTCGGAACTGGCCCGATGGGTGGACCTGCTGAATGAAGAGCATGCCGACATGATTCTTGTTGCCGGCGACATCATCGACGGCTCCATGCGGCCGCTCATGGAGGAGCACATGGCTGAGGAGTTCCGTCGGCTTAACGCGCCCGTCTATGCCTGTTTAGGCAACCATGAATACTACGCTGGCGACCGTGATGCAGAGCAGTTCTATGCCGATGCAGGCATCCACCTGTTGCGCGACAGCGTGGCCGTGGTGGATGGCGTGGCCATCATCGGCCGTGACGACCGCACGAACCTGCGCCGCCGCTCTGTGCGCACTCTGAATGAAGAATCAAGAATGAAGAATGAAAAATTCACCATCCTCCTCGACCATCAGCCTTACCGCTTGGAAGAGTCAGAGGCGGCTGGCATCGACTTCCAGTTCAGCGGACACACGCACCACGGGCAGGTGTGGCCCGCCTCGTGGGTTACGGAGGCCATCTATGAATGTGCCTTCGGTGAGCATCAACGCGGAAAGACACGTTACTACGTCAGTTCGGGCCTCGGCATCTGGGGCGGCAAGTTCCGCATCGGCACCCGTTCAGAGTACATCGTAGCCACGCTGAAGCATCAGGAGAACTAAACTTTTCTCCTTGGGAAACGTCATAATAGGGATTAAACAACAAGAGTATATGAAGAAACAGATTGTATTAAGTGTTGCTTTTCTGGCCCTGTGTGCCATGAAGTGCGACGATGTCATGACGAAAGAGAAAGGTACTTACATCGTCAACACCACCACGCTGGCCAAGGACGTGCGGGGCTATCGCGGCTCTACCCCCCTCAAGATATATATTAAGAAGAACAAGATTGAGAAAGTGGAAGCGCTCAAGAACCATGAGACGCCCGACTACTTCGAGGAAGTGGAAGCCGTGCTGTTGCCTAAATGGAAGGGCATGACGGTGAAGAAGGCGCTCACCACCGAAGTGGACGGCGTCACCGGCGCCACCTTTTCGTCGAAAGCAGTCAAGGAGAACGTGAAACGCGGGCTGGAGTATTATCAGAAAAATAAATGATAGTAGTGCGGTAGTGTAGTAGTGTAGGAGTGTAGACAATAGTTCTGGTGCTTCTACATGCCCTACGGCACATTCGTCTACACTCCTGTACTTCTACACTCCTACACTCCTACACTCCTAAAATACTTCAACCATGTATAGACTCAGGCGATTGCTCGTATGGATGAGAAGAGTGCACCACAGCCGAGGCTTTGGTGTGCAGTCACCCTATGACTACCGCTTCGTGCGTTACGTGGTCAACGAGCACTGGCCCTACTACGCTTACGAGGAGATGAAACGCCGTCTGCCCGACATTGACAAGCGCACACGCAAGCTGTGCAGGCTCTATTTCCGCATAGCCAACTGGCGACAGCCCCAGCTGATACTCAACTACTGCCCGTCGTCGGAAGCCTATCGCAGCTACATGCACGAAGGGTGCAAGCGGGCCACGGTGATTGACGGCACGACGTGGCACCCGCAGGCTGACAGCACCGTCGAACTGGCACGCATGTCGCTGACGGGCAACTACGAGCAGTTCTACGACAGCGTGGCCACGCACGCCGACCAGCGCACGCTCCTCATCGTGGAACGCATCAAGCGCGACAAGGCCAGCCGTGAGTTCTGGCAGCGCGTACAGCAGGACCAGCGCACAGGCGTCACCTTCGACCTCTACTACTGCGGCATCGTCTTCTTCAACAAACAACGCTACAAGCAGAACTATAAAGTGAATTTCTGATAACAACCTAAAACTATTCAAACAATGAGAAAGATTACGAAAGTCTATACCCGTCGTGGCGACAAGGGACAGACCAGTCTCGTCGGCGGACAACGTGTGAGCAAGGACTGTGTGCGCATCGAGGCTTATGGCACGGTGGACGAGCTGAACGCACAGTTAGGGCTGCTGGCTGCCCTGTTGGAAGCCGGTGAGCCGGAGCTGCGGGCACAAGTGCTGCGAATACAGAACACGTTGTTCAACGTGTGTACCCATCTGGCCACCGATTTAAGTCAGACGCAGCCCTACGCCTCTGGTCAGTTGCCCGAGGGCGAGGTGGCGTGGCTGGAGCAGCAGGTAGACGCCATCACCCACTCCCTGTCCGAGCCGCAAGGCTTCATCCTCTCTGGCGGAACACATGCCGCAGCGCAGGCCCATGTCTGCCGCACCGTCTGCCGTCGGGCCGAACGACGCATCGTCACGCTGGCCGCCGAAGCAGAGGTGTACCCCGAAATGCAGCAATTTGTGAATCGTTTGAGTGATTATCTCTTCGTTCTGGCAAAAAAAATAAACTTTAACGCAGGACGGAGTGAAATATTATGGGAAAATGCTTGCAAATAAAAAAATATTTACTACTTTTGCGCCCAAATTGAGATAGTAAACCGTAAAATGTCGAATTGTAAATAACTAAGGCTATGTATTGGACACTTGAATTAGCATCAAAGCTTGAAGATGCCCCTTGGCCCGCAACCAAGGACGAACTCATAGATTATGCCATCCGCTCGGGCGCTCCGCTCGAGGTGTTGGAAAACCTGCAGGAGATAGAAGACGAAGGCGATATCTACGAAAGCATCGAAGAAATCTGGCCCGACTATCCCACCAAGGAAGACTTCCTCTTCAACGAGGATGAGTATTAAAGCTCAGTTTTGAGCTATTACACGATCAATCAATCAGCGAGACGAACAGCGAAAGTTTGTTTGTCTCGCTGATTTTTTTGTTATATCGCAGCATCGTAAGAACCTAAGGATGGTCAATGTATTTCTCAAAATTTACAAAAATGCTCTCAGAATTTACAAAAACGTTGTTTTGGTGTCGTTGGAATGGCTGTTCTTTGAAAGAATTTGATTAATTTTGTCCGCGGATTATGGACAAAATGAACAAATGAAACAAGTAGTACACCTTATTATTATATGTGTTGCCTTGTTGGTTTTCGGAAGCTGTGGCGGCGGCAGGTCTGTGAGGCTGTTGCCGCATGTGGGTGATACGCCTTACCAACAAGACTCCATATTGATGGCATACGCCGTCAACCCTGACCGGGCACTCACCTTACTTGACTCGGCCCTGCTTTTAGGCAACATCAGCGACTATCGCGGCCAGTTCATCCGTGCCCGCATCTACAGCATGTCACTCGCCGAGCAGCATCAGGACTCTGCCATCCTCATCTGCACAGCCTTGCTCAGTCACGACTCCGTGCGTCACGAGCCTGCCGAGCAGGAGAACATCCTCGATGTGCTCATTGTTGCCTGCCGCGCCAAGCACGACAACGAGCAATATCTGCATTGGGCCACACAGAAGGCCGAACTCTGTCGGAAACAGGGCGAAGAGACTGAACGCTGGCGCACCGAGGCCGATATAGGACTGCTGATGACCCAGTTGGGGCAGGTGAACGAGGGACTCTCAAAACTCGACGAGGCCATCAGCCATCTCGATGCTCCGGGCAGCATCGACCGCATGGACGCTTTCATCGTTGCCGTGAAACGTAAGATCAACGCCCTCAACAGACTGCACCGCTATTCCGAGGTCACCGCACTGGCTCAACGCATCCTTGACCGCCTTGACCATTACGAGAGTCATGCCAAGGACTACGCCGAGGACAGCTACCGTCTCTCGTGGAGCGACAACCCCAGCGACCGCGACCGCTATCTGGACTTCAGCCGGGCACAGGCATGGGGCTTCTTGGCGCAAAGCTATAGCCTCACTCCCGACCCCTCTCCCGCTGGCACGCCTCCCCGTAGCCTTTCTCCAAAAGGCGAGGGGAGTGCTAACCGTGAGTTGGCGAAGAAATACCTTGCACTTTTCGACCAGAGCGGCTACGGCCAGACGTTCAGCGCCCGCCGCATGATTGCCCCCACACAGATGGCATTGGGTATGTATGACGAGGCGCTGACAACCTACGACGAAGTGGAGCACCGCATGGCTGGCGACACCTTGAACGACGAGTATGCCGTCATCCTCCGTTCCCGTGCCATTGCTGCCCATGCCAAAGGTCACACCGCTGAGGCTTACGATTGGCAGACCCGTTACGCCCATCTGTCAAAGGCGGTCAGCGACAGCCTGCACAAGAGTGAGGCACACGAGTATGCTGTCCGCTACCACTTGCAGGAAGAGCAGCTGAAGACACAGGAGGCCGAGGCTGCCTCGCGGCTTAAGAGCTTCATGATTGCCGGCAGCCTCCTGTTGCTCGTCGTTGCCGTGGCTGTTTCCGTCTACTATTACCGTCAGAAGCGAATCATCAGCGAGAAGAACCGCGCACTGGTCCGCATGATCAATGGCACGCCTCCGGCATTGCCTGATGACGACGAAGACCCCGGGTCGGCCAGCACCGCCGCCCAGCCGCTACCGAAGGGACCCTCTTCCACGACATCGATGCAGCCATCCGCACCGAGCGCCTATACGCTCAGGTCTCTCTGCAGCGTCAGGACATCATTCATCGTTTCGGCATCAACCGGCACACGCTCAACGACCTGATTACTGCCCATACCAATGGCCTGTCATTTCCCCAGTACATCAATCGCATCCGCATAGAAGAGGCCAAGCATTTGCTCGACAGTCAGCCTGCCATGACCTTCACCGCCATTGCCGAGGCGGTGGGTTTCACTCCTGCCAATCTCCGCGAACAGTTCAAGCGTCACTACGGCATGACGCCCGGTGAGTACAGGAAGAACTTATGATACCCTTGTGAATGACCGTCTCTGATGCGCGGATTTGGGTTGCGGCCCAAATCCGTGCATCGTTTTTCTCCCCGTTTTACACTTTTTCCCGTAATTTTGCGGCCAGAAAAAGAAAGACCGCACGATGTACGAAAACCAAGGACTCGGGCACATGCTCTATCTCATGCTCTATGGCGGTGCAGCCATGCTGGCCGTCGCAGCCAGCCTCTTTCTGCTGTTCCGACGGGGCAACGCCATTGCCCCCACCGTCACCCCACCGCTCAGGCTGCGCCGCTCGGCAGCTGTCTTCATGGCTTCGGTGGCGGCGAGCCACGTCTGGTGGGTGGTGCTGGGCTCCTACTGGCTCACCGGCGACCACGCACTGCGCAATGCCGTGGCCATCGGCCTCGACAGCCTGACACTCGTGCCCACCATGATGACCACGCTGCTCTGCATGCTGCAAGACCGCCGTCGCCCGCTGTGGCCCATCGCCGTGGCCATGCTGCCCGTCGTCGCGGCAGTCGTCGTCATGGGCATCATCATGCGGAGCGAACGCTACGAACTGACGGTTCTGGTCTATTTGCTCGCCGTGGCCTTCACCTTTATGGTATATATGGTGGATGCCGTCAGGCGCTATGGCCGCTGGCTGCACGACAACTTTGCCGACTTGGAGCACAAGGAGGTGTGGCAGAGCCTCATCATGCTTGCCGCCATCCTGCTCATGTTTGTCGGCTACAAGACCAACTACGGTGGCATGCTCTCTGAATACGCTGTCCAGCTGGGAACCTATGTGCTCATCCTGTTCCTCGTCTGGCGTGTCGAGACGCTCAGCAGCCTGACCCCCACAGCCGAGCTTGACGCTGATGTGGCAGACCTGCACTTCATGGGTGCCCTGCTCGAGCAGCAATGTGAGGGCGGCGGGCTCTACTTGCAGCACGACCTCACCCTGCAGCAACTCGCCAAGACCCTTGGCACCAACCGCACCTATCTCGGCGCCTACTTCACACAGACAGGCACCACCTACAATGCCTATATCAACCTGCTGCGCATAGAGCACTTCGAGCGGCTCTACGCCAAGACCCGTGCCATCTCGCGTCCGGTCACCGCACAGGAGCTGGCCCGTAAGAGCGGCTTCCGCAGTTACAGCACCTTCAGCACCGCCTTCAAGACCCATCGGGGCATGACCGTTACAGCATGGATGCGGCAGCAGGAATAGCACCGGCTCATAAGAAAAAAGAAAAACGTAGGCAGCAACAGCTCTATCCCGATGATGGAAGGAGCCCCCTGTACGCTTGACGTCACCACAGAGAAGTCCACGTTGACCTTTCACATCGACGGAGAGAGACAAACCTACAGCTTGGCCAACAACCGCCAGCAGCTGTTTAAGTAATATCGCTTTTTTCTTAGGCATGCTAAGATAATAAGGTTGTGAGTAAGGATAACTAACCTCCTGTGTTCGTCCCGTCGTGATGATGGGCGGACACCATTTTTTTTGTCATACTATAAACCCACCGATTTCGGTAGGCTTTTATCCGAATCCGGCGACATGTCATAACCCGTCTTCGGAGTTTGAGGGTCCGGTTTGTGCGGTGTCAGATTCCAGAAACGTTGATGTGGGATTCCAAAATAGTCTATTTTGCAAAGGAAAATAGTCTATTTTGGTGAGGAAAATAGTCTATTTTGCTGACCAAAATAGGCTATTTTGGAATCGAATATAGAAGTCTTTGGAATCCAGAACGTTAGAAACGGGAATCTTGAACTGCTGTTTTGGACTTTGCGATTAAAAAATATTTAATATTCTGGGCGTTCCTGCGGTTTTTTGGTGGCAAATGAGTAACTTTGCAGGATGAGAACATTAAAAAGCTGAAAAAATATGGATTTCTTGGAACTTGTGAAGCGCCGCTACAGCTGCCGGGCTTATGAGCCGCGCAGCGTGGAGCAGGAGAAAGTGGACTACGTGATGGAGTGTGTGCGCATGGCGCCGTCGGCTGTCAACCGGCAGCCGTGGCGGTTCCGCATCGTCGGGAGTGAGGAGGGCAAGGAGCGTCTGCGGCAGTGCTACGGCCGCGACTGGTTCAAGACGGCCCCGCTGTATGTCATTGCCTCGGTGCTGCACGACGTGGAGTGGGTGAGGGCTGACGGGAAGCATCACGGCGACATTGACATAGCCATCGCCGTGGAGCATCTGTGTCTGGCGGCCACGGCGCAGGGGCTGGCCACGTGCTGGGTCTGTAACTTTGACGCCGCGCTGTGCAAACAGCTGTTCGACCTGCCTGCCGACGAGGAGCCGGCGGTCATCATTCCGGTGGGCTACGCTGCCGATGAACCCCAAGAGAAACGCCGGAAGACGGCTGACGAAATCGTTTTTCGGGTGTGATTTCGGGTGCAATCGGGTGTAAATGTGCGTTTTGACAAATTTTTGTAACAAAATGACAACGTGGTTTGCATAATTATTATTACCTTTGCAGACGGAATGAAGGAAAAATTGTTTTAGGAGTTACAGGAGTTTCAGGAGTTTCAGGAGTTACAGACGTATGTTCTAAAGTCTCCGAAACTCCACTTCTAATAAAACTCCTGCGCTCGGCTCTGCCGCTTTGCTTGCAAAGAACTCCTGAATAATAAACAAGGAAAAAGGTAATGTCTGCAACTCCTGCAACTCCTGTAACTCCTGTAACTCCTGAAAAAATAAACAAAGGAAAAAGGTAATGTCTGCAACTCCTGCAACTCCTGTAACTCCTTTAACTCCTATAAAGAATAAAAAGTAACATAAACATTAAACATTAAAAGAAAAATGGCTTACACAGAGACAAAGACAACGAGCTACGGATCGAGAGTGAAGAGCTCATGTGGTGGAATCGGCTTCGGAGTACTGCTTTTCATAGCTGGTACTGTGGTGCTGTGGTGGAACGAGGGTCGCACGGTTCACACGGGCGACATGCTTGACGAGGTGAAGGGTGCCTACGTGGAAATGGAGAACCCCAACAAGAAGGATGCTTCGCTGGAAGGCGAGCTGATTCATGCTACGGCCATGGCCGAGACGGAAGACTCGCTGGCCGACACGCAGTTCGGCGTCGGCGCCAAGGCCATCGCCATGAAGCGCAGGGTGGAGTACTACCAGTGGACGGAACAGCAGCACAGCGAGTCGAAGGACAAGCTGGGCGGCAAGGAGGAAACCACTACGACCTACACCTACACGAAGGAGTGGGTGAGCCGCCCCGTGGAGTCGCAGAACTTCAAGGATGCTGCTTATCAGGGCAAGAACTTCGTGCTGACCACGGTGGAGCCGCAGGACATGTTTGCTGAGCATGTGACGTTCGGTGCCTACAAACTGAGCGATAGCCAGATCAAGGGCATCACGTCCCGTGAAGACATGGAGCTGGCTGTGGCGGAGAACGTGCTGAAACAGCTTGACCAGAGCGCCAAGACTGCCTATGAGCGCTTCTATGGCGTCAGCAAGACCACGAAGCCCGCCGCTGAGCCTGCCGCAGAGACTGCCGTCGTGCTCTCTGACTCGGCCAAGGCCGTGGCTGACTCTATCAAGGCCGTCACCGACAGCCTGATGGCCGTGGCTGAGAACAAGAAGGACTTGGAGTATGTGCATCAGGCCGGCAACATGATCTACTTCGGTCGTGTGCCCGGTTCACCCGAGGTGGGCGACGTGCGTGTGACGTTTGAGAAGGTGGTACCGGCCAAGGTGACCATCATGGCCGTCGTGGACGGCGACAGCTTCAAGCCCTACAAGGCTAAGAATGATGAGATGTTCCAGAGCCTGACCATGGGTAAGAAGTCGGGCGAGGAAGTGCTGCAATCGGCTGAGAGCAGCAACAACGTGATGAAGTGGCTGCTGCGCCTGCTGGGTGTCATTCTGGTCATCAGCGGTCTGAAGGGCATCTTCGGCTTCATTGAGACCATCCTGAAGGTGGTGCCGTTCGTGGCCAACATCGTCGGTTGGGGTGTCGGCGTCGTCTGCACGGTCGTCGGTGTCGTCTGGTCACTGCTCGTCATTGCCGTGGCATGGCTGTTCTACAGGCCCGTGCTGAGCATCTGCCTGATCGTGGTGGCCGCTCTGCTCATCTGGCTCTTTGCCTTCAAGGGTAAGGACAAGGTGAAGGACCTCATCAACAAGAAGGGCGAAGCGCCCAAGGCTTAACACTCTGGATTCGCACTTATGAGGAAACGCATTTGTATGTTGCTGACGTTGCTCAGTGCTGTCACCATGACGGCACTGGCCGACGTCGACAACTATTATTTTCAGGGCTACTTGGGCGACAAGACCGCCGTCACCGTCATCTTCGACATCAACGCCGAGGGTATTGCCGCCGGCTACATCTACTACCCCAAGGCCAAGAAGCCTGCCCCCATCCTGATAGCCGGTGAGCGGTCGGACGAGGAGGCTACGAACGACGGCACGTTCTGGGTCTACATGCGTGAGTTTCAGGCTGACGGCACCGTCACCGGCATCATCTACATGCATATAGATGAGCCCCGCGAAGGGGAATACACGCTGAAGGAAGGCTCATGGGTGAACCCCAAGACCGAGAAGGAGCTGCAGATGCGCCGCATGGAGCCCAACCCCGGTGTCTACATGCCCCAGTGGTATCCCGGCTGCGCCCTCACACCGGCTGACCCGGGCAAGATTGGTGTCCGCTACGGCTATCAGCAGTGGAACCGCAACAGCCAGTGCATGATGGGCGGTGGCATCGACTTCAAGGCTGCCGGCAAGAACAAGGTGCACTTCGACATCTGCAACTCGCCGCAGAACATTGCCGAGGGCCAGAGCGAGGCAGGACGCCCCGCCGTGCTCAACGGCAACACGTTCGACTATCTGGAGGTGAACGAGTGTCACTACGGATTCCGTGCTTTCTTCTACGATAAGTTCGTGGTGCTGCGCACCATTGCCGGGCAGGACGAGATGTTCGGCTGCTTCGGCATGGGCACGGCGTTCGACGGGGTTTACATCAAGCTGAAGAAATAGAAACTCAATTTTCGCAAGAGACAGCAAATGAAAAAGACTTTCATGACGGTGCTGCTGCTCACGGCCTTTGCTGCCGTGGCACCAGCCCAGCAGTACATTGACGGCGAACCCGTCTACCGGGTGAACAACGAACGCGAGTTCATAGAGGCGCTGGGTCCTGACCGCATCGTGGAGATAGGTCCCGACGTGCAGCTCAATCTGACCCGCGTTCTCAACGACGAGAGCCTGTTCAGCGGTGTGGCGGGCCGTGACTTCCTGCCCATGGTTGAACGCGGAACCATCACCACGCCCACCGTGGTCAGTGAGGATGCCTATAATGGGCGTCAGCTGACGCTGGTTCACATCGACCTGCTCACCATCCGTGGTGCCCACAACAGCAGCATTGTCGTTGAGCCGCGCTATGCAAACGTGTTCAACTTCGTTGACTGCGAAGGCACACGGCTGGAGAATCTCACCATTGGCCACACCGACGAGGGCTACTGCACGGGGGCCGTCATCAGCTATATTGGAGGTCGTGTAAACGTGGTGAAGAGCTGTGACCTCTACGGTTGCGGCAGCTACGGACTGCTGGGCGACGACACCAACAGCCTGGGCGTTTCGGCTACCCGTATTCACCACTGCACGAACGGCATCATGCAGTTCTACGGCTCTCCCGGACTGCGGTTCGACAACTGCGACTTCTTCGATAACGGACACTACACATTGGTGGAATGTGACAAGTCAGACCTTGCTTTCACCAGCTGCCGCTTCTATCGCAATGCTGCTGACCAGCAGCTCTTTTCCGGCTATTACGGACTGGTGCTGCTTGACTGTGACATCTATCATCCCGTTGAGAACTTGGGACGCACGGAGAATCTGCTGGAACCGCGTGAGCCGAACCGCTACCACGATGTGGCAGAGGGGCAGTACGTCCAGCCGCGTGCCATCGGCCCTGATGTCAGTGAGTAGATGAGGCTGATGCTGGGCATGGCACTCCTGACGGCAGGAGGCTGTATCTATCTGTTGCAGCGCCCCACGTCACTGCTGTTGTTCCGGGTTGTTGATGCTTTGGGAGCGAAAGCATGGCTCGATGGAGTGCGAGAGACGGTGTCAGCATGGCCCGAGTTCGTGGTCTACAGCCTGCCCGGTGGATTGTGGTCAGCAGCCTATGTGCTGCTTGCCGATGTGCTGTTCAGCTCCTTCAGCACGGCGACACGGCTCGCTTGGACGGCCGTCATTCCTGCTGCGGGACTGCTCTCTGAGTTGATGCAGGCCGTCGGACTCTGTCCCGGAACCCCCGATGCGGCAGATGCATGGTGCTATGTCTTACCTTATATAATATATGTAATAACGTTGAAATGGAACTGAAAGATAACACAACGAAGGTCATCATGGTCTTGGGTGGGGTGCTGATAGCGCAGTTCTTTGCTATGGGTGTCCTGACCTATGTTGCAGATCAGGCAGACACGGACGAAGGCCATAAGACCGACGGCAAGACAGAACAGACAGATTCCGTGGCACGTGACAGCGTTGTCATTTCCGAACCTCTGGAGGGCGACCCTTACGAAGAACTCGATGAGCTCATCGGACTGAAGGGCGTGAAGAAAGAGGTGCGGCAGCTGGCTGACTTCGTGAAATTGCAGAAGCAGCGCAAGGAGAAGGGACTGAAGACACCCAAGATGTCCTATCACCTCGTCTTTACCGGCAGCCCCGGTACGGGTAAGACCACCGTGGCCCGCATTGTGGCCCGCATCTACAAGGACCTCGGCATCTTGAAGCGTGGCCACTTGGTGGAGACTGACCGCTCAGGACTGGTGGCAGAGTACGTCGGACAGACGGCCACGAAGACCAACCAGATTGTGGACTCTGCACTCAACGGCGTGCTGTTTATTGATGAGGCCTATGCCTTGGTGCCCGTAGGAGGAGGCGGCAATGACTACGGACAGGAAGCCATCTCCACGCTGCTGAAACGCATGGAGGACGACCGCGACAGACTGGTCGTCATCATTGCAGGCTACACCAACGAGATGCAGCGCTTCATTGATTCCAATCCCGGCTTGCAGTCACGTTTCAACCGTTACATCAATTTCCCCGACTATACGCCCCGCGAGCTCTATGACATCTTCCAGATGTACCTGCGTAAGAACCAGTACGTCCTGTCAGCCGAGGCCGCAGCCTACGTGCAACAACGCCTTGACTACGTCGTGGCACATAAGGACCGCAACTTCGGCAATGCCCGTTATGTGCGTAACATGTTTGAGAAAGTCATTCAGCAACAGGCCACACGTCTGGCTGACACGCCCAATGCCAACCGTGAACAGCTGATGGAGCTGACGCTGGATGACGTGCGCACCGTGTTTGAGACATCACAATGAGAATAGCAACCAAATAACAATGAATATGAAGACACGTGATTTCATTCTGTCAGTGACGCTGCTGGCGTCCATCAGCATTACTGCCACCGCGCAGGAGACGGCATCCATCGGGCTGCCTGATTATTCCGGTCCCGCCTCCCAGAACATGAAAAAGGTGACGGGCATCATGGCTGCTTATCCGCCAGTGCCGTTCTATTACAGCGACAAGACGCATACACAGGTGGTTTACTGGTCGGACGTGAAGTCGCTTGACGGTGATGCCGAGCCTGCTACGGTTGTCAGCTACACGTTGCAGCAGGCCATCAAGCAGTCACCACGTGCCTACACCAAGGTGTGGGCCAAGGGTGAGCTCTTCGATGTGCGTTACAAACGTGAGATAAGCGACGAAGGCGCTGATATAGGCATGCTGCGCAATGCCCAGCATCCCATGCGTGGACAAGTCTACGAGCTTGTTGAAGCAGCCCGTTTCGATAAGCTCGCGGAGGGGTGGCCGTCACTTTATTGGCTCTTTTCCGACGACTATCTGTCAGTGCGCAAACCGCTGGAGCTGAACATCATCCCTGCTGATGCAGACAATCGCCGCTCGTTGCCGGAGCAAGTCATCAAGCAGATGGAGAAGAAGTATGGCGGCAAGGCTGACCGCTCGCGTCTGACGTGTCTGATAGGTGAAGACTACGGAGCCGGGCACATCCAGTTTAAGCCGCAGGGCGGAAAGTGCACCGCTGTTGAGGTGGTCTTCAGTGGCGACAAAGTGTGGTCGTTCACCGACATTGCCGACCAAGTTGATGATATATCCATGTGGCACGTCGACGACGGTGGCGAGTACTTCGGCGTACAACCCGATGTGGTGTTCGACGGTCCTGACGGACTGGAGATATTCTATTTCGAATATGCACCCGAGAGCAGCTCGTTCGGTTTTCTGACCCTTGGCGATGCCGGTCGTCTGGTGAAGCACGACATTGATGGCTATTATAACTATCCCGAATAAGCCTGACAGCAATACATTGACAGCAGTAAGAACAAATAATAACTAAAACTTGACCTATTATGAAATATTGTATCAATTGTCATAAGGAATTACAGGACTCGGCGAAGTTCTGTACCGTTTGCGGCACCCGTCAGCCTGCGTCGTCAGTGACACCGGCACCTGCTGCGCCAGTTGCCCCTGTTGCCGCTCCTGCTGCACCGGCAGCCCCAGCCAGACCAGCAGCGCCTGCTGCACCCGCCATACAGGTAACTCCCGTTGGAAAGGACGGCGTGCTGAAGCAGGTGGAACGCCTCATCGGGTTCTACAACTCGTGTAAGCGTGAGGGACGTCTGGCCCAGCGGCCAGAGATGGACATGCTGGTGCTGGGTAACTCCGGCACGGGAAAGTCGTTCCTGATTAACGTCATCCACCAGCAGTTCCTGCGTAACGGTGTGCTGACCAACCCGCGCATCAAGAAAGTGGATGCGTCAGAGTATAACCAGTGGATCAACACGGTCAACGAACGCACCATTGCTGACATGCAGGGTCAGCTGTTGCTCATTGACAATGTGCACCTGCTGATGAGTGACACCGAGCACCTGACGCCCATTGACCGGCTGCTCAGCATGATGGAGGACTGGGAGCGCGACCTGTCGGCTAACTGGACGACCTATCCCGTTGTCGTCTTTGCCGGTGACAAGAGCATCGTGGAGTATTACTTCCAGAAAAAAAAGAACGGCCGCAGCCGCTTTGCCTTGCAGCTGGAACTGCATGACTGCGGTGCCGCTGAGCTGCATGACATCTGCCGCATTGAACTGCAGAAGTATGGGCTGGAGCTCTCACCCGATGCCGACAAGAAACTGAAAGGCTACTTCCGCAATGTTATCAAGAATCGTAAGGTGACTTTCCGTAATGCATACGAGGCTACAGAAAAGGCCGATGCCATTTACAAACTCTGTCTGGAGCACAGACACAGCCAAGAGGTTCAGCCTGACGACATTTCCGGCGACATCTATGTGGAGCAGACGCCCGACGAGATATTGGCCCGTCTTGATGCCTTTGTCGGCATTGACGACGTGAAGCGCGAGATGCACAGCATTGTCGAGAACATCAAGCAGTACCGTGCAGAGCACAACGACCCGAACGCGCTGCCGCCGTTCCGCGACCAGTTCGTCTTCCTCGGCAATCCCGGTACGGGTAAGACCACGATGGCGCGCCTCATTGCCGATATGTTCTATGCACTGGGCATCCTGCCCGGCGGACAGCTCATTGAGGTGACCCGCGAGGACCTGGTGGCCAAGTATGTCGGTGGCACGGCTCCCAAGACCCGCCAGGTGGTGGAGTCCGCCATGGGTGGTGTGCTGTTTATCGACGAGGCTTACACGCTGGCAACGGGCGACGGTGCCAACGACTTTGGACGCGAGGCCATCAACGCCCTGCTGAAACCCGTCGAGGAACGCCGTGGTGAGTTTATCTGCATCATTGCCGGTTACACGAAAGAGATGCTTGACTTCTTCGATTCCAACTCAGGCATCACGTCACGCTTCAACAAGCGCATCGAGTTCCGCGACTATGAGCCCGAACAGCTCACGCAGATTTTCCGTGGCAAGATGAAGAAGGAAGGCTATGCTCCTGATGCTGATGCTGACGAGAAGCTGGGCCGTTTCTTTGAGAAGATGTATAAGCGCCGCACCAAGAACTTCGGTAATGCCCGTGAGGTGATGGCCGCCTACGACAAGGCACTGGAGCGTCACCGTGAACGTCTGTCGATGGAGGGCAAGCCTGAAGACCATCTCTTCTCGCGTGCCGACATTGAGGGTGAGGAAGCACTGAAGGAACTCAACGTTGACGAGATAGTCGCCAGCCTCGACCGCGATTTCGTAGGCATGCAGGCCGTCAAGGACTTCGTGCGTGAGATTGCCTCGCAGAAGGCAGACATGGACGAGCGTCTGGAGCTGGGACTGGAAACGCAGCAGACCATGAAGCTCAACATCATCCTGACCGGTAATCCGGGTACGGGTAAGACCACCGTGGCCCGCAAGCTCGGTGAGATACTTTACGCCATGAAACTGTTGGCAGCGCCCGATGTCATTGAGCGTGAGCGCAAGGACATCGTGGGCAAATACCAGAACAGTTCTGGCGAGGAGATGGGTAAGGCCTGCGACCTCGCTATGGGTAAGATACTCTTTATCGATGAGGCTTATTCCTTCGCCCCCGTCAACGATGCCGGCACGAAGGACCAGGAAGCTACGAAGGCTGTCGAGGTACTTATGAAGCGCATGGAGGATGATGCCGGTAAGTTTGCCGTCATCCTGGCAGGCTATCCCGCACCGATGGACAACTTCATCCGCGTCAACGAGGGTATCGCCCGCCGCATCACCCACCGCATACATATTGCCGACTACACGGCAGAAGAACTTATGCAGATATTCCGCCAGATGGCCCGCAAGCAGGGCTACACGCTGGCTGATGACCTTCAGCCCGTGCTCTACCGCAAGATCAATGAGATGCTTTCGACGAAAGACAAGAACTGGGGTAATGCCGGTGAAATGGCTAAGCTGCTCGAAGCAGTCAAGGCCCGTCTGTCGCTCCGCATCCGTGAGCTGCCGAAGGAGCAGCGCACCGCTGAGGTCTATCAGACCATCCGGCCTGAGGATATTCCCTTCGAGGAGCGTAAGGTGCTCTCTCCTGATGAGGCACTCGCTGCCCTCGACGAGCTGGTGGGACTCGACAACATCAAGACGCAGCTGCGCCAGATGGTGGAGTCGTTCCGTGCTGACGAGGAACGTGCCAAGTTGACGGGCGAGACGCCCCACCGCGAGGCACCGCACTACATCTTCATGGGTAACCCGGGTACGGGTAAGACCACCGTGGCCCGTCTCGTGGCCGACATCCTGACGTCGTTCGGCGTGCTCAGCCGCGGCCATCTCGTCGAAGTGACGGAGAAGGACCTCGTGGCAGGCTACACCGGACAGACCGCCATCAAGACCTCAAACGTCATCGACTCTGCTATGGGCGGCCTGCTGTTCATCGATGAGGCTTACTCTCTCGACAAGAGTGCCGACGGTGGCGGCGGCTTCGGACAGGAAGCCATCAACACCCTGTTGCAGCGACTCACCGCCGATGCGGGTAAGTTCGTCTGCGTGCTGGCTGGCTACACGAAGGAGATGACGCAGTTCCTCAAGACCAACAGCGGACTGGAGCGCCGCTTCCGCATGGTGCAGTTCGACGACTATCAGCCCGCTGAGCTCGAACAGATATTCCGCAACCTGCTGAAGAAAAATGACATGAAGCTCGACGAGACGGGTGAGGCCGGACTTTCGGCTTACTTCCGCACCGTCTACGAGCAGCGCAACCCGCAGTCGTTTGGCAATGCCGGTGCCGTGGTCAACATCTTCAAGCAGGCCAAGGAGCGTCAGGGCGCACGTCTGGCCGACAAGCTCAACAAGGGCCAGTGTACGGCTGAGGAGCTGAAGGTGCTCACGTTGCAGGACATCACAGGCCAGAAGGCCGGCGCTGCCACGCCCACCAACGCGCTCATGCAGCCGTTCAACAAGCTCGTCGGTGCCGTCAATGCGAAGAAGAAGATGGAGAACCTGCTTAATCAGGTGAAGCTCAACCGTCGCCGTGCCGAACTGACCAACACGCCGTTTGTCAATCTCAGCATGTGCTTCGCCTTCATCGGACATCCCGAGACGGGCCAGAAGGAGTTTAAGGAAATGATGGCCAACGTGCTGAGTGACATTGACCTCATAGAGTCAGCTGACAAGGTACAGACGCTGAGCGCCGCCCAGCTGCTGGCACAGGCCACGCCCGAACAGGAGCGTCGCATCATCGACGAGATCATGGCACAGCATGGCAAGACCATCTACGTCATTGAAGCCACGCCCGCAGAGTGGAAACAGGTGGAGGAGCGCATGCCGCGCCTGTCGGAGTTTGTCAACGACCGCTTCGTGTTCGACGACTATACCCCCGACGAACTGTCGCGTCTGTTCATTGACCATCTGTCACGTCACGGCATGCGGCTGGCTGACGATGCACATGAGGCACTCACCTCCTACTTCGGCAGTCACGTCGAGGGCGGACGTTCCGAGATGGCGCTGCTCTACAATGAGGTCATCTACCGTCAGAACACCCGTCTGGCCAATGCTGCTGACATCAGCGATGAGGCACTGGTCACCATTGCCCGCGAGGACATTCCCGACGATTGATTTTAAGGGCTTCTGAGGGGGTGGTTTTGTAAACCGCCGTCTCCCGAATCGAGAACTGCCGATTTCCAATTTGGGAATCGGCAGTTCTCGATTTGTAAATCGGCAGTTCTCGCGTTGGGAATCGCCAGTTTACAAAACAGGGCTATTTCTCAGCGTTTTTCTGCTCCTCCAGATACCACTTCGAGTACTCCACGTAATGCTTGGCATTATCGGTGAGTCCGGGTCGGGTGGGCTTGATGTATTTGGCCGGCACGCCACCCCATATCTCGCGCGGCCCCACCTTGGTGTTCTGCAGCACCAGTGCACCGGCAGCCACCACGGCCCCTTCGCCGATTTCGCAGCCGTCGAGCAGCGTGGCACCCATGCCGATGAGGGCGCCGTCATGGATGGTGCAGGCATGCACCGTGACGTTGTGCCCGATGGTGACATCGCTGCCGATGTGGGTGGGACCCGTGTCGTGCGTCACGTGTACGCACGAACCGTCCTGAATGTTCGTGCGGTCGCCGATGGTGATGGGCGCCACGTCGCCGCGCACCACGGCGTTGAACCACACAGAGCACTCGTCGCCCATCGTAACCTCGCCCACAATGGTGGCGTTCTCGCTGAAGTAACAGTCACGGCCCCATTTCGGGGTCAGTCCTTTAATTGTCTTAATCAGTGCCATAGTTTTTTTTATATATTAAGTAAGATGCTTCCCTTGCAAAATTACTTCTTTTTATTTCATTTCGTGCATCCGGAACGGAAAAAATGCATAAATCCATCATAATTTGTGCTTTTTCCTGCCCTGAAGGTTGTGTATAGAGGTTACTCTGCGTGTCTCAGCGCCTCTGCGTGAGAACCAAAAACAGAGGGCTCACCGTCGCGGTGGGCCCTCTGCTTTTGCGTTTGAATAACACAAAAGAACCGTGTTATCATGAAAACGCTGAATCCAATTACCAAAAAAACTACTAACCTAAATATAACGTATTACTGTATGAAACAAAATCTGGTTTTCTTTTTCTGATGCAAAGGTAGGCATTTGTTGCCAACGGCGCAAAAAATTTCAGCAAACGGGCAGAAACCTTCAGCGAAACGCGGAACTGATGAGCGCGGGGAAAAGAATTTCGCGTGTTTTTCGTGGAAAAATTTGCAGGTCACATGAATTTGTTGTACTTTTGCGGCAGCGAACAGGAAGAGCAAAAACATTATAACATAACGAACAATGAAAACAATGAGACAACTATTCGTATTGGCAATGCTGGCCGTGTCCTTGTCGGCAGCTGCGCAGGACGACCTGCGGTACGCCCTGATTGATTACATCAAAGTCTGCCCTTCAGCCCTGTCGGGTCTGGACGAACAGATGGGCGAGATTCTGAACGTGGTCAACAACGAAGTCATCAAGGACTACAACGGCAAGACATCAGAAGAGCTGACCAAGGACTACATGGAGCATCACTTCGTCTATGACCTGGTGGGTAATGTGCTGCTGCCAGCTGCACAGGAGTTCGTCACCATTGATGAGGTGAAGCAGCTGACGGCCATCATGAGCTCGCCTGAGGGACAGCTGTTTCAGGAGCACCAGAGGCAGGTGAACGCTCATAACGACGAAGTGGGGAAACTGGGTGAGAACGTCATGGAGACGCTGCTGGCCGGTGTGGAGCCTGACCCCATAGACCCTCCAGCCGGTTGCCCGCAGGAGTATCAGCAGCTGTTTGCACAGTACTTTGACCTGATGAATCTGGGTGCAATAGCCGAACAGCTGTCTTCATTGGAAGGTATGACTGACGATGCAAATACAAAGAAAATGCTGGAATACCTGCAAAAGAACATGTGCAACATCTACTTGAACCAAAGCTACGGTATCATGACCACCGACGACTTGCAGTTCGGCGTGAAGGTGCACCAGACTGACGCCTGGCAGCACATGGTGCAGGCCTCGGCCCAGATGATGAAGAACACGCAGCAGACGGGCATGGGCATCATCATGGGCTACATCGGCTGGTTGCAGGAACAGGGCGTAGAGCTGGGAATGGAAATGTAAGGAAAACAAACGGTCGTTCATAATTGTGTTCACTATTATTCATTTTTAACGGTGTTCACGACCTTTGGTTCATAATTATTTTGTAACTTTGCACGCACAAAAAAATTAAAAACGTAAAACAATAATAATAAGATTAAGTTTATGGCATTTTTAACGAACGAGAAACTGACCATTGTCGGCGCTGCCGGTATGATTGGTTCGAACATGGCACAGTCAGCCCTGATGATGGGCCTGACCAGCAACATCTGTCTTTACGACGTGTTTTCACCTGAAGGCGTAGCTGAAGAGATGCGCCAGAGCGGTTTCGACGATGTGAACATCGTTGCAACGACCGACGCTGAGGAAGCTTTCCGCGACGCTAAGTACATCATTTCATCAGGTGGTGCTCCCCGTAAGGCAGGCATGACCCGCGAGGACCTGCTGGCCGGCAACTGCAAGATTGCCGAGGAGCTGGGCCAGAACATCAAGAAGTTCTGCCCCGACGTGAAGCACGTGGTCATCATCTTCAACCCCGCTGACCTCACGGGTCTGGTGACGCTGCTCTACAGCGGACTGAAACCCGGACAGGTGACAACGCTGGCCGGACTGGACACCACACGTCTGCAGTCGGCTCTGGCTAAGAAGTTCGGCGTGATGCAGAACGAGATTACGGGTTGCGCCACCTACGGCGGACACGGTGAGCAGATGGCCGTCTTCGGCAGCCACGTGACCATCAAGGGCCGCAAGCTGACTGACATCATCGGCACCGCTGAGTTCCCCGCCGAGGAGTGGGAGCAGATGAAGGTTGACGTGACGAAGGGTGGCGCCAAGATTATCGAACTGCGCGGACGCAGCTCGTTCCAGAGCCCCGCTTATCTGTCGGTCGAGATGATTCGCGCTGCCATGGGCGGTGAGCCTTTCCGCTTCCCCGTGGGCACATACGTGAAGACTGACAAGTACGACCACATCATGATGGCCATGAAGACCACTATGGACAAGGACGGTGCACACTTCGAAGTGCCTCAGGGTACGGCTGACG
>JAFUSC010000161.1 GCA_017467705.1 Prevotella sp. | reverse complement strand
GGCCTGCTCGTTGTAGTACCAGCCGAGGTAGCGGTAGCACTCAATGAGACGGCTGGTCTCAGCATTGTCACGGTCAGCCTTGGCCTCGAGAATCTGTGCTGCACGCTCGTAGTGCGGCTTGGCCAGACCCTTGCTCATGTCGGGGTCCATGGAAGCGTTCAGACGTCCACGCTGTACGAGGAAGAACTCCTCAGCGCTGGCAAACTTACCGGCAGCCTCACCGTAGACCTCGTCAGCCTTCTGCAGCCAAACGTTCTTCTCCTCCTCAGGCACCTCACCGGCATGCTTCTTATACATGCTGGCCAGTGAGTTGTAGTCGCTGGCGGTGCGGCTGCCCTTAGCCTCTAAGTACTCGTTGTAGTACTTGATGGCGTTGTCAAAGTCGCCCTTGGCAGAGTAAGCCTGATAGATGGTCTGGACGAGTGACTGACGGTTGTTGGCAGGCACTTCCTTGCCGCTGGCCTCGTGATACTGAGCCAAAGCAGCGTCGATGTCGCCCTTCTTCTGCAGCGTCAGACCATAGTAGAAGTTATCCATCCAAGAAATCTTGGCACTGTCAGAGCGGTTGAAGAGACGGTCTGCAAAGTCAAGCGCCTTGTCGTGGTTGCCCATCTCGTAGTTGAAGAACATGCCGAGACGGTTGAACGGAGCGTGACGGGGATAGCGGTCGATGATCTGGTCAATGAGGTTCATGCCTTCCTCGTGCTTGCCGGTGAAGTAGTGCTCAGTGGCGAAGCTGGTCAGGTCGTCGAGCTCAAGCTTGTTCAGGGGCACCTTCTTATAGGTCTCCATGGCCTTCTCGAACTCCTTGTCGTCATGCCAGAAACGGGCCTGCATAGCGTCGACGGGCACATCGGGGCGCACGGCGCGCAGCTCTTCAAGCTTGGCAACGGCCAGCTTCGGGCTCACCTTGCGGTAGACCTTGGCATACTTATAGTAAGCCTCGGGATTCTGCGGGTCATCGTTGATGGCTTTCTGATAGTACTGTGCAGCCACACCACCGTTGTCAGCAATGGCAGCGAGGTCGCCTAAAAGCATGTTGGCAGGTGCATAGTGGCTATCGCGGTCGAGTGCATACTCAGCAAACTCGCGGGCGTGAGCCGTGTCGTTGACCTCCTTGAAGGCGACGCCCATGGCGGTGAGCACGTAGGGCTTCTTCTTGTTCTTCTTACGCACGCGGTTCACCTCGTCCTCGATGGTTTCGAAGTTACCGCCTTTGTTGTTCTTGATGACACGTGTGATGTTGTCGATGGTGGCCTGGTCTTCTGCGTCCTGAGCCATAACCGGGGCGCTGAACAGCAGGAACAGGGCGCCGGCAAACAGATATTTGATTGTTTTCATAATCTGGTTTATTTAAGTTGTACTTCTTGTTAGTTATCTCTTCAATACGTATGACGTTTCACATCTGCAATGGTTTTACGCCGTTTAGTAATATTAACTAATTGCTCTTGACGTTCACCTCGCGCACGGTCAGGTCGCCACGGTAGGGCAACAGGCTGGAACGGAAGATGATGAGCTGTCCCTTGGGTGAAGAGACAAACTGCGAGAATCCCCACGGCAGTCCGTGAATGGGGTCAACGAGCAGTGCGTAAATGGTACGGATCAATGGATAGTTTCCGTTATATAAATAATATTGGTAAGGCTTCCAACTGTTCATTTCGTTGGCCGTATCCATGCGGCTTACCGACATTACCTGAATGTTCTTCTTGAAGGTTACGTTCGTCGTGTCACGCTTATCGTTGAGCCAGTTGGAACCGATGATTCCAATGGAGTTGGCATGCTGCTCAACGTAATTGATGACTTCGGCGCTCGTCTTGGCAGCGTAGATGTTAGGGCTGTTGATGGGCTTGCCGTCCAGAATGGAGTCTACGCACCAGCGTACGGTGCTGGAATTCTTGTTATCGAAGATGACCTCGATGTCGCCCAGCTTGGAGTTAGGATAGACCTCTTTCCACTTCGACACCTCGCCATTGAGGATGCGCTTGATGTCCTTCACGGAGATGCAGGTATCCTTGTTCACCGTGTTCACGATGAGCGACAGCCCGTCGTAGGCGATGGGCATGGCCGTCGGATTGCTGACATTCACCTTCAGGGCTTTCAGCTCTTTCTCAGTAAACTTGCGCGAAGCGAAAATAAGGCATACGGAGTCACGCAGAAGCATGTCCATGGCATCATATTCATCCGTATAGATGGGATGCAGAACGGCATCACGATAAGTTGCCTCAAAGACCTTGACTTCTTCATTGATGATGGGACTGAAACTCTCGTCGGCAGCAAATGCTATCTCGCCGGCGGCGTAAGTATCAGTGCGGGTGTACTTACTATGTTTAGGTTTGCTGTCGTTACAAGCCGACAGCAAACCTAAAATGAGAGTTAATCCAACAAGTACGTTGAATGTATGTTTCATTATTACTGAAGTTTAAAGTTCACGGGTACGGTGTAGTTCACACGAACGGGCTCACCGTTCTGCATACCGGGATTCCACTTCGGCATGGACTTCACCACGCGCACAGCTTCTTTGTCGAGTGAGGGGTCAACACCTCTCAGCACACGAACGTTCGAGATTGAACCGTTCTTCTCAACGACGAAGCCCACGGTGACGCGGCCCTGGATGCCGTTCTCAGCTGCCTGAACAGGATACTGCATGTGCTTAGCCAGCCATGCGGCGGGGTTACCCTCACTGAACGTCGGCTGCTGTTCAACCACGTCGAAGACCTTATCCTCTTTGGGTTTCTCCTTCGGCTGTTCAACTTCCTCGACTGCCTTCAGTGTGTGAGCGTCGGCGTCGTCAGTGTTACCCTTTACGTCGAAGCCACCGATAGCGGTCTTACTTTCATTCAGCTCTTCCTGGGTCTTCAGCTGCTTCTCTTCATTCACCTTGTCGTCTTCCTTGACAACGGGCGGAACGAACTTCACAGAACTCTTGACCTGCTCAACGGGCTTAGCCTCTTCTACCTTCACGGGAGCCTTCTCCTCTACCTCAGCCTTCTTCTCGGCCAGTGCAGAGAGGTTGACGTCAGCTGCAATCTCAGCATCGTCTTCGTTAGCAGCACTGATGATAGCGTTGGCACCGACTGCAGCAGCGATGAGAGCAGCGATAATGAGCATAATAACGATTGACCACATGTTACGCTTGCCAGTGTTCTTGCGCAGCTGGTAGGCGCCGTAAGCCTGGTTCTTACCTTCAAAGACAAGGTCGACCCAGCTATTGTCTATAAGATCAATTTTTGCCATAATACTTAATACTTTTTAGTTTTACAATCATTCATACTTGATTCCCTTCAACGTCAGAAGTTTCATGTCGTCTTCGGAAACCTTATCAATGACGTACGTATTAATACCGCTAATCTGCATCTCATCAAGAACCGTTACCATGTTGTCATAAGTAGCTACGTCAAGCGGTTTGATGATGATAGTCATCGTGGGAACTTTCTTAGGCTCACCCTCAATGTTACCCTTCTTGATCTCAGAGAGTTTCTTCTCCCAGACGCTGTCAGGCACATTGGGCTGCTCCTTCTTCTGTTTCTCCAACTCGTTCATAGCTTTCCTGATCTTGGCAACCGGATAGGTTCCATCTTCAGTCTTGTGATTCAAGAGAACGTCGCGGATACCTTCCTCACCGTATGTCGTTTCCTTCATGCAGGTGGGGTCGTCGTACTTCGTAATACCTTCAACGTAGTAGAGCTTGTTGTTACCAGCAAGGTAGAACGTCATGGTCTGCGAAGCCTTCGCTTCGTTACGGTCCTGATCCTGAATGTTCTTGTCGTTACTTGGCATGGTCAACTGCATCGCCTGTGGCTTCTGGAGAGTTGTACACAACATGAAGAACGTGATCAGAAGCATCATCATGTCCACCATCGGCGTGAAGTCAACGCGGACATTCATCTTTTTCTGTTTGCTTGCTTTTTGTTTTGCCATGTTACTGTACCTCCTTAGTTTCTTGAACCTTATACGATGTAATCAACTGATAACGGTTTTCCTCCATGTCCTGGAGTTCAGACATCAGTTTCTTCACAGTTTTGTAAGAAGTCTTCGAGTCAGCCTTGATACAAATCTTCAGTTCGTGTGATTCCAGAGTCTCAGAGTTTCTTGCAGATCTCTTGGCCTCTTTCACCCACTGCTGGAATTCGCTCATGCCGCCCGCGATACTGTCGGTGGGGATTCCTTCCGTCGGCAGCACCTTGACTCTTTCGCTCTGCTTCTTGTCAAGATAGCTGTGCAACTTGCGAAGTCCGATACCGAACATCGGGTCCTCCTTAAAATTTCTCAACTGCGTTGGAGTCAGTGCGGGAAGGCCGTTGTTTTCCAACAGCACCTTGACGGTCTGCTCCAAGTCAGGCACCTTATCCATGCTCATGAACACCTTGCCATCAGGGTTGACAAGGATGTTGAGCACATCCACATCCGGAACTTTGACTTTTGACTGCGACTGCGGCGTGTTGACTTGTACTGGCTCCGGCGTGACGAACGTAGACGTCATCATGAAGAAAGTCAGCAAAAGCACCATCACGTCTGACATAGGAGTCATGTCAATCCAGACGTCACTTTTCTTAATTTTTACTTTACCCATAGTGATAAATGTTTTAAAGGGTTAGCAAAAATTAAGCCTCTTCTGCGTGGTTAGCTTCGTAAGTCTGAGCAATTGAATAACCAACCTCGTCGAGGGCAAATGTCAGCTTGTCGATCTTGTTCGTGTAGTAGTTGTAAGCGACAACGGCTACCCAAGATGTCAAGATACCTGAAGCGGTGTTAACCAGAGCCTCAGAAATACCGAGTGACAGAGCCTGAGAGTCTGCACCACCACCAGCTGCCAGAGCTGCGAACGAACGAATCATACCTACCACAGTTCCGAACAGAGCGGTCAGCGTACCGAGTGTAACGATGGTAGCGATAATCGGCATGTTCATGGTCAGGGTCGGCATCTCGAGCTGTGTAGCCTCCTCGTGTGCCTGCTGGATGCGGGCAATCTTCTGTTCCTTCTTCAGGCCGCTTGTTGCCTCCATCTCCTTGTAAGTGCGCAGTGAAGCACCAACAACGTTAGCCACAGTACCACGCTGCTTGTCGCAGAGCTCCTGAGCCTTTGCGAAGTCGTTTGCGTTCAGAGCGGCCTTGATGTTAGCCACGAACTTGGGGAGCTTGCCCTTACCGAAAGCGGTGTTCAGAGCCAGCCAACGCTCGATAGACAGAGCAATCACAGTGAACAACAGAGTCAGGATGACCGGCACAACGACACCACCCTTATAGATGGTACCCCAAATGTTACCGTCAATCACCTCACCGTTCTGCGGATTGATGTGATCTGCGTTACCGAGGAAGAACTGGAAGAAACAAACTGCGAGGATGAAACATACAACGATGATCCAGAACGCTGCTTTGATTCCCTGGAAGCCCGTGCTCTTCTTAGCAGGGCTTGCTGCTTTTTGTGTAGTTGCCATAATTTTAAATTGTTTTTGATTTTAGTTATTATTAAAAAAATAAGTTTGTTATGTTTCTGATTTTGCGGCATTTACCTCGTCTTGTCACATGCCGGCGGGCCTTTCGCCACTCTTATCTCTCGGCAAAGATAACAATTTCACGCGGACTTTTGCCTTACTTAATATTTTTTAACTCGAAAAAGTTACTTTATTTAAGATTTGCTAATGCTTCCTTGATGCGTTTCATCGCCTCTCTGATGTTGTCATCGCTGGTTGCATAGCTCATGCGGAAGCACTCCGGATCGCCGAAAGCGTCGCCCCCGACGGTGGCCACATGTGCCTTTTCCAGCAGATACATGGCAAAGTCAGTGCTGTTATTGACAGGAAAACCGTCAACCACGCTCTTTTTCCCGAAGAAGCTGCTGCACTTGGGGAAGAGATAGAAGGCTCCCTCGGGCACGTTGACTTCCAATCCGGGGATGTCCTTAGCCAGCTCGACAATGAGGTTACGGCGGCGCTCGAAAGCCTGACGCATGTCCTCCACACATTCCTGACTGGCGACGTAGGCAAACTCGGCAGCCTTCTGACTGACGGAACACGGTCCGCTGGTATACTGGCCTTGCAGCTTATTGCAGCCTTTGACAATCCATTCAGGGGCAGCAATGTAACCGATGCGCCAACCCGTCATGGCATAAGCCTTGCTGACACCGTTGACGATGATGGCACGTTCCTTCATGCCCTCGAACTGAGCAATGCTCTCATGACGACCGATATAATTGATGTGCTCGTAGATTTCATCAGCCAGCACAAACACGTCGTCGTGGCGCAGAATGACCTCTGCCAGCGCCTTGAGCTCGTCTTTAGAATAGACGCTGCCTGTCGGGTTGCTGGGAGAACAGAGTATCAGCATGCGCGTCTTCGGCGTGATGGCTGCTTCAAGTTGTTCGGGGGTAATCTTAAAGTTCTGGTCAAATCCGGCTTCAATGAACACGGGTGTTCCACCGGCCAGCAATGCCATCTGCGGATAGCTGACCCAATAAGGTGCGGGAATGATGACCTCGTCGCCGGGGTTCACCAGTGCCATCACCGTATTGCAGACGCTCTGCTTGGCACCGTTAGAGACCAGAATCTCTGCGGGCGTGTAGTGCAGGTGGTTCTCGCGCTCCAGCTTACGGGCAATGGCCTGACGCAGGTCAGGATAGCCCGGCACTGGCGAATATTTCGAGAAATTCTCGTCAATGGCCAGTTTGGCAGCTTGCTTGATGTGTTCAGGGGTATTGAAGTCAGGCTCACCGACACTCATGTTGATGACATCGATGCCTTGTGCTTTCATCTCAGAACTCTTTTGCGACATGGCCAGCGTTGCTGACGGCGCGAGTCTTTGCAGACGGTTGGATAATTGTGCCATTTCGGTGTTTTGTATATTCGTGGCTGCAAAATTAATCATTTTATTCTTTTCCACGAAGAAAAACTATCATTTTTTTCGCAGAATCAGCAGAAAAAGTGGCAAAATGCGCTTTATTTCAGGTGAAGCGTGTGCCCCATGCGGTCCTGTTTGGTCTTCAGGTAACGCAAATTGTACTCATTCGGAGTAATCTCAATGGGCACGTTCTCGACGATTTCAAGCCCGTAGGCTTCCAGTCCGACGCGCTTCACGGGGTTGTTCGTCAACAGACGCATCTTATGCACGCCGAGGTGACGGAGCATTTGCGCCCCACAACCGTAGTCGCGCTCATCAGGCTTGAAGCCCAGATGCACATTGGCATCCACCGTGTCGTAGCCCTGCTCCTGCAGTTTGTAGGCGGCAATCTTGTTCATCAGGCCGATGCCGCGTCCTTCCTGCTGCATGTAGATGACCACACCCTTGCCTTCCTGCTCAATCATCTGCATGGCCTTGTGCAACTGTTCGCCACAGTCGCAACGCTTGCTGCCGAGGATGTCACCCGTGGCACACGACGAGTGGACGCGCACCAATACGGGCTCGTCCTCCCGCCACTCACCCTTGATGAGTGCCATGTGTTCCAGTCCTGTGCTCGACTGGCGGAAGGGAATGAGCCGGAAGTGTCCGTATTCGGTGGGCATGTCCACCGTGTCGCCCACTTCGATGAGCGATTCCTTTTTCAAGCGATAGGCAATGAGGTCCTTGATGGTGATGATTTTCATGTTGAACCGCTTGCTGAACTCCACGAGTTCCGGCATGCGTGCCATGGTGCCGTCGTCGTTCATGATCTCCATCAGCGCACCGGCGGGGTACAGCCCGCTCAGCTTGCAGAGGTCAACGGCCGCCTCGGTGTGACCGCTGCGACGCAGCACACCGTGGTCCTGAGCATACAACGGGTTGATGTGCCCCGGTCGGCCGAAGGTCTGCGGTGTCGACGTAGGATCAGCCAACGCCTTTATGGTGGCAGCACGGTCATGGGCCGAAACGCCCGTCGTACATCCCTCCAGCTTGTCGATGGTGACGGTGAACGGTGTTCCCAGCATTGACGTGTTGTCCTGCACCTGATGGGGCAGGTCCAGTTCCTCACTGCGACTGATGGTGATGGGGGCACAGAGCACGCCGCGGGCATACTTCAGCATGAAGTTCACCTTCTCGGGCGTAATTTTCTCGGCTGCAATGATGAGGTCGCCTTCGTTCTCACGGTCTTCGTCGTCGACAACGATGACGAACTCTCCCTGTCTGAAGTCTTCCAAGGCTTCCTCTATGGTATTCAGCTTAAATGTATCCATTATAGTAGTTTTGTTTGATGTTCCTTTTATACCTATTATATATATAAGAGCACTTCACTTCACAAATGCCTCATTGATGCGGTCCACGATGGCACCACACGCCGAGCGCACACCGTGCAGGTCACGGTAGAGGCGGAAGCGGAATCTCAGCATGCGGAAATAGAAGAAAATGCCCAACGGCAGGATGACGCCCGTGGCAATGTTCAGTTCCTTGCGTACGAACGGGCGCGTGTGTGCATGCGTAGCCATGATGGGAATCTTGTTGAGTTCCGACAGGATAATCTTGTCTTTCGTGTAGCTCAGGTCTTCCACTGCCACTTCCAGCACCTGATTGATGTTCTCTATCTCATGGTCGTCGCCCGGCCGGAAGAACACCTTGATGGGATTTGGCCAGCGCAGCAGCTTGTGTTCCTGCGAATAAGCTTCCACAGAACGGCTGACGCCTTGCAGTATGTCGCGGTCCTGCTCGTAAGCCGGGTCCTGAATGATGACCTCCTTACGCACGATGTTACGCTTCATGCGCAAGCCGAGCATGCGCGAGAGGATATTCTTGTAAAGGTCGATGTTGAAGACCACCGAGTCGTTGTTGGCCTTATAGGTGAAGAACACGGCTATCGGCGTCAGCACGGCGGTGGCGAGCCACTTGCCGAACCACACCGTCCACTCGTCTTCACGGGCCATCTTCATACCCGTGTTGTCGAAGATATAGAAGATGATGAACACGATGACGGAGATGATTACCGGCACGCCGAGTCCGCCCTTACGGATGATGGCACCTAACGGAGCGCCTATGAAGAAGAAGATGATGCACGACAAGGGCAGGGTTATCTTGTCCAAGCCCTCTATCATGTGCAGGCGCTCGTTGCGATTCAGCAGCCGCGAGTATTCGCTCTTCATGTTGAGGTCATTGTTCATCATGCGGGCATTCTCGAACGCCACGCGCATCACCTGCTGTTTCTTGTCGTTGGTCAGCCGCGCAAAGATGCTGTCTATGTCCGTGTCGGCGGCTTCGGCCTTGCTGACGGCTTTCAGCGAGTCTTTCTTCTCCAGCAACGGTTCTCCCATGCCCAGCTGACGCGCTTCGTCCACGAAGGCATGGGCTATGGAGTCGTTATATTCGCGGATGGAGTCCAGGTCGTGATAGATGCGTCCCAGACTCTTTGCCTTGGCGTTGGCCGCAATGCCGCTGGCATCGGCCAGATTGAAGTCGCCGTCAAAGTCGAGCACGATGCGCTTCGTGCCGAACGTCTCACGCCGATAGGGTACGTTGGCCTGCCCCGCCACGTCCTGCGAACGCATGTTCTCAAACCACTCGCCGTCATACAGCGTCAGCAGCAGATGCTTCTTGTCAGCCGTCGACTGCAACATGCCCGAGTCGGCAAAGATGATGGCGGCGTCTTCGTAGCTGCCCGTCATGCGGTAGATCATGACGCCGTAGAGCTTACCCGTGTTGATGTCTTTCTTCTGCACGTAGAGGTTGCAGTTGGGTATGCCGTCGTAGAAGATGCCCTCAGGAATTTCCAGTTCGGGGTTCTTCTGTTTCATGGAGAGCAGCAACTGGCCGAACGACTTGTTGGCCTCAGGCGCAATGACGTTTTCAAAGAGGAACGACGTGCCGGCAATGAGCAGCGTCGTGACAATGAGCGAACGGAACGCCTGCATCAGCGAGATGCCGGCGGCTTTGATGGCGGTCAGCTCCGAACTCTCGCCCAGATTACCGAAGGCAATCAACGCCGAGAGCAGAATGGCCAGCGGCAGCGCCTGCGGCACGAGCATCAGCCCCATGTACCAGAAGAACTGCGCCAGAATGGTCAGCGACAGTCCTTTGCCGATGAGGTCGTCTACGTAACGCCACAGGAACTGCATCATCAGCACAAACTGGCAGATGAAGAAAGTTCCGGCAAACAGCAACAGAAACTGTTTGGCGATGAATATGTCTAACTTTTTGATGCGAAACATAAAAATCTTAGAGCCCGCTCACCCTGTGCAACTTGTCCAGGTTGTCGTCCCAGATGCCGCGCAGGTCTTCAATGTCCTCTGCGTCAGCATAGTCAGTTATCAGGAGATTCAGATTTCCGGTCAGTTCACTGCGCTCAATGCGTATTTCCCAGAACGCAATCGGGTCTTCTTCCTGATAGTCCCACTTCATGCGGATGTGGCTGTGCTTAGTGCGTTCCAGCACCTGCGATGTCTTGGTGTCACGGTCAGTCCATGGGTGTCCCCACGTGAATGTCAGGCACTCGCCGTCACTTGTCACCTTGTCGGCCAACCACTTCTGCATGCCTTCAGCCGTGCTGATCATGCCCCAAACAATGTTGGGAGACTGTGTCGTCAGCGGGTATTCTATGGTCAGTTTCTTCATGTTATTCCGTTTTAGATCAGACTTCTTGTTACGTTTAATCCATGATTCACGGTACAAAAATACAACAAATATTCGTAAAACGAGTATTTTTTCGGAAAAAATTTTGGAATTTAAAAACTTTATATTACCTTTGCACCCGCAAAACAGGTCAATGACCTGATGATGGCGGGGTAGCTCAGCTGGTTAGAGCGTCGGATTCATAATCCGGAGGTCGAGGGTTCGGGTCCCCCTCCCGCTACGAAAAGCACCCTGTAGGCATCTGTCTGCAGGGTGCTTTTTTGCATGCACGCATTTATCGTGAGTTCTTCACGCCCAAAATCAGTTTCCGCGCGGTTTCAAACGAGACATCCGATGTCGTGTCATAGCCGTAAATAGAGCGAGGCAACCGCGTGATATTGTCCTGTTTCCACTGCTCGTATGTATAGACACGGGGCTGGGTGGACTTGAACAGCGGAACAACAGGCTCATTCTCAAACCATGTCATCTTGGCTGCATCTATCAGATTGAAGAAGGCTTCTTCACTCAGACAGACATAGGTCTTAATCGTCTCGCCCATCACCTTGATGCGAGCCAGACGATGCCCCTTGGCCGTTGAGTCGTAAAAATAGACAAAGGTCACGCCGCCCCACGAGTCGGAAATATTACCATCGCTATCGAACATGCCGACCCTTTCTACCCATCCGCCGGGGAAAAATATTTTCAGGTCGCCCCACATCAGTTGCTGATCGTCAGGGTCCACCTCGCCAGCGTAGTAATACTCAGCATAGCCCTTGGGGTCATCGGTGTAGACGGGGTCGTTGCCATCGTACAACAGATAACCATCATTTTCGGTGATGTAAGGTTTCTTGGTTATTTTCGTGTTAAACGGTTCGCAGTAGTCTGACTGTGCAGCTGCTGGAACCACTCCCATCAGCATCAGTGCCAGGCATGCAACGGTCGTCAGGACCATCATCTTCATTTCTCTTTTCATAAAACGAATGGTTTTAAGGGTTAAACTTGTAGCTTCTTGTCTCTGTTCGTTACTGCGTGCAAAGATACAAAACTATTTTCAAATAACCGCCATTTTCAGCAGAGAAAATAGGGGTGGTTTCCAAATATTTTTATTACCTTTGCAGGCAAACTTACAGCATCAGCGAGAACAACCCTGTTTTTACACCATCCACATGAAGAAGCTCTGCATCACACTACTCACGGCATTGCTGTCACTGACGGCCTACGGCCAGCGCTTTCCCATCGGCATCATCAGTTATCAAGACACGGTGCGCGCTTTCCAGATAGGCGCGCTCAGTTCCATCGTCGACGGACAGATGGACGGCGTGCAGTTCGGCACGTTCACCACGCTGTCGGCCACGCCGTTTGAGGGCATGCAACTCAGTCCGCTGGGCAACATTTCAGCCGGCGTCAAGCGCGGCATGCAGTTGTCGGCGCTCTACAACGTGTCGTCAGGCCACATGCACGGCTTGCAGATGTCGTTCAACAACTTCGCTGACACCCTGACGGGCACACAGGTGGGCATCGTCAACGTGGCCATCACGCACCCCAAAGGCTGGCAGATAGGACTGGTGAACTACACGCGCGACACCGTGGCGCACAAGATCGGGCTGGTGAACGTCAACCCCAACACCACCATCGACTACATGCTCTCAGGCGGCAGCAGCACGAAGGTGAACGCTGCCGTGCGTTTCCGCAACCGCTCCACCTACAGCATCGTGGGCATAGGCACGCACTACATGGGGCTTGACCGCAAGTTCTCCGGTGCCCTGTTCTATCGGTTGGGCAAGTACGTCCAGCTCTCGCCGCGCTGGTCGCTGAGCGGCGACGTCGGATTCTATCACATAGAGACCTTTGCCGATCATGAGAGCGACAACCCGCAACGGCTCTACTCGCTGCAGGCGCGTCTCAACGTTGACTATCAGATCAGCAAGCACATCGGCGCCTTCGGCTCCGTCGGCTGGGGTGACACACGCTATTATCATCACGCCACGCGCTATCGCAGCCGGCCGCTCTTCGAGTTAGGCATCACCATCAGGAACATCAAGGCTTACCACGGCGTGCACGCCAGCGAGCACACCGTTCCCTCGCAGTCCGTCCTCCTGAACGATGCCACAGACTCCACGTCGCAGGTGTATGCCCTCAGCCCGAAGGCAAGGCCGTGGCAAGCATTGGCCGAGATGACCGCCATCAACGTCGGTGTGCACTGCTTCGACCGCTTCGTCACCAGCGAAGAGTTTGCACAGACCACGCTGCGCAGCATCCGCCACAATCTGAAGACCGGCTTCGTGTGGGACAACGACCTGTTCACCACCAACCTCTTCGCCCACCCTTATCACGGCAGTCTCTACTTCAACGCCGCCCGACAGAACGGGCTGAACTTCTGGCAGTCAGCGCCCTACGCCTTAGGAGGCTCGCTGATGTGGGAGCTGTTCGGCGAGACGGAGCCGCCCGCCATCAACGACATCATGGCCACGTCACTGGGCGGCATCGGCATCGGCGAAGTGACTCACCGCCTGTCGCGCGCCGTGCTCGACGACCGCATAGGGGGCTTCCGCCGTTTCCTGCGTGAGACGGCAGCAACCATCATCAACCCCATTCAGGGTCTGCACCGCATCATCTCCGGCGACGCATGGCACGTCCGCAGCAGCCATTACCTCTACCACGACAGCGAGGTGCTGCCCATTGACTTCTCCATCTCCGTGGGTGACCGTTATCTGGCTGACAACGGTTCCTTCTTCAAGGGCGAGCATAATCCCTACATCAACCTTTACATGGAGTATGGCGACGCCCTCGACGAGGACGGGCACGACCAGCCTTACGACTTCTTTGACGCCGAGGTGACGGTGGGCATGAGCAGCAACCAGCCACTGATCAACTCGCTCCACCTGCTGGGGCGGCTGTGGAGCACGCCCATTCAGATGGCCAAAGGCATGAAGGCCGAACTGGGCATTTACCAGCACTTCAACTACTACGACTCCAAACCCGTGAAGGACGGCACGGACCTGACGCCCTACCGCATCAGCGAGGCCGCATCAGTGGGTCCCGGCCTCATCTTCTCGTTCCCCGAGGTGGGTGTGCTCACACGCTTGGAGCAGCGGCTGTTCCTCAGCGGCATCATCTTGGGCGGCACGAAGAGCGACTACTACAACATGCTGGAGCGTGACTACAACATGGGCAGCGGCTTCAGCATCAAGACCAAGACACACCTTGAAATGCGCAACTTCGGCCGCTTCATCCTGCACGCCAAGTTCTTCCAGCTTTACACATGGAAAGGCTACGAGCAGAAAGACCTGACCGACGTGGACCTGCACTACGTCAACGCGCAGGGCGACCGCGGCAACGCCCGCCTGTTCGTGGTGACGACCATCGTGGAAAAAGACCTGACGAAGAACTGGAGTCTCAACCTGACCAGCTCATACTTCGGCCGCCGCACGCACTACAAATACTTCGATAACGTGCATGCCAACACCTTCGAGCTCCGCGGCGGAGTGACGTATCACTGGTAACGTCCGACCTCCCGGGACGTTACACCGGGGCATGGTATTACCCAAGAAGATACAGTCTTGAAGTTCTAACATATTATTTTATCAAATCTCACTTGCAAAGATTGGAAGAATTATTGAACCTAACAAATTATTAGGAAAGAAATTACCAGAAATCCGTCAGAATCAGAGGGGAGAAACAGGGGTGGGATGAGAGCAAAACGCACTGTTTCGCGGTACAGCGGCGCCTTTTTCCGACCGTCCAGCCCGAGGTGCGCGATCGTCCACCTCCAGCTGCGCGACCGCGCACCTCGGGCTGGACGATCCGAAACAGACAGTATTGTACCGCAGAACTGTGCGTTTGGTACCGCGAAACCCTGCGTTCTGCTCCACAGGAATACACGTTATGAACCTCGAAGATGCTGACTCGCAAAAAAAGACCGGCTGCCCGTTCAATCAGGCAACCGGTCTTGTCTTCGTATCTCAAAATTATTTCCTTAAAAAGTGCTCACCGGAACCCCCGTCGAACCACTCCATAGCCTACAATCCCATTTCTTTGTAGAAATCCTCCAGCGAAGCGTATGTTGTCACGCGCCCATTCTTCACGTCATCCATAGCGGCCTTGTAGTGAGCCGTCTTGGTGATGTCATACTCCTTGGGCTTCTGAACCTTCACTGATGCGACACCCATCAGCATCTTGCAGGCCTGCTTCACTTTTGAAACTAGGCTCTCGTCGGGAACTTGTAATACTATTGTTGCCATATCTTCGTTGTTTTTATCGTTTCACGCTGCAAAGTTACAACAAATTCCCGACATTCCTACGATTTCCGTGGATTTTTTAGCGCGACGCGGTTGGGAGTGAGCGGAAAGGAGGGCGGCTTCCGTGCGCCGTGGCTTTGGTACCGCGAAGCCTTGCGTTCCGCTCCGCAGGAATACACGTTGTGAACCTCTATTAGCTTATTCCATTTGAAGTGAATAGGCTTTGTGCGACTTCATGTCGTCGAAAAGTTGCTTGAGCATGAAACAGATATTCTTCTTCCCTTCAAAGTAGTTCAAACTGAGACTGTATTGAAAAAGAAAGTGGTTATTGTCATCTACTTCTTCAAGATACTTTTACGGTACTAAACGTAAACGTATAGTGTTTTGACACTGCCAGCGTTAGTATTGGAAGGAAATTACCAGAAAAATGTACGTTTTTTCATTGATATATATTATAAAATAGGTATAGGTGAGATTTTTTTCTGCGAAAGTTGAAGGATTATCCGTGCTTTTTTAGTAACTTTGCAACTCCAATTCATGAGGAAATTATAACGTTATATTTTTATGGCAGATACAAAAAGAATCAAGACGGCACTCATCTCCGTGTTCCACAAGGACGGGCTGGACGAGTTGCTGAAGAAACTGAACGCGGAAGGCGTGAAGTTCCTTTCCACCGGCGGCACGCAGAGCTTCATTGAATCGCTGGGTTACGAGTGTCAGAAGGTGGAGGATGTGACGACCTATCCGAGCATACTCGGCGGACGTGTCAAGACGCTTCACCCCAAGGTGTTCGGTGGCATACTGGCCCGTCGTGACAACGAAGGCGACCGCGCACAGATGGCACAGTACGACATTCCCGAAATCGACCTCGTCATCGTGGACCTCTACCCCTTCGAGCAGACCGTGGCCAGCGGGGCTGCTGAGGAAGACATCATTGAGAAGATTGACATCGGCGGCATCTCGCTCATACGCGCTGCGGCCAAGAACTTCAACGACGTGGTCATCGTGCCCTCGAAGGCAGAGTACAGCGTGCTGCTCGACATTCTGAACCGTCAAGGTGCCGAGACCACCAAGGAGCAGCGCCGCATGTTCGCCACCCGTGCCTTCGGCGTCAGCTCACACTACGACACAGCCATTCACAGCTGGTTCAGCAACCCCCTAAGTTAGGGGGCAGGGGGTCTGAACAACAGACTCTAAAATAACAGAATAGTAAATTGTAAATTGTCAAATAGTAAATAAAAATGGGATTTTTCAGTTTTGTCCAGGAAATAGCCATGGACCTTGGAACGGCTAACACCATTATTATCAGTGATGATAAGATTGTGGTTGACGAGCCGTCAGTAGTAGCCCTCGACCGTCGCACCGACAAGATGATTGCCGTAGGTGAGAAGGCTAAGATGATGTACGAAAAGACGCATGACAACATCCGCACCATCCGCCCGCTGCGCGACGGTGTGATTGCTGACTTCTCGGCTTGCGAACAGATGATGCGCGGCCTGATCAAGATGGTTCACACAGGCCACCGTCTCTTCTCGCCCTCACTGCGCATGGTGATCGGCGTGCCCAGCGGTTCAACCGAAGTGGAGCTGCGCGCCGTGCGCGACTCAGCAGAGCACGCTGACGGACGCGACGTCTACCTGTTGTTCGAGCCGATGGCTGCTGCCATTGGTATCGGCATCGACGTGGAAGCCCCCGAGGGCAATATGATTGTCGACATAGGCGGCGGCACGACCGAGATTGCCGTTATCTCACTCGGCGGCATCGTGTCAAACAACTCCATCAAGACAGCAGGCGACGACCTGACTGCCGACATTCAGGAGTACATGAGCCGTCAGCACAACGTGAAGGTCAGCGAGCGCATGGCCGAGCGCATCAAGATTGCCGTGGGTTCGGCATTGACCGACCTGGGCGAAGAGGGTCCTGATGACTACGTCGTGCACGGCCCGAACCGCATCACGGCGCTGCCGATGGAAGTTCCCGTGTGCTATCAGGAGATTGCCCACTGTCTGGACAATACCGTGGCACGCATCGAGACCGCCGTGCTCTCAGCACTGGAGAACACGCCGCCCGAGCTGTATGCCGACATCGTGAAGAACGGCATCTACCTGACCGGTGGCGGTGCACTGCTGCGCGGACTTGACAAGCGTCTGACCGACAAGATCGGTATTCCGTTCATCGTGGCCGAAGACCCGTTGCACTGCGTAGCCAAGGGTGCCGGCATCGCACTGAAGAACGTTGACCGCTTCTCATTCCTCATGAGATAAACAGAAGAAATTAGAAATTAGTAATTAGTAATTAGAAATTATGATTACTTCTATAGGCAGAATTACCGACTGTTCAAGGTTGATGTCAAGGCTTGCACGGTAATCATAATTACTAATTTCTAATTACTAATTACTCATTTAAGCAAAAATGAAGAACCTGTTAGCGTTTTTGGCCAGATACAACCACTGGTTCATCTTCGTCATACTCGAAGTAATCAGTGTCGTGTTGCTGTTCCAGTACAACAGCTATCAGGGCAGTGTGTGGTTCTCGTCGGCAAACAGCGTCGTGGGCAAGGCCTACGAATCGCGTGCCGCCGTCGAACAATACTTCTCGCTGACCAAGATCAACGAGGAGCTGACACTGCGCAACTTCTATCTGGAACGGCAGGTACAGCAACTGGCCGACGCCTACCAGCGCGTCACCCACGACTCCACCGCCGCGGAGCGCAACGGCATGAAGTTCCTGAGTCAATATAAGCTCATACCGGCCAAGGTGGTGAGCAACAGCGTTGACAAGAACGACAACCTCATGACCATTGACAAGGGCTCCAAGGACGGTGTGCAGGTTGACATGGGTGTCGTTTGCGGCAACGGCGTCGTCGGCGTGGTGTATCTTGTTTCCGACCATTACGCCGTGGTCATTCCCGCACTCAACCGCACGTCATCACGCATCAGCTGCTCCATCCGCGGAAGCAACTATTTCGGTTATCTGCACTGGAACGGCGGCGACGCACATCACGCCTACGTGGAGGACATTCCGCGCCACGCACAGTTCCACACGCACGACTGGGTCGTGACCAGCGGCTACTCATCCATCTTCCCCGCCGGTGTCATGGTGGGCCAGATTGAGAAGATACTCAACTCACCCGACGGACTGTCATACCGGCTGCTGGTGCGACTGTCGACTGACTTCGGCAACATACGCGACGTCTGCGTCATCAACGACGGCAGCATTGCCGAACAGACACAGCTGCTGCATGCCGCGCAGGACTCGCTCCGCTCGAAAACCATCAACTAAGTAAGAAGTAGAAGGAAAAGAGAACTATGACCGTTGACTCACTGAAACGACTGCTCATTTTCATCGTGCTGTGCATGGCTCAGGTGCTGGTGCTCAACCGCATCCACCTGTTCAGCATCGCCACGCCGCTGCTCTACGTCTACTTCGTGTTGCTGTTCCCCCGCAACTACCCCAAGTGGGCCCTGCTTTTCTGGAGCTTCGGCCTGGGACTGGTCAACGACACTTTCTCCAACACGCCCGGCGTGGCCTGCGCCTCCATGACACTGCTCGGAGTCATACAGCCCTACTGTTTAGAGCTGTTTGTGCCGCGCGACGCTGTTGAGGACTTCCGTCCTGCCGTCTATTCACTGGGCATCAGCAAGTACATTTACTATGCACTGCCCCTCACACTCCTTTACTGCCTCGTCTTCTTTGCACTCGAATCGTTCAACTTCTTCAATTGGCTGCAGTGGTTGGAGTGCACCGGAGGCAGCACCCTGCTGACATTTGCGCTGATACTCACCTTAGAGAGTCTGAGAACCAAGTAAAACGTGGCTATGAAGGATTTTGAGTTAGGCAATCGTCGCTATGTTATAGCCGGGGTGGCTGTTTTCATTGTCATCATCTACATCATCCGGCTCTTCACGTTGCAGATTACGAGCGACGACTACAAGAAGAGCGCTGACTCCAACGCCTTTCTCAAGAAGATCGACTACCCGGCACGCGGTGTCATCACCGACCGTAACGGCGAGCTGATGGTCTACAATCAGCCTGCCTACGACATCATGGTGGTGATGAACGAGGTACAGGGGCTCGACACGCTGGAGCTATGCGAGACGCTGAACATCACCAAGGCCGACTTCGACCGCCGCATGGCCACCATCAAGGACCGCAACAAGAATCCCGGCTACTCACGTTTCACGCAACAGATGTTCCTGCCGCAATTGTCGGACAAGGACTACAGCGTATTCCAAGAAAAAATGTTCCGCTTCTCTGGCTTCTACATGCAGCGCCGCAGCATCCGCCAGTATGCCTACCCCTACGCTGCCCACGTGCTGGGCGACGTGGCCGAGGTGTCGCCTGCCGACATTGAGGCTGACGATTACTACATACCGGGCGACTACATCGGCAAGCTGGGTGTGGAACGCAGCTACGAGAAGCAGTTGCGCGGCGAGAAAGGCATACAGATTCTGCTGCGCGACGCGCACGGCCGCATCAAGGGGCGTTACCAGAACGGTGCGCTCGACCGCCGGCCCGTGGCAGGTAAGAACCTGACACTGGCCATTGACCTGAAGCTGCAGGCGCTGGGCGAGCGGCTGATGGAAGGAAAGATTGGCAGCATCGTGGCCATCGAGCCGTCAACCGGCGAGATTCTCTGCATGGTCAGCTCACCCAGCTACGACCCGCGCATGATGGTGGGCCGCGAGCGTTCCAAGAACCACCGCCTGCTCAGTCAGGACGCATGGAAGCCGCTGCTCAACCGCAGCATCATGGGACAATATCCGCCGGGCTCCACGTTCAAGACCACGCAAGGACTGACGTTCATGACCGAAGGCATACTGCACCCCACGCAGACGGCCTACCCCTGTTCGCGCGGTTTCAACTTCAAGGGTCTGCACGTGGGCTGTCACGGCCATGCAGCGCCGTTGCCGTTGGTGCCAGCCCTGTCAACGTCGTGCAACGGTTACTTCTGCTGGGGACTCTACTACATGCTGGGCAACCGCCAGAAATACAAGAACGTGCAGGAAGCCATGAACCGCTGGCGCGACTACTTGGTCAGCATGGGCTTCGGCTACCCCACGGGCGTCGACCTGCCCGGCGAGAAGCGCGGCCTGATTCCCAACGCGCAGTTCTACGACAAGGCTTACAAGGGTTCATGGAGCGGACTGACCGTTATCTCCATCGCCATCGGACAGGGTGAGGTGAACGCCACGCCGCTACAGATTGCCAACCTCGGCGCCACCATTGCCAACCGCGGCTACTTCATCACGCCCCACGTGGTGAAGAAGGTGCAGGGCGACCGTTTGGACTCGCTTTACACCAAGCGCCGCTACACCATGGCATCACGCGAGGCTTACGACTACGTGGTGCAGGGCATGCGTGCCTCGGCCATGGGCGGCACGTGCAAAGCCCTGGCACACTATGACTTCCAAGCCTGCGGCAAGACGGGTACGGCCCAGAACCGCGGCCACGACCACTCCGTCTTCATGGGCTTTGCACCTATGGACAAGCCGAAGATTGCCGTCGCCGTCTACGTAGAGAACGGCGGATGGGGTGCCACCTACGGTGTGCCCATCGGCGGTCTCATCATGGAACAGTATATTAACGGAAAGCTCTCGGAAGCCTCAGAGCATAAGGCTGACGAGTTCCAGCACAGACGAATAGCGTATGGCAACGTCGAAAGATAAGAGCACCAGCGTGCTGCGTTCACTTGACTGGTGGACCATCGGTATCTATCTGGCCCTGCTGACCTTCGGATGGATCAGCGTCTGCGGTGCCAGCTACACCTATGGTGACACCGACATCTTCAGCCTCAGCACACGCTCAGGTATGCAGATCGTGTGGATTGGCACGAGCATCGTGCTGGGCTTTATCATCCTGATGCTCGACGACCGTTTCTACGACACCTTTGCGTTCGTCATCTACGCCGCGCTGCTCATCCTGCTCTTTGCCACCATCTTCAACCCGCACAGCATCAAGGGCTCCCGCTCGTGGCTCGTGCTGGGTCCCCTGCGCCTGCAACCGGCTGAGTTTGCGAAGTTTGCCACGGCGTTGGCGCTGGCCAAGTTCATGAGCATCTACGGCTACAACATTCACAAGTGGAAGCACTTTCTGCCCACGCTGGCCATCATTCTGGTGCCCATGCTGTTCATCATCATGCAGCGCGAGACGGGTTCGGCCTTGGTCTACACGGCCTTCCTGCTCATGTTCTACCGCGAGGGCATGCCCGGCTCCATTCTGTTCACGGGCGTAGCCGCCATCATCTATTTCGTCGTGGGCGTGCGTTTCGAGCATGTCGAGCTGCTGTCCACGCCCACCTCGGTCGGCAAGTTCTGCGTCCTGCTGCTCATCCAGCTGTTCACGGCGGGCATGGTGTGGGTCTACTGCAAGGACCGGCGGCTGGCCTTGCGCATCGGGTTCTACTGCGTAGCCATCACGCTGCTGGCGTTTCTCGTTTCGCGGTTCATCATTCCGTTCGACGTCGTCTGGGTGCAACTGGTGCTCTCTGCCGCCATGATAGGCTACCTGTTGTGGCAGGCCATGTCGTCACGCATACGCAACTACTACTTCATCGTGCTCTTTGCCGTGGGCTCCATGACGTTCTTCTACTCGGCAAACTATCTGCTCAACAACTTTCTGGAGGTGCACCAGCGCACGCGCATCAATGTGCTGCTGGGACTCGACGAAGACCTGAAGGGTGCCGGTTACAACGTGCACCAGAGTGAGATAGCCATCGGTTCGGGCGGACTGGAGGGCAAGGGATTCCTGAACGGTACGCAGACCAAGCTGAAGTATGTGCCCGAACAAGACACCGACTTCATTTTCTGCACCGTGGGCGAAGAGGAAGGTTTCCTGGGCTCGGCGGGCGTGCTGCTGTTGTTCCTGGCACTGATTCTGCGACTTATTTATCTTTCCGAACGACAACCTTACCGTTTCGGGCGTGTCTATGGCTATAGTGTGCTGTCCATTTTCCTGTTCCACGTGTTCATCAACGTGGGCATGGTGCTGGGTCTGACGCCTGTCATCGGTATTCCCCTACCCTTCTTCAGCTACGGCGGTTCGTCACTGTGGGGGTTCACGCTGCTGCTGTTCATCTTCCTCCGCATTGACGCCGGACGCAACCTCTCGCGCAGCTGATTTTGAGAACTGCCGATTCCCGATGCGAGAACTGCCGATTCCCGATGCGAGAACTGCCGATTCCCGACGCGAGAACTGCCGATTCTCGAAACGAAAACTGCCGATTCTCGCGTCGAGAATCGGCAGTTTGCAAAAAGAGTGTTGTCGTGGCCTATATATAATAAGGATACGCGCGCGTATCCTTATTATATATTACTGCCGCTCTAAGCGGATGCCGACGTCGGCGATGCCGGGCACAATCTCGCGGCGCATGTTGTGGTGGATGCGGATGTCAACGGTGTCACCCACGTTCAGGTGCAGCGTGGTCAGCATGAAGTTATACTGGTAATAGTTCAATCCGCGGCCTTTGATGTTGCCATCCTGATCCATGAGCCGGCAGTTGATGGTGTCCTTGCGCAACAGATTCATCGGACGGATGTGTTGCTCGACCACAAGAAACAGGCTGGTAAAGGGATAGGTGCTGTTGATGCGCAGCCCTATCTCCTCCTGATAGTCAGCCGTGGCCTTGATGTCGTCAATGGTATAGCTGAGCGTGTCGGTCCGTTCCCATCCTTCCACGGCCGTATGCTCATACTGGTGGTACACGGTCTTGCCCTTGCACGCGACAATGGTCAGTGCGACGGCAAGCATGACGGGCAACACCAGCTTATTCTTTCGCATTGTTCTCAGGCTTATGGTCGTTGTTGCGCGGCTTGTTCTGCCGGTGGCGGGCCTGCTGGCGAGCGCTGTCCTGCTGCGGCTGTGCACCGTCAGCCTGACGCTGGCGGCCAGCGTCGCGGTTAGCCTTGCGCTTCTTTTTCTTCGCCTTGTCAAAGCGGTTGATGCTCTCCTGCGTAGCCAAGTCGATGGGACCGCTGGCCACCTTCACGTTACCGTCTTCCTGCAGTGACTCTGGTTTCTCGCCCCGACGGTTCAGCTCAATGATGGCCTTGGCACGCTCGGCAGTGATAACCTCCAGATTAGCTGCCACATTCTTGTCCGTGGAATAGGTCAGCATGCCGGCCAGGATGTCGCTCTTGAAGAGGAAGTAGTCAGCATCAAGCGTCTGCAGCACGACCTCCCTGCTGGGCAGGCGGCGACCGGCCTCAATGTAGTCGTCCACCTCGTAGTTCAGGCAACACTTCAGCTTGGCACACATGCCCGCCAGCTTCTGCGGATTGAGTGAGATGTCCTGAAAGCGGGCAGCACTCGTCGACACGCTGACAAAGTTCTTCATCCACGTAGCGCAGCACAACTCGCGGCCACAGGGCCCCGTGCCACCAATTCGCCCGGCCTCCTGCCGCGCACCGATCTGCTTCATCTCAATGCGCACGTGGAACGTGGCGGCCAAGTCCTTGATGAGCTGACGGAAGTCCACACGCTCATCGGCAATGTAATAGAAGATGGCCTTGTTGCAGTCACCCTGATACTCCACGTCGCCAATCTTCATCTTCAGCCCCAGCCCCTTGGCTATTTCGCGGCTCTCAATCATCGTGGCATGCTCACGGGCCTTGGCCTCACGATATTTGTCCATGTCCACCTGACGGGCCAGACGGTAGATGCGCTTGATGTCGTCGGCCGACTTCAGGTTGGCCTTCTTCAACTGTAAGTTGACCAGCCGTCCGGTCAGCGTCACCACCCCGATGTCGTGACCTGGGTTAGCTTCCACGGCCACAATGTCGCCCTTCTTCAACGGCAGGTTGTTCACGTTGTGGTAATATCCCTTGCGGGTGTGCTTGAACTGCACCTCCACGAGGTCGGTTGACTCGGCATTGCCAGGCACATCAGCTAACCAGTCATAGGTGTTCAGCTGACGGTCCTGACGCCCCACGGCAGCCTTGCACAGCCCGCGGTCACAGCCGGTCATCATGTCTAATTCCTTTTTCATTGTCTCTTAAAGCCCCCTAAGTCAGGGGGAATGGGGGTCTGAACAAGCGTTTACCAGACATCTGTTTATAATATATTGTATTGCATAGGAGCCTGCGCCTGTTCAGACCCCCATCCCCCTGACTCAGGGAACTATGGTTTCTGTAACAGCAGCATGATCATCTGCAAAGCCATGTCGAAGAACACAATCTTCGCATTGGCATTTTGCCCGATGTCACGCAGGGCACGGTTAGCCAGTTCGGTAATGGGAATAACGTTCGCCTCGTTGATGAAGCGGGCGAAGTTCTTGGCAAAGTCTTCTTCGCCCTGCGTCATGTAGCACAACTCCTCGCGCTGGAAGTTATAGACGAAATTCTCACGCACCATGCGCACGAAGTAGAGCAGAAAACGCTTCTGCTTCTCACGTCCCATGCCGGCCATGCTGTCACTCCAACGCTTCAGCTCGTTCACCTTGCGCTGATAAGCCAGCCGCATCAGGGTCTTGAACATATCCAGGAACTGCTCGTTCTCGCTGCCCGACTCCAATGCCTCCATTGCTTTCAGCCAGCTGCCATTGGCTATGCGGCTGATGCGCCGCGCCATGTCGTCAGTCAGCCCGCGACGTTCCATGAGTGCCGTGTGCATGCTCTCGTCGTCAATGCGCTTGATGTCAATGCGCTGCACGCGGCTGCGGATGGTCTCCAACAGGCGGTCAGGCTCTTCGCTGACCATGATGAACACGGTCTGCTGCGGCGGTTCCTCAATGATTTTCAACAGCTTGTTCGCACACTCTGTGTTCATACGCTCAGGCAGCCAGATGATGCTCACCTTGTAGCCGCCCTGACTCGACTTGAGTGACAGCTTATGAACCAAGGCGTCGCTCTCGCCCACCGTGATGACGGCCTGCTGATTCTCACCGCCCATGGCCTGCATCCAGTCATTCATGGTGAAGTAAGGACCGCGCATGATGAGCTCGTGCCACTCGCGGGCGAAGTCATCGCTCACGGGCTTGTAGTCGCTGTTCATCGACGGCAGTTTGATGGTGGGGTAAGTAAAGTGCAGGTCAGGATGCTCCAGATTATCGAGCATGAGGTTATTCTGGTGGAGGGTGGAGGGTGGAGGGTTAAAGGAGAATAGCTCCTGCCCTTCAGGTATTCTCCCTTCACCTTCAACCTTCCCCCCTCCACCAAGCAGATGACACGCAAAGGCCACGGCCAGCGCCAGCTTACCGCTGCCCGACGGACCGCAGAGCATCAGCGCGTGGGGAAGCCGTTGCTCCTCCACCAACTGCATCAGTCGCGCCTGCGCTTCCTTCTGTCCTATGACCTCGCTCCAGTTCATAATGCTTAATGCTTAATGCTTAATGCTTAATTGCCACTTATCACTTTTCACTTATCACTTACAGCAGTCTCTTGGCTATCTCTGCTACTGAGTCTACAGCTGACATCGTGTAGAAGTGAATGTTCTTCACGCCGTGAGCATACAGCTCCTGACACTGTGCCGTGGTCCACTCGATGCCTAACTGTCGTGCTTCGTTGTCAGTAGTACACTTCACGATTTCCTTGGCCAACGCCTCAGGAATATCGCAGTGGAACGTCTTGGGCACCATGGTCAGCTGACTCAGTTTGGCGAAGGGTTTGATGCCCGGTACAATGGGGATGGTGATACCCATCTGCCGCGCATGCTCCACGAACGCAAAGAACTTCCCGTTGTCAAAGAAGAGCTGTGTCACGGCATACTGTGCACCCAAGTCCTGCTTCTGTTTCAGGTATTCCATGTCACGCTCCAGATTGGGGGCCTCCTCGTGCTTCTCGGGGTAGCAGGCCACACCGAAATCAAACGGCTGTCCGGGGTGCTTGATGGCAGTGCCGTCAGCAAAGAATCCTTCGTTGAAGCGCACCACTTGCCGGATCAGGTCTGTCGTATGTGCATGTCCGCCCGGTGTAGGCACGAAACTGCTGTCCTCCTTCGCCTTGTCACCACGCAGCAGCATCAGATTGCGTATGCCGAGGAACTGCAGGTCAAGCAGTTCATACTCGATCTCCTCAATCGTACGGCCACTGCAAATGACATGTGGTTCCACCGGAATATTGTATTTCTGCTGAATAGCCGCAGCAATGGCTACGGTGCCGGGACGGCGACGCACGCGCAACCGCTCGAACTGTCCGTCGGGCAGCTCGCGGTAGACGTATTCTGAATGATGCGTCGTGATATTGATGAACGCGGGATTAAACTGCACCAGTTTATCAATAGTGCGGTAAAGTGCTTCTGTGCCATTGCCCTTCAGCGGCGGCAACACCTCGAACGAAAACCGGCGCTCGTCTGCATCCTGCGTGATATAGTCTGCTATCGTCATAACTTCATGTACGTGCACAAATCGTTGCAAAGGTACGAAAAAACGTGGTAAAAGCAAAATTTTTCACCACGTTTTAAACAGAACGCCCCCGTAAATGGACGATTTTGAAAGAAAAATGAAGCCTGATTGTCAGAAATCAAGCGGATGCCCGCGATAGAAGTTCAGCAACGCATTTTGATAGAGGTATTCGTACTGCGCCTGCACGAGGTCGCTTTCCGACTTCATGTAGTTGTTCTTCGCCTCGTTGAACTCTGTGATATTGGCCTTACCGTTCTCGTATTTGGCCTGCATCAGCGTGAAGGCATCCTGTGCAGCCGACGCAGCCTGCCGACTGCTCTTCCACTTCTGCTGTGCCGCCGTGGCATTATAGTACACCTGCTGTATTTCCTTATATAGCTGTTTCTTCACGTTGTCGAGCTGCAACTGCTGTGTCTCTTGCTCTATACGGGCCGTGCGCACACTGTTGCGCGTCTGGAAACGGTTGAAGATGGGGATGCTCAGGTTCAGTCCGACATACTGCGAGAAGTTGTTTTTCAACTGCTTGAAAAATCCGTCGGCATCGTATCCGCTGGTCTTGTAGTAGTTGCTGCCCAGTCCGGCACTGAACGAGAGCTGCGGATAATAACCCGCCTCAGCTATCTTGATGTTGTTCTCCGTCCCTTGCAGACGCAACTGTTCAGCAGCCACCTCTGGACGGGCCGTGATGGCCTCGGCATAAATGGCGGCAGGAGAAACCGCGACAAGATCACGGCACACAAGCCCGTCGAGGTCGGGGCGCACGACAGAGAAGCCATCAGGTGACGGCAGTTCCAACAGTTGTGTCAGCGTCAGTATGTCGAGCTGCAACTGGTTGTCGGCCTGCGTTGCAGTGAGCTGACTCTGTGCCAACGTAGCCTGCTGCTGCGACAGTTCGGCAGCGCTCACCTTTCCGTTGTCAAGCATCGTCTGCAAGCGGTACACTTGTAACGAGTCAATAGCAATCTGACGGCGGGCCACGTCGCTGATTTCCATGTCGTAAAGAATCTGCACGTAAGCCTGTGCCACCTGTATGCGGATGTCGTTCTTGGCTTTCTCCAAGTCCTGCGTGGCTGCTTCTAAGTTCAGTTCGTTGAGCCGGATGGTGTTGGGAATCTGAAAACCGGTGAACAGGGGGACACTCGTGCCGAGCGAGAACGACGTTGAGCTGGTGTTGGTGTTCGTGTACGTGTTCTGCGCCGTCAGTCCACGACCGAACGAGATGTTCTCGCCTACACTGGCATCAAGGTTTGGCAGACGTGAGTTACGGGCTGTCGACAACTGCAACTCCTGCTGACGGCGTTGGTTGTCACGCTGTTTGATTTGCAGATTGTGGCTGACGGCGTACTCTGTGCATTGGCGGAGTGTCCACTGCTTCGGCTGAGCCCCTAAAGGTAAAAAGGTAAAAAGGTAAAAAGGTAAAACCATTACCCATCCTTGAACCTTCATTGAACAGATTGTTTGTATCATCATTGTATTAACTTTTTACTTATTTACTGAACTTTCGCAAGTGAATGATTATTCATCACGCTGCGTATAAATTATACATTTGATAGAATTTATGGAACTTAGGATTGACTTCAATAACCGCAGTAAGCAGTTCGCTGGCAT
>JAFUSC010000015.1 GCA_017467705.1 Prevotella sp. | reverse complement strand
TACGACCTCAAACCCGAGATGTCGGCCTACGAGGTGAAAGACAAGCTCGTCGCTGCCATCAACGAGAACAAGTACGACTTCATCGTTGTCAACTTCGCCAACGGCGACATGGTAGGACACACGGGTGTCTACAACGCCATTGCCAAGGCCGTCTGGGCTGTTGACCACTGCGTGCACGACGTCATCGAGGCTGCCAAGGCCAACGACTACGAGGCCATCATCATTGCCGACCACGGCAATGCCGACAACGCCATCAACCCCGACGGCACGCCGAACACGGCCCACTCGCTGAACCCCGTGCCCTTCATCTACGTGACTGACAACAACTCGGCCACCGTGAAGGACGGTCGTCTGGCCGACGTCGCTCCCTCCATCCTGCACATCATGGGACTGGAGCAGCCCGCCGACATGACAGGTGAGTGCCTGATCAGCGACAACAAATAACCCGTCTTTTCATCAGTTGACCTCCCCTGACCCTTTCCTCCGGATGGGTCAGGGGAGGTTATTTGTTTGCTCTGCGCAGCAAGTCCTTTCCTATTTCTTTAACAATTTTACGGCGAAAAGTTTTGTCCGTTCAGCAGAATGTTGTACCTTTGCATCACGTAAAGTCCGTCACGGACTTTACGTGACGGACTTTACGTGATAGAAAACCTAAAAAACAAGGCAAAAGATGGCAACGAAAAACTTTCAAAAGCAGCAGAATCCCTTTATTTACTTGGGGTATGCAGGTCCGGATTATTTCTTCGACCGTACGGAGGAGAGCGAAGAACTGATTGAAAACCTGAAAAACGGGCGTAATACAACACTCATTTCGCCTCGTAGAATTGGGAAAACAGGACTTATTAATCATGTTTTTTATCTGCTTCATCAGCAAGACAAGAACGCAGTGTGCATATATATTGATATTTTCTCAACGAAAAACCAACACGATTTTGTGCAGCTGTTGGGTACGGCCATTGCGCAATATACGCTTTCTTATGAACAGAAGGCACTTAACCGGCTGCTGGAGTTTTTCGGTTCATGGCGTCCTGTGTTCAGTGCAGACCCCATCACGGGCATGCCAACGGTGTCTGTCAGCATTGAGCCGACACAGTCGGCCCTGACGTTGAAGACCATCTTCGACTACATGAACCAGAGTAAGCATCACATTTACATAGCCATTGATGAGTTTCAGCAGATTATGAACTACCCGGAGACGGGCACGGAAGCCTTGCTGCGCTCTTATGTCCAATTCGCAACAAACGTCACTTTCATCTTCTCGGGAAGCAAGCAGCACCTTATGGCCCAGATGTTCAGTTCGCCTGATCGCCCCTTCTATCAGAGCACGGCGTCCATGGGGCTGGAACCTATTAACGAGGAAATATACTATGATTATGCCAGTCGGCTGTTTGAAAAGAAAAAAAGTTATCTGGACAGGGACGTGTTCCGTCATCTTTATCAGCGTTTCGACGGTGTGACTTACAACATACAGGTATTACTCAACCACTTGTATGCATCGGGGCGCCGCGTGGAAACTGACCAACAGGTGGCTGAGGCCATCTTGCACATTGTCGGTCGCAGCGCCATGCAGTATGAGGGACTGGTGACTTTTCTCACTGACAATCAGTTCCAGCTGTTGAAGGCGATAGCCAAAGAAGGCGTGACGAAAAGTCCGCAGTCAGGTGAGTTTCTTAGGAAGTACGGCCTTCCCAGTGCCAGCAGTGTCAAGACGGCACTTGATGTACTGGTGGACAAAGACCTTGTCTACAACACTTCCATGGGCTATATTGTCTACGACCGTTTCATGGGAATCTGGTTGAAGCGTTTGGTGTAAGGTTTCGAAAATAAACGGCGAAAAGTTTTGTCCGTTCAGCAGAATGTTGTACCTTTGCAGCGAGTTAAGGTGTGCTTAGCCGCGCTTAATTGGGAATCGGGCGAAAATCCCGTACTGTCCCGCAGCTGTGAGCCCCCGTATAGCTTCGAAGCAGAAAGCCATTGTCCGCTTGGGCGAGAAGGCGCTTCGGGGTGGGGCGTAGTCAGAAGACCAGCCTTGACGTGAGAAGATGCCGACGGTGCTCGATGTAAGTGCCGACGGTGAAAGAGAAAACAAGCATGATGCAAGTGCAAGGTGCCGCCACGCCGTGGGCGCGCGTCCTGCCGTGGCTGTTCAGACGTGGTTGTTCTGGCACAGTGCAGTCGGGTGTCAGATCGTCGGCGGCGCAGCCAGTCCCAGCATCGACGATTGACATACGTGTATTATTATATAAGTTTTTTACAAGAAGAGACCCTGTCGTGATGATAGTGTCTCTCTTTTTTTTGTTAGAAACGCTGCGCTTAAAAGAGGGCTGCCACTTCGCACAGCTCCTGATACCACGCTTCGCCGAAGCGACGGATGAGGGGCTCACGCAAGAACTTGTAGACGGGAATGTCAAGCGCTTTCCCTTTTTCACGTGCGTCGCGGCAGACATCCCAACGGTGATAGTTCAGACCGATGAGCCCAACCGAAAACCGCTTCTCACGGATGGGATAAAGCGCACAGCTGATGGGCTTGATGAATTGAGATTTGAGATTTGAGGTTTGAGATTTGAGATTTGAGGTTTGAGGTTTGGCTGCCGACTTCTGTCGTGCCACTTTCTCCAGCATACAGAGCCAACAGCCCTCTTCTTCCTTTGCAAACACGCACTCCTTGCCTCGCACGATGCTTGTCACCAAGTCACCTTCCTCATCCGTGTAGGCCACGCCCTGACGGTCGATGATGCTCTGTGCCGACGCCGTAAGCTCTGGCCATACGCCGTCAAGCGCTTCCTCAATGTCCGCTACTTCGTCCAGCGTCACGGGCGCGCCGGCATCACCCTCGACGCAGCAGATTCCCTTGCACTTCTCGTAATCACAACAGAAGCGCTCGGTCAGGATGTCAGACGAAATCAGCACACCGCCGACTTCAAGAATGGGGGGAATGTCCATAGCCGTCACCACTTTATCGGCTCAATGCCGTTTTGTTTAAGATACGCATTACAGCGCGAGAACTGATGCTGTCCGAACCAGCCGCCACGGTTGGCCGAGAGCGGCGACGGGTGCACGGACTCCAACACAAGGTTTCGCGTCTTGTCAATCATGTAGCTCTTGCCGCGTGCAAAGCCGCCCCACAGCATGTAGACCAAGTGCTCGCGCTGCGTGGCCAGTGCATGGATGGCAGCATCGGTGAACGTCTGCCAACCCAGCGTGGCGTGGCTGTTGGCCATGTGGGCACGGACGGTCAGCGTGGCGTTGAGCAGCAGCACGCCCTGCTCGGCCCAGCGCGTCAGGTTGCCCGTCGGCGGCACGGGGGTGCCGAGGTCGTCTTCGATTTCCTTAAAGATGTTCTGCAGCGACGGCGGGAATATCACACCGTCCTGCACCGAGAAGCTCAGGCCGTGGGCCTGTCCGGGCTCGTGGTAGGGGTCCTGCCCGATGATGACCACCTTCACTTGGTCGAACGGGCACAGGTTAAAGGCATTGAATATCAGCCGTCCCGGCGGGTAGCACGTCATCTGCGTGTACTCCTGCCTCACCGCCTGCGTCAGCCGCTCGAAGTAAGGCTTCTCGAACTCGCCTTGCAGCCGTTCCTTCCACGATGGTTCTATCTGTACGTTCATGATGCTCTGTTTTATGGAGAATAATCACTTGCTGTAAATTTCCACTGCTTCCACGCGGGCGATGTTGCTGCGACCGCGGCCGGCGGGCAGTATGATGCGTGCGGTGCCGGCCTCGCCCGTGGTGAAGCGGCGGCACGCCTGTTCGTCGGTCTTGCCGGTGCACACGTAGCGCAGGCCGTTGACCTCTACCATCTCACCCTTCTTGCATCCGCGCAGCGTCACCCGCACCCAGCCGTTGACCGGCTCGCCGAAGTCGTAGATGATGGTCCGTCCCTGCTGAATGACCTTGGCGCGTTGCAGGATGCGCTTGATGTAGAAGGCGTGCGTGTCGTCCGACTGCCACTGCATCACGCGCAGCGAATTGTTTTCCGTTTTCCACCTGCCGTCTTCCGCAATACATGCTGTCGGCAGCCACTCCATGATGCGCAGCGGGCCCGTGTTCCAGCTGCTTTTGTAGTTCATGCCGTCGATGAACTCGCCGCCCATGGTGATGCGTGCGTTGGCCTGTCGGCAAAACCAGCCTTTGCTGTCGTCCATGGTGAAGTGGTGGCCGTCGGCCGTGATGCCTGCCAGTGTGATGTTGAGCTGGCGCAGCATGGCGTCGTCCGTGGTGTAGCCCTCGGGTGCCGGGGCGTACCACACGCCGATGATGTTATCGCCGCTGCGCAGAAAGCGCGTCACGTCGTAGACGTGCAGAGCCACGGCGCCGTCGGCATTGCCCGAGAAGAGCTCCTTGCTGACGTGATAGCCGTTGACGTAGACAATGAAGCGGCCTGCACTGGCCACGTTGAGGTGCATCTGCTGCGGCACGTCGTGGAGCGACAGGTCGTGACGGAACCACACCTGCTGTGTGGCGTTGGCTTGCGGGTGGTGCATCCAAGTCTGCGCGGCTGCGCCGCTAAATGATAAAATGGTAAATGATAAAATTGCGGCCTTTGGCATAAATGATAATTGATAAATGATAAATGATAAAAGATACAGTTATCATCCACCAGCTTTTCAGACTTTCTATATAATATGTATAATACTTCTGCATAGATTTCTCATTTTTCATTTCTCATTTATCATTTAGGCCGAAGGCCGTAAGTTTATCATTTAGGCCGAAGGCCGTATTGTGACTTCTTCGCCTGCTTTCAGCTTCAGTTGCTGTTGCTGTCCGTTATAGATGAGGGTGACGTCACCGCCCTTCTTGGCTTTGATGGTGGCGGTGACCACCTTGCCGTCCTTCCACTCCATGCTCACCTCGTAGCCGCCGCGGGCGCACAGTCCGCTCACGGCACCGTCCTTCCATGCTGCGGGCAGGGCGGGGAGCAGTTCGATGAGGGTGAAAGCCCCATCCAAACCTCCCTGGGGGAAAGCCCCCCTCCAAACCTCCCCCGAGGGGGAGGCTTTAGCTACGCAGGATTGCAGCAGCATCTCGCAGACGCCGGCTGTGCCGCCGAAGTTACCGTCAATCTGGAACGGCGGATGCGCGTCGAACAGGTTGGCATACGTACCGCCGGCGTGCCGCGTGCCCGGGCGTTGGTCGTCCTGTGCATCGGTGAACGTCAGCAGTTTGCGGTAGATGCGGTAAGCCTGTTCTCCGTCGTGCAGCCGTGCCCATAGGTTGATGCGCCAGCCCGTCGACCAGCCCGTCGTCTCATCGCCCTTCTGGATTAACGTCTGGCGGCAGGCGTTTAGGAATGAAGAAGCCCCCTCCAAACCTCCCCGAGGG
>JAFUSC010000160.1 GCA_017467705.1 Prevotella sp. | reverse complement strand
CTGGAGCTCTGGCACTACCGCCGCACCACGTCCCCCCAATAACCACGGACTTCTTTATTACGACCACGAATCACGCGAATTAAACGAATTATTTTACTACCACAGATTTCGCAGATTACGCGAATTTTATTAAAAGCCACGGACTCACACGGACGGGCACGGACTTTTTTATTACTACCACAGATTTCGCAGATGACACGGATTTCATTAAAAGCCACGGACTTACACGGACGGGCACGGACTTCTTTATTACTACCACAGATTTCGCAGATTACACGGATTATTTTTATACCCGTTCATCGGCATTTTCCGTTCATCGGCATTTGTCGCTCGGCTTTGCCGCTTATTCCGTTCATCGGCATTTGTAATGCCGATGCCATTGGTCGGTGCATTTTGTAATGCACCACCCATGGCCACGGACATGTTGCAGGAGTGCCCCTGTCGGGGCAGAAATCTTGCAAATCTCCACAAATCCAACATTTTTATTGATAGATTTGTGACGATTTGTTGGATTTCTCGCCGCAGGCGACTCATACAGTTCTGCCGCAAGACAGGCACTGAGGCCACAGAACCTGCTTCAGAACCGATGGACAGACGGGCGTTCTTTCGTCCTTTTTGTGAATGGCGGACGTGCCGTCACTGCTTGACGGTCGTCCCGTCAGCCCGTGACGGTCGCGCCGTCAGCCTTTGACGGTCTCACCGCCACCCTTTGACGGAAAGTCCGTCAAAGCATGATGACAGCGTTTACTGTCAACCTTACTTGACAGCAAGTACTGTCAAACAACGTTGACAGCGTTATTTTAAAGGGCTTTTATGATATTCTTAGCTGTTGTAATACGGACTTTTATATACGTAGGGCTCTGCGAAACTCTGCGCCTCGGCGTGAGAGAAAAAGTCCATATTTCAAACTAAACACAAAGTCACAAGGAAACAAAGACATTGTTGCTTGTTATTCCTTTAACGGAAGCTCACAAAGAAGAGCTGTGGCCGCAGCTCTTTCCTTTGTGGACTCCCATTTCAGGAAATTGTAAGTGGTTGTTCGCTTTTTCTTCATGTCTTCGTGCCTTTGTGTTCCATTACGCGCGCACGTACATTATTATATAAGTCGCCTGCGGCGAGAAATCCCACAAATCTAATCAAATCACACAATACAGATTTCTTGTAATCCGTGTCATCTGCGAAATCTGTGGTAGTAAAATAATTCGTGAAATTCGTGGTCCCTTTAAAATAACGCTGTCAACGGTGACGGCACACTCGCCATTCACATAAAGGACGAAAGAACGTTTTTAGACGAATGGACGAATGAACGAATATATAAAAAGTCCGTGCCCGTCCGTGCTTGTCCGTGGCTTTTAATAAAATCCGTGTCATCTGCGTCATCTGTGGTAGTAAAATAATTCGTTTAATTCGCGTCATTCGTGGTCGTAATAAAAAGTCCGTGACTACAGCGGATGTCTGCTTTTTGTGTGAGGGAAAAGCAAATATTAAAGCAAGAACAAAATTTTTCTGCGAATGATGCCCTGTTTTTCATAAATAATGTTTATCTTTGCATGGTCGGAATCGTCCGGCCTGCACACACAGCCCTCCAAAAGGCCCTGCCAAAGACTATTATCATAACATTATTAACAATAAAAACAAAACATTATGAAACAAAAACTTTTACGTTTTTCATTATTGAGTGTCGTCATGATGCTCATGGGAACCGTGTCCGCATGGGCTGCGGATTCTTGGGTAAAGACTGCCCCTGCAAACCTTCAGACAGGTGACATCGTGGTTATCGTTGACCAGACTACGGCAACTGCCATGTCAAATAATGGCGGGACAAGTAGTGCACCCGCTGCTACTGCCGTTACGTTGAGCACTGACAAATCAGAGATTTCTGGTGAAGTTGCAGCAACTCTGCAATGGGTAGTTACAAAGAGTGACGGTTCTTACAAGTTCAATGTAGCTGATACAGAGAACTATCTGTATTGTACCAACACCAACAATGGTGTTCGTGTTGGCACAAACAGCAATAACGCATTTACTATCTATGACAACAATGGTGTTGACTTCCTTCTAAACACAGCGACATCACGTTACATTGGCGTATATAACTCTCAGGACTGGCGTTGCTACACAAGTATTAATGCCAACATCAAAGAATGCGTTACGGCTTTTTATAAAAAAGTTTCATCCGACACTCCACAAAAGACAAAGATAGCTTCTATTGAATCCATTACTCCTACATCCATCAACATTGATGGAGAAGGAACATTCGAGGCAACCATTACTCCTGCTACTGGTGTCACCGCCAGTGCATACACTGTAACTTGGAGTGCAGACAACGATGACCTGCTTGTAGTTGACACAAACGGTGATTACCTTGCTGGCTCAAACATTGGTAGCGTTAACGTGACCGTAACCGTTACCCCAACTGATGTAGAAACCTATGAAGAAGTTAGCAAGTCCTTCTCTGTCACAATCGTTGACCCCAATGCAAATGACGGCAGTGCAGAACATCCCTACACTGTGGCCGAGGCTCGCGCAGCCATTGACGCAGGCACAGGCGTAACGGGTGTTTATGCTAAGGGTATTGTGTCGGAAATCGTAACGGCCTATAGTTCACAGTTTGGCAACATCACCTATAACATCTCTGCTGATGGCACAACCACCGCAGACCAGCTGCAAGCTTATCGTGGATTTAGCTACAACGGCGATTGGTTCACCTCCGAAGACGACATTCAGGTAGGTGATGAAGTGGTTATCTATGGTAACTTGAAAAAGTATAACAGCACTTACGAGTTTGACGCAAGCAACCAGCTCGTTTCGCTGACCCGCGGCAGCAAGGAAACGCCGACATTCGACGTTGACAAGGCAGAAGTGGAACTGAACGTGGGTGAGACGGCTGACGTGACGCTGACCACCAACACAGACGGTGCCATCAGTGCTGAGAGTGATGCCCCGAGCGTTGCCACCGTTGCACTGAAGAGCGGAACGACTTACACCATTACTGCTGTTGCAGAGGGTGAGGCAACTATCACTATCTCAGCTCCTGCTACTGATGGATTCTTAGCAGCATCGAAAACTATCACCGTTACCGTGGTAGACCCCAATGCAGCAACAAAGGGAACGAAAGATAACCCCTACACTGTGGCTGAGGTGATTGATGGAACTGCAACAGGTAATGAAATATACGTAGAAGGATACATTGTAGGTAGCTGGAAGAACAATAAGTTTGATCCTCAAGACCTTGTCAATACAAACCTCGCCCTTGCAGACAATGCAGATGAAACAGATGAAGACAATACTATCCCCGTTGAGTTAAAGAGTGCTTTCCGCCCAGATTTCGGATTGACCGATGGTGGCAAGGCATATAACATTGGTATAGCAAAAGTCCTCATAAAGGGTAATGCAAAGAAATACTTTAGTGTTAATGGTATTAAGGAACTGTCTTCTATTGAGAAGGTCGCCGAACGTATTAAGATTACTGATGCTGGCATGGCTACATACTACACTGACGTTGCCCTTGACTTTACTGGACTGACTGACATGGAGGCATACGTTGCTAATGAGGTTGATGGCGGCACGGTGAAGTTCACCCAAGTAGACATTGTTCCCGCAAATGTTGCTGTCGTGCTGCGCAACCCGAATGGTGGCAGTGCAGAACATGTTGTTCCCGTCACTGACGCAGAACCGACGGCTACAGTTACAAGCGAGCTTATCGGCACATTGACTGGCATTGATGAACTGGCAACTAATGCTGACGGAAAGACAAACTACATTCTTAATGTTGATGTCAACGGAGAGAACGTTGGTTTCTATCAGGCAAACGGCGAGGCTGTTGCTCCCCACAGAGCATACTTGCAGCTTGGCGGAAGCGCCAGAACGTTCATCGGCTTTGATGAAACAACAGCCATTACGAACGTGAACCGTGAAGCCATCACCAATAACCGTTACTACACGCTGGATGGCCGCCGCGTGGAGAATCCCACGAAGGGCATCTATATCATCAACGGTAAGAAGGTGGTGATCCGCTGATTCTATTCTAAGGAGTATAGGAGTCAGGGAGAATAAAAACTCCTTTTCTCCTTGACTCCTTAGACAAAAAGAAAGAAAATGCTAAGGATCAAAAGGATTAAAAGGAATAGAAGCAATAGTAAACTCCTTCTCTCCTTGACTCCTTAGAAAAAAAGAAAGTAAAGGACAGGACGCGATAGCAGAATCCTTTAAATCCTTAAAATCCTTAGACAAAAAGAGAAAGTTATTCATTAGAAAACAAAAGAAAGGAAACAAACAATGAAAAAGCAATATATCAATCCTACAATGGATATTGTAGCCATGAAGATAGAAAGCAACCTGATGGCTGGCTCATGGGGCGGCGGCAAGGGTTCAGAAGACTTGAAGGATGTCGGCGGTAAGGTCGGTGGCGGAGCACTTGGCCGCGAAAACGACTTTGATCCTTACTGGGACGAGGAGGACTGGTAAGCATCCCTTCCCGCAACAAAAACATTCAGCCACCGGCTCTCGTCACAACGAGTCGGTGGCTGTTTTTATTGTGACGCCAATTTCCTATTTTCAACAAAATCTTTTCAATTATTTTGCTGAATAGAAAATTAGTTGTATCTTTGCCACAGAATTAAACGATGTAACGATGGAAGAAAAGAAAGTGACAGCTTTGGAGCGTTTTAAGACTGCTTTGAAGCACAAACAGGAGGTAAAGCAGCAAATCATTGAAGAGTTTGCGTCCAAAGGCCAGAAGGTTGACGTAGTCTTTCTATGAATGATTTGTCCATAAGTAGAATTAACGATTATGCTCCCTACAATGTTGAACATGTTATGAGGCGTAAGAAGCTCTACACGTTCCTGTTTGGCACGTGGCGCAGCGCGCTGTACGATGTGCGCAGCCTGCTGCCCGTCAGCATGCCGACGGCGGACCGTGACCCGATTGACATCGTCATACCCGTGATAGAGAAGGACATGGACATCCTGCCACTGTGCTTGGAGGGCCTGCGCCGCAACTGCAACAACACCGTGGACGGCATCTACTTGGTGGCACCGCCCAGCCCCGTCATCATGGACTTCGCCCGGGCCAACGGTCTGACGTTCACCGACGAGAACACGGTGCTGGGCTACGGCGTGCGCGACATCGGTTACACCGACCGCAACGGCAACGACCGCAGCGGATGGATATTCCAGCAGCTGCTGAAGCTGTCGGGCAACGTAGGCACGCGACGCCACTACGTCACCATCGATGCGGACCACATCCTGATGCGCCCGCACACGTTCTTGGCCGAGGGGGGACGGCCGGTGTTCTACATGTCGAAGGAGTACTACTTCCCCTACTACCTGACGCAGCAGGCGCTGACGGGTCGCTTCCCCATGCAGCAGCTGTCGTACATTGCGCACAAGATGATCTTCGACAAGCAACAGCTGGCCGTGCTGCACGCGCAGCTGGAGCAGGGCGCCACGGCGGGCACGACGTGGGACCGCGTCATCGTTGACACGCTGCGCCGCACGCCGTTAGGCTCGTTCTCAGAGTTTGAGCTTTACGGTCACTGCTATCCTGCCGACCGCAAGCTGCGCGTGCCGTGGCGACAGAAGGAGCTGCGCAAGAGCTCGAAGCACAGCGTCAGCTACGACGAGCTGGCGCGGCTGTTCCCGAAAGCGTTGTCGGTGACGTTCCCCGACTACAGGAAAGAGGATTAGCCCACTGAAATATAAACCCCGAAAAAGTGACATCACGCCCATGTATTACGTACTCTTTGCCGTCTGGTATCTGTTTTCACTGCTGCCGTTCCGCGTTCACTACTGCTTCTCTGACCTGCTCTACGTGCTGATCTACCACGTGGCGGGCTATCGCAAGAAGGTGGTGCGGCAGAACTTGGCGTCATCGTTCCCCGAGAAGTCGGCAGAGGAGCTGCGCCGCACGGAGCGCGACTTCTACCACTGGTTCTGCGACTACATGGTGGAGACGGTCAAGATGTTCTCCATCAGCGAGCAGAACATGCGGCGGCGCATGGTGTTCGAGGGCATGGAGCAGGTGGCCGACGATGCGCGTCGCGGGCGCAGCGTCAGCATCTACTTAGGCCACTACTGCAACTGGGAGTGGATCAGCTCGCTGCCGCTGCACGTTCCTGCTGACGTTATCTGCGCACAGCTCTATCACCCCATTGAGAACAAAGTCATGAACCGCCTGTTCCTCTACTCGCGTGGCCGTTGCCACGCTCATTCGGTGGAGATGCTGGATGCGTTCCGCCAGCTGGCCGCATGGAAGAAGGAGGGCAAGGTGACCATCACGGGCTACATTGCCGATCAAGTGCCGGGCTTCGGCGCCATGCACTACTGGCCGTGGTTCCTCAATCACGACACGCCCGCCTACACCGGCGGCGAGCGCATAGCCCGCATACTCGACACGTCCGTCTACTACCTTGACATCCACCGTCCGCGCCGCGGCTACTACGTGGCGAAGGTCATCAAGATTTGTGATGACACGAAGCAACTGCCGAAGTTCGGCGTGACGGAACAGTATTTCCGTCTGCTGGAACAGAGCATCCGCCGTGCACCGGGCCTGTGGCTGTGGAGCCACAACCGCTGGAAGCGCACACGCGAACAGTTCAACGCCGAGTTCAGCGAAGAAGAACGGAAAAGGATTTTGAGTAAACTGTGAAGCTACGGATTATTGATTGAACCACGAATTTCACGAATTAAACGAATTTCAACCACAGATTAGTAGATTACACGGATTATTTATTGAACCACGAATTTCACGAATTAAACGAATTTTTAACCACAGATTACGTAGATTACACGGATAATTGATTGAACCACGAATTTCACGAATTAAACGAATTTCAACCACAGACTCGAGCGTTCATTATCTGTGTCATCTGATAAATCTGTGGTAAAAAAATAATTCGTTTAATTTGTGAAATTCGTGGTCTTTACCGGTCTTGTTCGTACTTCTTTGCCAGGAAGATGAACTGGTAATAGCCTTCTAACACGGCTTTGATGAATCCGGGTCGGCCGTCGAGGATGGCGCCTTTCAGGATGTAAGTCTTGAAGAAGCGGAAGAACGGACGCCACAGGAAGGCCAGTGCGCCGTAGTGCTTGTGCTGCTTGCGCGTCAGTTCGTTGCGCGTGTATTGGTTGGTCTTGCTGACAATGTTCTCTATGGTGTCGTTGGCCAGATGCTCAAAGGCCAGCTCGCGGCGCTTGGCGGGAATCTTCTCCACGCGCCCGCTGACCTCCGGCACGCAGTGGATGACTGGTGGCCAGTGGGTCTTCGACTGACGGAAGAAGCGCAGGATGTGGTCAGGGTAATGACAGCGCATGAAGCGGCCCATAAAGTAATTCTTGCGGGGAATGAACAGACCGTCAGGACAGTCTGGCTGCTGAATGAGCTGATAGAGATAGGCCCGGAGCTGCGGCGTGACAATCTCGTCGGCATCGACCACCAGCACCCACTCGCACTGCGCTTCGTGGATGGCGAACTCGCGCGCAGGCTCCACGATGTTATGGTCGCGGCGCGGGAACGTCACCACCCGGCAACCGTGGCGGCGGGCAATGTCGAGCGTGGCGTCCGTGCTCTCCATGTCGCAGATGAGCACCTCGTCAAAACCATTGACCGCCTGCAGCTCCTGCTCCAGATGCTGCGCGGCGTTTTAGGTGTTGATTACCACCGAAATCCTGTGCGTCTCACTCTTTGTGTGCAAAGGTACAAAATAATTCTTAATTCTTAATTCTTTATTCTTAATTTTTCGTACCTTTGCAGCAAACATTCTGACAAAAGAACCGATGAAAGAGAAACTTCGCACATTCTTTGCCAGGCCTTTTCTGCGCGACTACCGCACGCTGTGTGGGCTGTGGCTACTGCTGGGACTGGTGTCAGCTCTCAGCAAGATGCACCATCACAACAACTTCCTCGTCTTCCGCGGCGTGTTCTGGCACACGTGGCAGCAGACGGCGCTCTACGTGCCTTACCCCGAGGAGTATGCTGACTCCAACCACTACGGCCCGCTGTTCTCGCTCATCATTGCGCCGTTTGCCGTGATGCCAGAGTGGTTGGGACTCATCCTGTGGTGTGTCATGCTGTCGCTGTTCCTTTACGTGGCCGTGCGCCGGTCCACCATGACGCAGCGCCAGCAGGTCTTCATCTTCTGGTTCTGTGCCCACGAGCTGCTGACGGCGCTGTTCATGCAGCAGTTCAACATCGCCATTGCCGCCATCATCGTGCTGGCGTTCTTCCTCATTGAGCGTGAGCGCGACGCTGAGGCAGCCTTCTTCATCGTCGTCGGCACGCTGGTGAAGATTTACGGCATCGTCGGACTGGCGTTCTTCTTTTTCTCGAAGCACAAGCTGCGCTTCGTGCTGGCACTGGTGGGGTGGGGGGCCGTGCTCTTCGCGCTGCCCATGCTCATCAGCAGTCCCGACTACATCATGGGCCAATACGCGGCATGGGTCACTGACATCATTGCGAAGAACGGGGAGAACGTGCACGAGATAGCGCAGAACATATCGCTGCTGGGCATGGTGCACCGCGTGTCGGGGCTGGCGTTCAGCGACCTGTGGCTCATCGAGGCAGGCGTCCTCCTGTTCTGCCTGCCTTACCTGCGGCGGTCGCAATACCGCCATGCGGCTTTCCGGCAGACGTTGCTCGCCTCGACGCTGATGTTCGTCGTGCTGTTCTCGACGGGCAGCGAGTCGAGCGGCTACATCATTCCCTTCGTGGGCATCGTCATCTGGTACACGGCAGCACCGTGGCAGCGCACCGGGTGGGACATCGCCTTGCTGGTGTTTGCCTTCGTGCTGAGCAGTCTGTCACCGAGTGATCTGTTCCCGGCCTACCTGCGGCGTGAGTGGGTGCAGCCCTATGCACTGAAGGCGCTGCCCGTCACCATCATCTGGCTGAAGCTATGCTGGGAGATGATGCGCCGAGACTACGCTCCACAAACTCTGTAAACGTGATGAACTCATGACCGTGTGCCGTGAGCATCTTGACCAAACGGTCGAGGCGCTGCACCATGGCGTGCCCGCTGTGGTTGCGGATGATGAACGGTATCTTGTATTCCGGGTGCGCGTTCAGTTCAAAGAACTCCCAAGGATGAAAATAAGTCACGAAATAGTCGTCGTGCGACAGCGTGCGGCGCACCAGTGCGTGGTAAAGCGCTTCGGGCAGGTTGTGCAGTGCCAACCAGAAGAGCGGGAAACGCACCCACGGCGTGACCGAGGCGGGAATCTGCATCACCCCGCCCTTCATGAACCACGTGCGCGGCTCTGACAGGTGCATGTAACGACCGGGAATGAACGCCGGATTGAGCGACGAGTTGTAACGGTAGCCCACGCGCGCAAGCTCGCTGTCGCTCACGGCAAACATGCGAGGCTGGCGGTAGCCGTTGGCCTGACGCCCCGTCACGCCCTCCACGATCTGCTTCGACTCGGCTACGTCCGTCGCCTTGGGCTGCCAGTGGTCCACGCCGTGGCAGGCCACCTCATGGCCCTCGTCCATGATGCGCCGCACAACGTCGGGCGCCTGTCGCGCGAAGTTGCCTGTGCAGAAGAACGTCGCGTGCACACCGTTCCGGTTCAGCACATCAAGAATACGGCAAGTCCCCTCGACGGAAACCTTCATGCTCTCCTCCAAGGTGATGTTGACGCCATGCTCGCGGGGCACGTCAAACTCCTCCGTGTCAAAACTCAGCAGAATCTTTCCCATGTCTGTCTTTTGTTGCTTTGTGGCTGCAAAGTTACAAAATTATTTACACTTAACGCCACCGACGGCCCACAGATTGTTTATTTTTTTCAAATCGGGCAGCAGGAAAACAAAGCGGCGCCCACCGAAAACCGGTAGGCGCCGCTGATGAAAACGGTTCAGGATGCAACTCTGTTAGTTGAAGAAGTACTTGACACCGACTTGCAGGCGCCAGCACTGACCGTTGCTGTTGCTCCACTCGTAGGTGCTTGCACCCTGCGGAACGTTGGTCTTGAACACGGGCACGCCGTTGTCAATGCTCTTCACGCTCAGAATCTTACCGCTGTTGCAAGAGTTGGTGGTCATCACCTTCTCGACGCCGAAGCGTGAATTGAAGATGTTAAACACGTTCTGCACGTCAGCTGACAGCTGCAGCTTGTGTGTCGTGTTGCCGATCTTCAGGTCGAAGTCGTGAGCCCAGCGGAAGTCGAACTTGTGCACCCAAGGAGCAAAGGCTGAGAAGGCCTGTGCGTACTCACCCTTGTGGTTGCGCAGATAGTCGTCCTGCTCCACGAAGTCCCAGAAGGCCACGCGGTCCTCGTCGGTGGCGAACTTGATTTCGCTGTCGTCGCGCGGGATATACATCAGGTCGTAGGCGTTGTTGTCGCCGTTGATGTCTGAGCCATAGTAGAAGCTGTAACCACCGGGACGGTAGCCCTGATAGAAGATGGAGAAGTGCTCCTTGCCATACTTATAGCTGATGTTAGCCACGACGCGGTCGGGGATAACGGTTGCCACGCTCTGCACGTCGGGGAAGTTCGGTCCGTTGACGGTGTAGAGGCTGGTCCATGCTGACGAAGCGTTAGAACCGGGCATGCCGCTGACGCGCTTGTTGACCGTGTGCGTGTAAGCTGCCATGATGAACAGGTCCTTGATAGGATTAGCATTGACGGTGAGGTTAGCCGTCCAACCATAACCGCGGCTGGTGTTGGTCAGCACGGCAGCCATGCCGGTGAACGACTTGGTGTTGCCTGCTGCGTCGGTATAGGTGGGTGCGTACTTGTAGTCGCTGGGATAGATGACGCGGTTGTCAGCTCCCACCAGACGGTTCCAAGAGTCGTCAATGGGCTTGATGTTATAGTTGTCAAGCATGATGTCGTTGACGTGCTTCGAGTAGGTGAACTCACCCGTAACGGTCAGCGGGAAGTCAACGGGAATCTGATAGTCAATGGCAATGCTGGTCTTCCAGTCCTGCGGCATCTTGAACTTATGGTCAACGCCTGCGAAGTCGCCTGATACAATGCCGTCTTCAGGTGAGATGGTGGTCGGTGTGCCCAGCAGTTCGCGGATGCGGTCAACGTCGGTCACCAGTCCGCCGGCGAAGCTGGCCAGACGCGGGTCGATGCTGGTGGGCTGACCGTTGCTGTAGTAAGTAGTGGCCGTGGCCAGGTTCTGAATCATGCCCGAGTTCTGCGGCATGTTGGTGAAGAACACCAGCGGAATACGTCCGGCAAAGAGTCCCGTACCGCCACGCACTTTCAGCGAGTGGTCGCCAAAGACGTCCCACGAGAAGCCCAGACGCGGAGAAATCTGGATGTTGTTCTTGGGCCATGCGCCGGTGTCGATGTGGCGTCCGCCGAAGTCGAGGTTGTAGATAGCATTGTTGCGCATGATGTCGTCGTTGTCGAACATTAGGTCATCGAAACGGATGCCGGCAGTCAGCTTGAAGTTAGGTCTGATGTTCCACTCGTCCTGCAAGTAGAGTCCCAACTGGTTGAACTTGACACGTGAGCCGGGAGTGGCGTCGCCGTTGTAGCCATACTGCAGTGCGACTGACTCAGGAGCAGCGCCGCTGAGGAACTCCTCCAGCGAACGGTAACGGTAGTAGCCCGTGCCGCCACGCTGATAGTTGTTGAGTGCCAGCTGGTGCTCGTAGTTGATACCGGCAGTGATCTTGTGCTCACCGGCGTAGTAGGTCAGGTTGTCGGTGATGGTGGTCACCTTGTCCTGCACCTTGTTGTTCCAGGTGAACAGCTCGTAGCCGAACGACAGGTAAGGCTCCAGCGTCTGCACGTTGGTCTGCGGGTTGTAGTCGTACATGATGTCAACAAACGGGAAGGGTGACGAGTTGGAGCCACGCACGTCCTGAATGTCAGAGTAGGTGAAGAGCAACTGGTTGGAAACATGCTCACCGAAGCGGCTGTTGAAGTCAGCACTGATGGTGGTGATCTTGTTCTTCATCGAATAAAGCGAGTTGGAGTAAGCCATGGACTGTGCACCCATGCGGTAGGTTCCGTTCAGGCGATAGCCCACGTCAGCCGACGAGCCGTTGGGGTTGGTCCACGTCTTGTTGATGGTGTGGTTGAAGCGCAGGGCCAGATGATGGTTCTGCGTGATGTTCCAGTCGAGGCGGGCCAGATACTTGTTGTTGGTGATGTCGGCGGGATAGCTGTCGTAAGCACCTGGGTCATAGCCGTAGTTGTTGATGAGGAACTGGCGTGTACGCTCCAGGTCTGACAGCTTCGTGCGTGAGATATACTGCTGGTTCTGTGCAACACCGTCCTCAGAGCCGCGCCAGCGGTTCACTTCCTCAGGACGCTTGGTGCCTTCGTAGTTGACGAAGAAGAACAGCTTGTCCTTGATGATGGGGCCGCCCAGCGTGAAGCCGTAGGTCGTGGTGCGGTCGATGGTGCGGTCAGCCAGCTCCAGATTGTCGATGCGGTTACCGCGCATGTTCTCGTTGTTGTAGTAGATGTAGGCCGTGCCCTTGAACGTGTTAGTACCCGACTTGGTGATGGCGTTGATGCCACCGCCGATGAAGTTCGACTGACGCACATCGTAGGGGGCTACCACTACCTGCACTTCCTCGATAGCATCCATTGACACCGGGTTGCCGCCACCGGGCAGACTGGTTGACAGGCCGAAGTTGTTGTTCATGTTGGCACCGTCAAGCGTGAAGTTGGTGGAACGGCCGTCACCGCCGGCGAAGCCCATGCCGTTGGCATAGGGAGACAGGCGTGCGATGTCCTGAATGGAGCGGTTGATGGTAGGCAGCTCGGCCATGGTCATGCTGTTGATGTTCGTCGAGGCACCGGTCTTCTCGCCTGCGAAACGCGAAGCGCGGCCAATGACGACGATCTCATCAATCTCGCTGGTCACTTCCGTGAGCCAAACGTCCAGCGCATAGGTCTCACCCAGTTGGAGCGTGATGTCCGTCAACTGCTTGGTCTGATAGCCAATATATGACACGGTGACGGTGTAGGGACCGCCCGTACGCATACCTTGAATGGTAAAGCGTCCGTCAATATTGGTGATGGCTGCGTAACGTGTTCCCGAGGGGACGTGGACAGCCTGAACAGAAGCACCGATAATGGTCTCTCTGCTGCTTGTTTCGGTTACGACACCCGTCAGCGACGAAGTGGTGACCTGAGCCACGATGCTCACGGTGAACAGCAGCATCATGGCAACCATTGAGGTTAATCTTTTTTGCATATTACTCAATACGTTTTGATTATTTATTATTTTATGCTGCAAAATTAAGCAATTATTTTTAATAAATGTTATAAAACCCGCAGAATTTTCATAAACATATCAAAAAAGATGTTCAGTTCTCGCGTTGGCGGACACGCATGCGGGCCTCGACGACGTTGACCACGTAGTCGCCCAGCTTCTCGCACTCGCTGACAATGTCCATATACATCGTGCCGATGGCGTAGGTGTACTTATGGTCGTTCACGTCGTTGATGTTCTGCGATTTCAGCTGGTTGCGGTAGTTGTTGATCTCGTTCTCGATGTTGAACGAACGGTTGACGTCGTTCTGTTCGCGGTATCCCACGAGGATGGAGTTCATCTGCGTCAGCGACTGATCCACCAGTTCCATCATCTGGTGCATGTGCTCGTACTGCTCCTCCGTGAAGTCTTCCTTACCCTTGATGCGGCGGTTGAGCGTGCGGGCAATGTTGTAGCACGAGTCGCCGATGGACTCAATCTCACTGATTTCGCGCAACATGGCACGTATCTTCGCCTTCGTGTCGTCTGACAGGTGGGCGTTGCTCACCTCGTCAAGATACTTGGCAATCTCTATTTCCATGTTGTCCGATATGCCCTCGTACTTCTCAATGCGCGAGAACGCCTTGACGAAGTTTGACTCGTCTTTCTCACGCACCAGTTCGCGCACCATGCCGAACATGCGCTGGATGCGCTCACCGAAGGAGTGGATTTCCTTCTGGGCCTCCAGCACAGAGAGCTCGGGGGTCTTCATGATACCACTGGCAATGAAATGCAGACGGAAGTCTTCCTCCTCGTCGGCCTTCTTGGGCTTGATGGCCCAGCAGACGAAGCGCTCAATGTAAGGCACGAACCAGATGAGCAGCAGCGTGTTACTGATGTTGAAGGCGGAGTGGAACGTAGCCAGCACCATGGAAGCCTTCAGGGAGAACCCGTCTTCAGTAGGCGACATGTCGGGGTCGAAACCTGCAATGTGGCACACCATGGCGAAGAACGGCTTGAGCAGCAACAGCACCCACAGCACACCCAGCACGTTGATGCTCATGTGGGCAAACGCAGCACGGCGGGCTGACGTGTTGGCACTCATGGCCACGATGTTTGAGGTGATGGTTGTGCCGATGTTCTCACCCAGCACGAGCATGATGCCCTGGTCAATGTGCAGCACACCCGTTGAGCAGAGCGTCATGGTGATAGCCATGATGGCTGCCGACGACTGCACGCAGAGTGTCAGCACCGTACCCATCAGCAGGAACAGCAGCGAGTTCCAGAAGTTGGCCTCGTTGAAGTTCTGGAAGAACGAGCTGATCATGGCGTTGGTCTCAGGATTCTCCACCAGCGAGAACCCCGTCTCCTTCAGCGTGCTCAGTCCCAAGAAGAGGAAAGCCACACCGAAAAGGAAGTCGCCGATGATGCGGCGCTTCTTCATGTAGATCAGGATAATACCGACGAAGAAGGCCGGATAAATGAGGTTTGACACATTGAACGCATCGGTCAGCGACATGATCCATGCCGTCACCGTGGTTCCGATGTGGGCACCCATGATGACCGAGATGGCCTGCACCAGCGTGAGCAGTCCGGCATTGACGAACGAGACGGTCATCAGCGTCGTAGCCGTAGAGCTTTGCACGGCAGCAGTTACGAACATACCGGTCAGCACACCCGTAAAACGGTTGGTGGTCATGGCGCTCAGCACATGACGCAACTGCGGACCGGCCATCTTTTGCAAAGCATCACTCATTGACTTCATACCGAACATCAGCAGAGCCAACGAGCCAAGTAGTTTAAATATAACCAGCATAAAAGATATCTTTTGGTTTGAATTCGATTGCAAAGTTACGAAAAAAATATGATACACATACTATCTTCTCATGCAAATTATCTGAAAAAGTTTTGTAGTCTCAGCATTTTTGTCTATTTTTGCAGAATCATTGATACAAAACAGCAACTATGGAACAGAATGTGAAAATTCATATCCGTAATCATGGAGAAACAATAGAAGTGCCTATGGGCTGCACGCTGGAGACGGCCTACCAGCTGTCGGGGCTCCACATGGACTACGGCCCTCTTACCGCGCGCGTTAATAATAAGGTAGAGGGCATGCACTACCGCATCTACAAGCAGAAGGAAGTGCAGTTTCTCGACCTCCGTTCGCCGAGCGGGCTCAGAGCCTACACCCGCAGTCTCTTCTTCGTGCTCTGCAAGGCCGTGCACGACCTTTACGAGCAATGCAAGGTGGCCATTGACATTCCCGTTTCCAATGGCTACTATGTGGACTTGAACATCGGACGTCCCGTCACGCTCGACGATGCCGGGCGCATACGCCGGCGCATGCAGGAGATCATTGACGCCGCCATGCCCATTCACCGCCACGAAACGACGACCGAGGAGGCCATCAGGATGTTCGATGCACTGCACAACCGGTCGAAGGTGAAGCTGCTCAAGAACTCCGGACGGCTCTACACCACCTTCTACGACATTGACGGCTATCTGGACTACTACTACGGCGCACTGCTGACCAACACGTCGCAGCTGTATCTCTTCGGACTGGAGAAATACTACGACGGCCTGTTGCTGCGCATCCCCTCGTCTACACATCCTGACGAGCTGGGCGAGCTCATCATGCAGGACAAGATGTTCAGCATCTTCAAGGAGCACCACCAGTGGCAGGACATCCTTGAGCTGCGCACGGTGGGCGACCTGAACGAGGTCATCAGCAAGGGCTACTCATCCATGCTGATACAGATCAGCGAGGCCCTGCAGGAGAAGAAGATTGCCCGCATTGCCGACGACATCGCACGGCGCAAGGGGGTGAAGATGGTACTCATTGCCGGTCCCAGCAGCAGCGGCAAGACCACCACGTGTAAGCGCCTCTCGGTGCAGTTGGCCGTCAACGGCATCAAGCCCGTCGGCATCTCGCTCGATGACTATTTCCTCGACCGCGACAAGACGCCGCGCGACGCTGACGGCGACTACGATTTCGAACATCTGCACGCCCTGAACGTCCCGCTGCTCAATGAGCAGATGAACGCGCTCTTCCGAGGCGAGGAGGTGGAGCTGCCGCGCTACAACTTCCAACTGGGACGCAGCGAGTGGAGCGGACGCAAGTTGCAACTGAAGGGCAACGAGGTGCTGGTCGTCGAAGGCATACACGCCCTGAACCCGGAACTGACGGCCCAGATTCCCGACGAGCAGGTGTTCCGCGTCTACGCCTCAGCGCTGACCACCATCCTGCTCGACAATCACAACTACATTCCCACGACCGACAACCGGCTGCTGCGCCGCATCATACGCGACCACAAGTACCGTGGCGTCTCGGCCCGTGAGACCATACGCCGCTGGCCCTCTGTGCGCAAGGGTGAGAACCGCTGGATATTCCCCTTCCAAGAGAACGCCGACGTGATGTTCAACACGGCCATGCTCTTCGAACTGGCCGTCATCCGCTCACAGGCCGAGCCGCTGCTCGAACTGGTGCCCGAAGACTGCGAGGAGTACGCCGAAGCCTACCGCCTGCGCAAGTTCCTGCGTTACATCAAACCCATTCCCGAAGACCAGATTCCGCCCACATCACTCCTGCGCGAGTTCCTCGGCGGGTCATCGTTTAAGTATTAATTATTCAGGAGTTAATGGAGTTAAGGAGTTAACTCCATTAACTCCATTAACTTCAAAAAAGAAAAGAAACATGCAAGAAACCCGACAAAACAAAATAGCCCGTCTGTTGCAGAAGGAGCTCAGCATCATCTTCCAGCAGCAGACCCGTGCCACACACGGCACCATGGTCAGCGTGACACGTGTCAGAATCAGTCCTGACCTCAGCATCTGTACCGCTTACCTCAGCATCTTCCCCAGCGACAAGGCCGACGCGCTGCTGCGTAACATCACAGCCAACGAGAAAGCCATACGCTACGAACTGGGCACCCGCGTGCGCCATCAGCTGCGCATCATTCCCGAGCTGCGCTTCTTCCAGGACGACAGCCTCGACTACATTGAACACATTGACGAACTGCTGAAGAAATAAAGCCCCCTTTCGTCCCCCGAGGGGGACACAAATGTTCTGTGTCAGGGTAATGTGTCCCCCTCGGGGGACGAAAGGGGGTCTTCAAACTATAAAAACTATGAACTTTGAACTGTATATCGCCCGG
>JAFUSC010000159.1 GCA_017467705.1 Prevotella sp. | reverse complement strand
GCGCTACGCTAAATGATAACGTAGAAATGATAAATGATAACGTTATCTACGACCTGAGCGGCCGCCGCGTGGAGAATCCGACGAAAGGCATCTTCATCATCAACGGCAAGAAGGTGGTTATCCGCTAAATTTATTCTAAGGAGTAAAGGAGGCAGGGAGAATAAAAAAACTCCTTCTCTCCTTCACTCCTTAGACAAAAGAAACTCACCTAAGGATCAAAAGGATTAAAAGGAATAGAAGCAATAGTAAACTCCTTCTCTCCTTGACTCCTTAGAAAAAAAAAGAGGAAATATCTAAGGATTAAAAGGATCAAAAGGAATAAACGCAATAGCAGAATCCTTGAAATCCTTTAAATCCTTAGACAGAAAAAGAAAAGTTATTCATTAGAAAAAGAAAGGAAACAGCGATATGAAAAAGCAATATATCAATCCTGAAATTGAGGTAGTAAATATTGAGACGCATGCCTTGATGGCAGGTTCACCCGGTGCTGGTGGTGAATTTGGTGGCGGCGGTGTGTTAAGCCGCGAAGGAGACGTTAATCCCTATTGGGATGAAGAAGACGACTGGTAAACTCGTTTTAAAGACGAGAAGACATATTTTTAACGGGCACGTTTTTCCCGCTGTGAAGCGCAGCTGCCCAGTTTTGTTTTATTAAAGTTAATATTGTTATGATGCCGCCCGCTCGTGAGAACGGACGGCGTTTTTTGTTTAGACGAATGAACGGATTTTAGACGAAAGGACGAAAGGACGAATGGACGAAAGGACGAAAGGACGAATGGACGAAAGGACGAATTATTAGACGAATGGACGAATGAACGATATATAAAAAAGTCCGTGGCCATGAACTGTGCATTGTAAATGCACCGACCAACGGCATCGGCATTACAAATGCCGATGAACGGATAAAATCCGTGAAATTAGCGTAATTCGTGGTTCAAATAACAGTCCGTGGCCGTCCGTGCTTGTCCGTGGCTAAATAAATCAGTCCGTGGCCGGATAATTCGTTCATTCGTCTAAAAACGTTCTTTCGTCCATTCGTCTAAGTCTCGTACGCTCGTCTGCTAAACGAGGGAGAAGGCGACGTCCATCATGTGGGTGAACGAGGTCTGGCGCTCCTCGGCGGTGGTCACTTCGCCAGTGACGATGCTGTCGGAGATGGTGCAGATGACGAGGGCGCGGTTGCCGGAGCGGGCGGCGTTCATGTAGAGGGCAGGAGCTTCCATCTCGACGGCCAGAACCCCCATGTTCATCCACTTGTCGTTGTGGGCGTTCTCGGAGTAGAACGTGTCTGACGAGAACACGTTGCCCACCTTGTAGCGGTAGCCCATGCGGTCGCAGGCATCGGCGGCGCCGCGCAGCAGGTCGAAGTCGGCAATGGGGGCGTAGTTGCCGGGCAGCTCATACTGTGCGGCGTAGTTGCTGTTGGTGCATGAGCCCATGGCGAGCACGAGGTCGCCGAGCTTCAGGTCAGGGTGCAGCGAGCCGGCGGAGCCGACGCGGATGATGGTCTTCACACCGTAGAAGTTGTAAAGCTCGTAGGTGTAGATGCCGATGGAGGGGATGCCCATGCCGTGGCCCATGACGCTGACGCGCTTGCCGTCGTGGGTGCCGGTGAAGCCGAGCATGCCGCGGACGTGGTTAAACTCTACGGGGTCGGTGAGAAATTTCTCAGCCATGAACTTGGCACGCAACGGGTCGCCTGCCATGATGACGGTCTCGGCTATCTGGCCTTCCAGTGCGCCGATGTGGGGGGTTGGAATGTTACTCATAATTATTTGATTTATTCTTTTTCGATGATTTCGTCGCAGAGTTGGCTGACGCTGGGACGGTGGGAGATGAGTATCATGGTCTTCTCGGGGTAGGCCTCGAAGAGCCGTGTGAAGAGTGTGCGCTCGGTCTGTTCGTCGAGCGAGGCGCTGATTTCGTCGAGCAATAGGATGCTGCCGGGGCGGAGCAGTCCGCGGGCAATGGCTATGCGCTGTGCCTGTCCCTCGCTGAGGCCCGCGCCGCGCTCGCCGCACTCGGTGTCAAGGCCCTGCGGCAGGTCGAACACGAAGTCAGCCACGGCGACGTGGAGCACATGACGCATCTCGTCGTCGGTGGCATCGGGCTTGGCCAGCTGCAGGTTGTAGCGGATGGTGCCGCTCATGAGCGTGTTGCCCTGCGGCACGAAGACGAAGTGCGAGCGGGTGGAGGGGGACAGGGGGGAGGTGAGTGGTGAGTGGTAAGTGGTGAGTGGTGAGGCATAGAGCTCTATGCTGCCGCTTTCGGGTGTGATGAGGGCGAGCATGAGTCGGAAGAGCGTGGTCTTGCCGGCACCGGTCTGTCCGGTGAGGGCTGTCTTGCTGCCCGGACGGAAGTCGTGGGTGAAGTGCTCCACAATGAAATGGTCGCCCTTGGCGTAGCGGAAACAGACGTCGGTAAAACGAACGCCAGCCCCCTCCAAACCTCCCTGAGAGAAAGCCCCCCTCCCAACCTCCCCCGAGGGGGAGGCTTTGGCTGCGCATGGAACATTTGTGTCCCCCTCGGGGGACGACAGGGGGGCTTGGCCTTTTTCTTCTTCTTCCTCTGCCTCCAGCTTCTCCAGCTCTTCCAGACGGTCGACGCTGGCAGAGGCATGAATGAGCTGCGGCACCATGTTGAGCAGGTTGAGGATGGGGTGCTGTATCTGTCCGACCAGTTGCAGGAACGACGTCATGACGCCGAACGTGATGAGGCCCTGCTTCAGCTGTAGGCCGCCCCAGACGAAGGCTAACAGATAACCCAGCCCGAAGCTGCCGGCCAGGATGGAGCGCGTGATGAGCGTGAAGCGGGTGCGCCGCTCTATCTTGCCTTTCAGTTCCTGCTGCATGTTGTCGAGCCGACCGGTGATCCACGTGCCGCTCTCTAATGAGCGCAGCACGGCGTTGTGCTCCATGCCCTCCTGCACCAGCATCTGTATGCGGGCGTCCTGTCGGCGGATGTCGAGCGTCATGTTGCGCAGGCGGCGGGCAACGAACTTCCCCAAGGCGACGAGCAGTGGCGTGAGCAGCAGCAACAGCCATGCCAGACGTGGGTCCATGCTGTGCATGAGCATGAAGGCGCCGATGAGTTGTGTGCCGGTGATGACGAACTGCGGCAGCAGCGACGTGCTGGCATCGCTCACGGTCGAGACGTCGCTTTCCAGACGCGACGTGATGTCGCCTGAGTGCAGGTCGTCCTCGAACATGCGGCGGCGGAACAGATGTCCGAAGATGCGCAGGCGGATGTTGTTGGTCTGTCGCGTGTTGGCGCTGATGCTCATGTAGTAGTAGAGCTGTCGCAGGGCAATGCCGCCCACGACGACGGCGACCAGCACGCAGACCATACGCACAATGTCGGCTGTCGAGTCAGAATAGATGGTTACGTCGATGAAGCGTTTGCAGAGCCACACCATGAGCAGGCCCAGCATCACTTGACTGATGCCGGCCGCAATGCGCACGACGGTGTTCCACCGTATGCCCTGCGTGTTACGCCATATCCAACGTAGGTACTTCAATGTTTGAGATTTGAGGTTTGAGGTTTATTCCTCAACGATGCCTACCTTCTGCCACTCTTTGACGATGCGGTTGACGTCGGTCTGGGCTTGTTCGTCGCTCACTTCGTATTCCTGTTGCAGGGCGTCGGCCAGCTGCTGGGGCGTAAACTCGCCCAGCTCGGTGGCCTGCTTCCACAGGAAAGCAGCACTCTCGTTCAGACTGATCAGCTTGCCGAAGTTGATGGCTTCAAGGCCTTCGCCGACAATTACATTCTCGCCGCACACCTGGCGCAGCGTAAAACCTTTTTTCTGTTTCATTGTTTTTATGGAGTTAAAGGAGTTATGAAGTTAAAGGAGTTAAAGTAGCCCCCCTTTCGTCCCCCGAGGGGGACACATGTGCTTTGGCGCAGCTAAAGCCTCCCCCGAGGGGGAGGTTTGGAGGGGGCCTTATTTTATAAGTTTCAGCACCGTGCGTCGGTAGATGGCCAGCAGCCAGCGGCGCACGGGCAGCAGCTGACGCCACAGGCGCACGCCCGTACTATTATTATATAGCAGGTTCTTGCGTCCGTCGGGCTGTACGCGCCAGAAGGCTTTGGCCACGACGTCGCGCTCGGTCGTGTGCTCCGTGCCGCTGATGTTGCCGTCGCCCATCAGCGTGAGCCCGCCGTCAGGCGTGCGGCTGATGACGCGGTGAATGACGTAGCGGCTGCCGTCGACCCATGCCAGCACCACGTCGCCCACGCTGACGTGCTCCGTCTTCTTCAGCTCCACGCTGTCGCGGTCGCCGATGATGAAGGGCAGCATGCTGTTGCCCTTGACAGGCAGGATGACGCTGCGCCCCTCGTCGACCAACATGCGCACGTTCTCAATGGCCACGTTGTTAGGCAGTGTCTTGCGGTGGGTGGCCACGGTCTTGTGGCACAGCTCGGCTGCTGCCGCGTCAGGCAGACACTCCAAGTGGTAGATGTGTGCATGCTGTGCCAGCCAGTTCTCCGTCTGGTGCAGTCCTTCGGCAAGGTGCTTGTTCCACCGCTTGCCTGAGATGCTGGGCACCAGTGCGGCGTAGGCCTGAATGGATTTCAGCGTCCGTATGCTGTTGTGAGGTGCCTGACTGAGCTGTACGATGGCGCCGAGCGGTGCGCTGACGTTGCGATAACAGGGCGTCTTGCCGCTCCACGGTGAGCCGTAGACGAAGGCTTCGCCGCCCACGATGCGCACGACGGGGTTATCGTCGTTCATCAGTTCCGTGCCGTTGATGTGTTTCAGCCACAGGCGCGAGTGGGTGCTTTTGCCCGTGCCGCTCTTGCCGAGGAACATGAAGGCGCGGCCGTCGCAGCTGACGACGGATGAGTGGAACAGGGCCGTCAGGTGTGTAGCCGTCGAGAGGGCATACATCACCATCAGCGCATTGTCCAGTGCGAAACGCTGCTCCTGTCCGCAGATGGTCAGCCGGGCCTCGGTGTAGTCGCCGTTGGCTACCATCGTGCCCACCTGCTGACCGCGCAGCAGGAAGCGGAACGCCTCTTCAAAGCCGTCGGTAGCCGTCAGCCGGCCCACGATAATCTCGGAACCGTCGTCGTCCTGATGCACCTCCTGTTGGAAACTGCTGTCGTCCACCGCGTCCACCACGCGGAGCGTGAACGTCGGGTCGTCGGTCGTCGGCTCTGTGACAAAGGGCTTGTAGCTCTCAGGCATCAGCAACTCGGCGGGGCTGGTGCGTTCGTCGCAAACCACGAAGACGTGGCCTGCGACACGGTATTGATATGTGTTGTTCTTATTCATTCGACTGCAAAATTAATCATTTTAATTAAGAATGAAGAATTGCACGCAAAGAAATTTCGGCTCCCGTCTGAAAAAGCAAAAAAAGTTTTGCTTTTTGCGCACTTATTCGTACCTTTGCCCGCGCAAAATGGAATACAACACGACAACACTCCCCAATGGCTTACGTGTCATCCACCTGCCCGCGCCCGGGCAGCCGGTGGTCTATTGCGGCTATGCCATTGCTGCCGGCACGCGCCATGAGCTGCCGGGCGAAGAGGGGCTGGCTCATTTCGTGGAGCACACCACCTTCAAGGGGACCGCGCGCCGCTCGGCCATGCAGATTCTCAACTGTCTGGAAAGCGTGGGCGGCGACCTGAACGCCTTTACCACCAAGGAGCACACGGTCTACTATGCTGCCGTGCTGCGCGAGCACGTCAACAGGGCCGTCGACCTGCTGACCGACATCGTGTTCAACAGCACCTATCCGCAGGCGGAACTGGACAAGGAGAAAGAGGTTATCTGCGACGAGATAGAGAGTTACAACGACACGCCGTCGGAGCTGATCTACGACGAGTTTGAGAACCTGCTCTTCCGCGGTCATCCGCTGGGGCACAACATCTTGGGCAACCGCGAACAGCTGCAGACCTACACCACGGCCGACGCCCTGCGCTTCGCCCGCCGCCACTACCGTCCCGACAATGCCGTGTTTTTTATGTATGGGGGAGAACCCCACACAGCCAAAACCCAAGCCCACCCCCGACCCCTCCCCAAGGGAGGGGAGTTTGGAATGACTCAAGGCTTGAAAGTGCTCTCCGCTATATCACCCTCCAATGTATCTAAACTCCCCTCCCCTTCGGGAGGGGCTGGGGGTGGGTTCCCCCCCTCCCGTGGGGCGGGGCAGGGGGGGGGCTTCTCCTTCCACCAATCCCATGTGATGTTAGGCGCGCGCACGTTCGGTTTTGACGATGCGCGGCGCATGCCGCTGTTTCTGCTGAACAACATCTTGGGCGGGCCGGGCATGAACGCGCGGCTGAACCTCGCCCTGCGCGAGCGTCGCGGACTGGTGTATACCGTGGAAAGCTCCATGACCACCTATGCCGACACGGGCACGTGGGCTGTCTACTTCGGTTGCGACCATGAGGACACCAAGCGTTGCCTGCGGCTGGTGCAGCACGAGTTGCAGCGCTTCGTCGACCGACCGTTGAGCGACCGGCAGCTGGCGGCTGCCAAGCGACAGCTGAAAGGGCAGCTGGCCATCGCCGCCGACAACCGCGAGCAGTTTGCGCTTGACATGGCACGCACCTTCCTGCATGAGCACCGCGAGCACCACATGAGCCATCTGTTCTGTCAGATTGATGCCGTCACCGCCGCGCAGGTGCAGCAGGTGGCGCAGCAGCTCTTCGCTCCTGACCGCTTGCAGACGCTGATCCTGTAGCCCTCGTCTGGCCGTTTTTTCCTTGTTTTCCCGCCTCACTTTGTGTCAGCGCTTGTGTCAATGAGCGTGTGGACGTTTTTGTGTTGTGCCTGACGGTCAGCCGGTTACGCTCCGCGCGTTGTGTCAACCGTGTGTCAGCTATTGCACGGACCGCTTTTTGTCTTTATCTTTGCACCGACGTACAACGTTAATCACTTATCTGCAAAAACCACCCACGCCGCTGTTGGTATTGGCATGACAACAGCTTGTGGGTGGCTTTTTCGGGAATCTGAGGATGGCACTTCCGGCCATTTGTTTCTCACGCCGAGGCGCTGAGGGACGCTGAGGCTCTGCGTCTCCGCGTTCTCGGCGTGAGAGCAATACACAGGGCGATTTTAGGAATCATACAAATAAAAATCTGAATAACTGGCGGTTTTTGGCAAAATCTTCGTAACTTTGCAACCTGTAACCGATAAAAGTAAAATTCATAATAATCATAAGAAGCATTATGGCAAAGAAAGCATTACTCATGATTCTCGACGGATGGGGAATCGGAAAACATGGAAAAGGCGACGTGATCTATAACACG
>JAFUSC010000158.1 GCA_017467705.1 Prevotella sp. | reverse complement strand
CATAGAAAAAGAGGATGTGCCTATTTTGACACACCCTCACTTTTTGGCTGGAGGCAAAAGCTTCGGTAAACAAGGTTTTGTACCTCGAAACCTTGTGTTCTGCTCCGCGGAAACGTGGGTTATGAACCTTGATTATGCTTTCCGCCACCGCGTCTTTTCCCGTTCTTTCTGCGTCCGCGTTTGCAGTAGCGGCTGGCGCGGGCGGTGCGGTGCTTGGGTTCGTAGGCGGGGCCTTCGCCGAGCTCGGCGGGCAGGGGGCGCTTGTCCACTTCCTTGCCGAGGAACTTCTCTATCTGGCGGAAGGGGAACATGTCTTTCTCGTTGACGAAGGTGACGGCGGCGCCGTCGCGGTCGGCACGGGCGGTGCGCCCGATGCGGTGGACGTAGTCCTCGGGGTCGCGCGGCACGTCGTAGTTGATGACCATGCGGATGTCGTCAATGTCGATGCCGCGGCTCACGATGTCCGTGGCCACGAGCACGTCGGTCTGTCCCGCCTTGAATGACAGCATCACCTCGTCGCGCTCCTGCTGCGTCAGGTCGCTGTGCATCTGGGCGCTGTTGATGTGCAGGCGGCGCAGCTCGCGGTTGATGTCCTTCACCTTGTCTTTCTTGCCTGAGAAGATGATGACGCGCTTGAGCTGGTCGGTGGTGAACAGGTGCTTGATGATGCCGAGCTTCTGCGGCTCGTAGCAGACGAAGGCAGACTGCTGTATCTTGTCGGCGGGGCGGCTGACGGCTATCTTCACCATCACGGGGTCGTGCAGCATGTTCTTGGCCAGCTGCTGAATCTTGTCGGGCATGGTGGCGGAGAACATCACCGTCTGGCGTGTCTTCGGCAGGTGACTGGCTATCTGCATGATGTCGTCGGAGAATCCCATGTCGAGCATGCGGTCGGCCTCGTCGAGCACGAAGAAGCTGACGCGGCTCAGGTCGACGTTGCCCACCTTGATGTGGCTGAGCAGACGGCCGGGGGTGGCGATGATGACGTCGGCGCCCATGCGCAGCGAGCGCTGTTCCTGGTCGTAGCGGTTGCCGTCGTTGCCTCCGTAGACGGCGACGCTGCCCACGGTGTCGAGATAGTAGCCGAAGCCCTGCATGGCTTGGTCAATCTGCTGCGCCAGCTCGCGGGTGGGGGCCATGATGAGGCAGTTGATGGCGTCGGCGGGGAATCCGCCGTCGTCGAGCATGGAGAGGATGGGGAGCAGATAGGCTGCCGTCTTGCCGGTGCCTGTCTGTGCAATGCCCATGACGTCGCGCTGGTCAAGAATTTCAGGGATGCAGCGCTCCTGTATGGGCGTCATTTCCTCGAAGTGCATGTCGTAAAGCGCATCGAGAATATTGTCGTTCAGGTTTGTTTCTTCAAATGTCATTTTACGAACCCCCTAAGTTAGGGGGCAGGGGGTCTGAACAAGCGAATGAGTCAGACTTTTTTCGTTAAACGTTAAGGGCCTGCGCTTGTTCAGACCCCCAACCCCCTGACTCAGGGGGCTTTGCTTAATTCGGTGCTTGTTTGTAACAATAGTAGGCTATGAACACGTACAGCAGGTTGGGAATCCATGCGGCGAGCATCGGCGGGGTGTTGGCTTGGATGGCGAAGGTGGCGCTGACGGTCTGCAGCAGGATGTAGGCGAACGAGAGTGCCAGACCGATGCCGAGGTACATGCCCATGCCGCCCTTGCGCTTGCGCGAGGAGAGCGACACGCCGATGATGGTCAGAATGAATGAGGCGAACGAGGTGGCTATGCGTTTGTGGTACTCCACTTCGTACTGCACGACGTTCTGCGAGCCGCGTTCCTGCTGCTTCGAGATGTAGCGGCGCAGCTCGGGCGAGGTGAGCGTCTCCTGCTGGCCTTTCGAGAACACGAGGTCCATCGGCTCCATCATGATGGTGGTGTCAAGAGACATGCCTGAGGTTATCTGCTCGCGCATGCCCGTCAGTGTGCGGATTTTGTAGCTCTGTGCCCGCCAGTGGTAGCGTGCATCGGAAATGGTGTCGTACTGAATGACGTTGGCCGTCATGTGGCTCACCACTTTCTTGTTCTCGAACTTGTCGAGCGTGAAGCCGTAGCCGGTCTTGGTCAGGTCGTCGTACTGTGACATGAAGGCCACGACGCCCGGCGCCACTTGCAGCTGCACGTTGCTGGCCGTCGTTATTTTCTTGTTGTTCTTGTAGAGCGACTCGAAGTTGTGGCGCACAACGGTGCCTTTGGGTATGACGTAGGAGCCGAGGTAGAAGTTGACGGCGGCAATGATGGCTGCCGAGATGAGGTAGGGGCGCAGCAGGCGCTTGAAGCTCATGCCGCAGGCAAGCATGGCAATGATCTCGGAGTTGCCGGCGAGCTTCGAGGTGAAGAAGATGACGGCGATGAAGACGAAGAGCGGCGAGAACAGGTTGGCGAAGTAGGGCACGAAGTTGGCGTAGTAGTCCATCACGATGGCACGCAGCGGGGCATGGTTGGTGGTGAACTTCGCCAGATTCTCGTTGATGTCGAAGACAATGGAGATGGAGATGATCAGTATGATGGAGTAGACGTAGGTGCCTATGAATTTCCTGATGATGTAGGTGTCCAGCCGCTTGACGTAGCGACGCGGATTAAGCCACCACAGCTTCTTGCCGAGCCACGCCAGCTTCGTGCCGAGCCACGCCAGCACCGGCATCAGCCACGTCAAGCGTTGCCTGATGTCCGCCCATGTCGCCTGCACCCTCTGCGCAGCCTTGATGAGCTTGTAACGTTTCCGTATCTTGCTGAATTCCATTCGGTCAATCTTCAATCTTCAACTTTAACTTCGTTGACTTTTGTCACGACTCGGCCAAACAAGCAAGCTTGATGGCTCTCGCTGCTCCAAAAGTTCAATTTTCAACTTTCAATTTTCTTAAATTCTTCTTCCCAAGTTGTCAATGACGCTCCGCTTCCACTGTGTGAAGTCGCCCTGCTCAATGTGCTGGCGTGCATCGGTGACCAGTCGCAGGTAGAAGGCGAGGTTGTGGATGGAGGCTATCTGCATGGCCAGCAGTTCCTGTGCCTTGAACAGGTGGTGCAGGTAGGCCTTGGTGTGCAGACGGTCAATGTCGCAGCCGTCAGGGTCAATGGGCGTGAAGTCCGTCTCCCATTTCTTGTTGCGCATGTTCATCGTTCCTTGGTAGGTGAACAGCATGGCATTGCGCCCGTTACGTGTCGGCATGACGCAGTCGAACATGTCAACACCGCGCTCAATGGCTTCGAGGATGTTCTGCGGTGTGCCGACCCCCATCAGGTAACGCGGCTTGTCCTTAGGCAGAATCTCGTTCACCACCTCAATCATTTCGTACATCACCTCCGTGGGCTCGCCGACGGCCAGCCCGCCGATGGCATTGCCGTCAGCCCCCTTGTCGGCTACGTGCTTGGCAGCCTCCTGTCGCAAGTCCTTAAAAGTACAGCCCTGCACGATGGGGAAGAGTGACTGGCGGTAGCCGTAGAGCGGCTCCGTCTCGTTGAAGCGCTTGATGCAGCGGTCGAGCCAGCGCTGGGTCAGTCCTAATGACTTCTTGGCATACTGGTAATCACTCTGTCCCGGGGGACACTCGTCGAGGGCCATCATGATGTCGGCACCGATGATGCGCTCCGTGTCCATGACGTTCTCAGGCGTGAAGATGTGCTTGGAACCGTCGATGTGGCTGCGGAACTCACAGCCCTCTTCGCGCAGCTTGCGGATGCCGGTGAGCGAGAACACCTGAAAGCCACCCGAGTCGGTCAATATGGGGCGGTCCCACGTGTTGAACCGGTGAAGCCCGCCAGCCTTGCGCAGCACGTCAAGCCCCGGCCGCAGGTACAGGTGGTAGGTGTTGCCCAGAATGATCTGTGCCTTCACCTGTTCGCGCAACTCCGAGAAGTGCACGCCCTTCACCGAGCCGCAGGTTCCCACGGGCATGAAGATGGGCGTCTTGATCTGCCCGTGGTCAGTGGTGATGAGACCAGTGCGGGCATCAGATGCGTTGTCGGTATGTTGGAGTTCGAAGGTCACACAGCCCCCCCTTCTGCCCCCGAGGGGGCTACATTAGACATTCTTATGCCCTTGTTCTCTATTGAGGTCCCCTCGGGGACGGTAGAGGGGGCTTCCTCAATCTCGAAGTTGAGTGGTTTTTCCACAATCTCGTCGGTCAGGGCGAAGTCCCAGACGTCCTGCACGTTCTCCACGTAGTGGAACTTGACCCCCTTGAGGTACATGTCGGGAATCTCCAGAATGTCTTTCTCGTTCTCCTGACAGAGGATGATGTCCGTGATGCCGGCACGCTTTGCAGCCAGAATTTTCTCCTTGATGCCGCCCACGGGCAGCACCTTGCCACGCAGCGTAATCTCACCCGTCATGGCCACGTTCTTGCGCACCTTGCGCTGGGTCAGTGCCGACGCAATGCTGGTGGCAATGGTGATGCCTGCCGACGGGCCGTCCTTGGGCGTGGCGCCCTCGGGCACGTGGATATGGATGTTCCAATGCTCAAAGATGCGGTAGTCGATGCCCAACACGTCAGCGTGGGCCTTGACATACTCGAGTGCCAGCACGGCACTCTCCTTCATCACGTCGCCGAGATTACCCGTCAGCGTCAGCTTCGAGCCCTTGCCCTTCGACAGCGATGTCTCGATGAACAGAATCTCACCGCCCACGCTCGTCCATGCCAAGCCCGTCACTACGCCAGCGTAGTTGTTGCCTTGGTAGATGTCACGATAGAAAGGCGGTTTGCCCAGCAGGTCTTCTATCTCGCTGGGAGTCACCTTGAGGTAGGGCAGCTCGCCGTCCTTGGCCTTGCGCAGGGCCAGCTTGCGGAAGCTCTTGTTGATTTGCTTCTCCAGCTGGCGCACGCCGCTCTCGCGGGTGTACTGCTCAATGATTTTCTCAATGGCAGCCTTGTTGAAGTTCAGCTTCTTGTCAGCTTTAAGGCCGGTGTTCTCCTTCTCCTTGGGAATCAGATGGCGTTTGGCTATCTCTATCTTCTCCTCCGTGATGTAACCGCTCACCTCAATGATCTCCATACGGTCGAGTAGGGGACGAGGAATGGTGTTCAGGTCGTTGGCCGTGGCAATGAACAGCACCTTCGACAGGTCGTAGTCCAAGTCAAGGTAGTTGTCATGGAAGGCGGAGTTCTGCTCGGGGTCGAGCACTTCGAGAAGTGCTGACGAGGGATCTCCGTTGTGCGTCATCTGTGTCACTTTGTCAATTTCGTCCAGAATGAAGACGGGATTGCTGGAACCGGCTTTCTGGATGTTCTTGATGATGCGGCCGGGCATGGCGCCGATGTAAGTGCGGCGGTGTCCGCGAATCTCAGCTTCGTCGTGTAGACCGCCGAGCGAGACGCGCACATACTTACGTCTCATGGCTTCGGCTATCGACTTGCCTAACGACGTCTTACCGACTCCCGGAGGACCGTAGAGGCAGAGAATGGGGCTCTTCAGGTCGCCGCGCAGTTGCAGCACGGCCATGTGTTCCAAGATGCGCTCCTTCACCTTCTCCATGCCGTAGTGGTCCTTGTCAAGCACCTTCTGTGCACGGTTCAGGTCAAGGTCGTCCTTGGTCATCTTGCCCCAAGGCAGCGCAACGAGCGTCTGCAAGTAGGTCAGCTGCACGTTCCAGTCAGGACTCTGCGGATTCAGCTGGTCCAGTTTGTCCACTTCCTTGTAGAAAGTACGCTCTATCTCGTCCGGCCAAGTCTTTTCCAACGCCTTGTTGAGCAGTTCGCGCTTCTCGGGCGAACCGTCACCATTGCCCATCTCGGCCTGAATGTTGCGAATCTGCTGTTGCAGGAAGTAGTTGCGCTGCTGCTCGTCCAGATCGTCGCGCGTCTTGTCGCGTATCTCCATCTTCAGCCGCTCTAACTTGATCTCACGGTTCAGTGCACGCATGGTGTTGAACAGACGTTCCTTGATGCTGTCAGTCTCCAGCAGCTCAATCTTCTCCTTGATGCCGAATGGCATGTTCGAACAGATGAAGTTCAGCGCCATGATGTCGTTCGTCACGTTGCTGATGGCGAAGTTAGCCTCGTCGGGCAGCTCTTCGTTCAGCCTGATGTACTCCTGAGCCAGTTGGCGCAGGTCCTTCATGGCTGTCTTGAACTCACGGTCGCGTCGTTCGGGTTCTATCTCTTCCTTGGGCGTGACGTGTCCCATCATGTAGGGCTTGAACTGCGTGATGCTGTCAAGGTGCACGCGGCCCATTGCCTGTACGATGGTGGTGATGTTGCCATTGGGCAGCGTCAGCAGCTTCATGATGCGTGCCAGCACACCGTGCTCATAGAGGTCTTCCTGTCCCGGGTGCTCTATTTCAGGGTCACGCTGACTGATCACACAGATGAGGCCGTTGCCTTTTTCTGCGTGCTGGACGAGCGTCATGCTTGATTCGCGGCCGATGAGTATTGGTGACACCACGCTGGGGAACAACACCATGTTGCGCACAGGCAAAATGGGTACTTCCACCGGCGTGTCAATAAAATTCAGGTCTTTGTAATCGCCTTCTACATCTGCTATCATGGAGAAGGCTCTATTTTGCATTTGACTCATTTCTTCTTACCTTATTATATATATTTGGGGTGCAAAGGTACAAAATAATTCTTAATTCCTAATTCTTAATTATCAATTATTTTGTATCTTTGCAACGTTTTTTGATATGAGTAATGATTATTTTGCTTTCAAACGCTTTACGGTGCATCAGGAACGCTGCGGCATGAAGGTCGGCACCGACGGTTGTCTGCTGGGTGCATGGGCACGCGGCGGGCAGCGCATCCTGGATGTGGGAACCGGTACGGGACTCATTGCCCTGATGATGGCTCAGCGCTTTCCGGCATCGTCAGTGACAGCACTCGATATAGATGCTGATGCCGTTCGGCAAGCCCGTGAGAATGTTGACGCTTCGCCCTTCCGTGGACAGGTGACGGTCTGCCAGACGGATTTCCTGCGGTGGAGTGGTGAGGGCGCGTTTGATTCCATTGTGAGCAATCCGCCTTATTTCATTGATTCCCTGACCTCGCCGGATGCCCGGCGTTCGTTGGCACGTCATGCTGCTTCCTTGCCTTATGACCAGTTGCTGCGCAAATGTTACGACTTGTTGACAGCCGATGGCGAGGTGTCTGTCGTGGTGCCCTTCGATTGTCGTTCACGCATGGAGTCGGCGGCAGCCTTGGCTGGATTAGTCTTGACACGTCTGTGCGCGGTCAGGACAACCAGTCGCAAACCGCCCCGGCGTTATCTGCTCGCTTTTCGCAAGTCAGTTGCTACTAATTTGCCACTAACGGAAGCAGAATTGGTGATTGACAGCGCTGAATTTCGGGAATTATTGCGCGATTTCTACCTTAAATTCTAAAAATTAGCAAAAAAGTTTCGAAAAAGTTTGGTGGAACGAAATAAAGTGTGTACCTTTGCACCCGCAAAACAAAAACGATGCACCCGTAGCTCAGTTGGTAGAGCACCTGACTCTTAATCAGGGTGTCCAGGGTTCGAACCCCTGCGGGTGTACGAAGAAGAGGAACTTTTTTGAAGTTCCTCTTTGTTTTTATAAGATTTTCAGGAGTTTCAGGAGTTATTTTACCACCACCTTCCGGCTGTTGCGTATGTAGATGCCGCGCGTGGGGGAGGGAATGGGGCGACCGCTCAGGTCGTAGTAGCCGTCTGTCGTTGCCAAGCTGAGGGCGTCATTGGAGGCATTGTTGTTCATTTGCTCTAACCCCGTGATGCCTACTGCTTCCATGGCTTCGTGTATGCCGTCCATCATGTAGCTGTTGTAGATGGTCAGCGTGCTGCGGTTGATGATGGTCATGGAGTTATTGCCTGTGCTATTGGTGTCCCATGCAAAGGGCACGATGCCCCGTTCCATGCAGAGCTGGTTCATGGTCTTGTAGTAGGTCTTGATGGAGGCGTTATGCTTCTCCTGACTTTCACCGTTGCCTGTTATGTTGCGCCAGATAATGCCATATTCGCCGTTGAAGACCGGTATGCCTTGGTCAACGAATGTGGTCTTCAGCCGTTCTATCAGGTTTTTCAGGTCGTTCTCCTCGCCGTAGGTGGCGTTGTGTGTCGAGCCGCTGACGTGGTTGCCGCTTCCCCAGTAGTAGAACATGTTGCCCCAGCTCTCGTCTTGGGTCATTCCCCAGAAGTTCCACGGATAGTAGATGTGTACTTCAACGGCCAGCTTTCCGCCGATGGGGTCGGTAGCCATCTTGGCTGGTGTCATCCAGTTACAGGTCTTTTCGGTGTCGGTCGACGGTCCCTGCACTACGAGCAGGCGTTTGGCGTTGTTACCACCGGTGGCTCGCACGGCATCGATGAACACCTGCTCATATTCCACGAGGTTGGCCACTTGTGACTGCTGTTCGACGCCCGGTTCGTTCAAACCGGCAAACACCACGTGCTCGTCGTAGTCAATGAACTCGTTGGCTATCTGTGTCCACAGGGCGTGCAGCACTTCCTTGTTCTTTACCTTGGCATCGCCGGTGGCATTGATGTTGTTTTCCAGCCACCCGCCGTCCCAGTGGTCATTGAGCAGCACGTAGAGCCCGTCGTTGACGCAGTAGTCAACAATCTCCTTTACCCGTGCCATCCATGTGGCATCAATGGTGTAGGAAGAGGCATCGCTGATGTGCCCGTAGGCCCATGCACAGGGAATCCTGACGGAGCGGAAACCGCAGCTCTTGACGTAGTCGATGATGGCCTGGGTCGTCTTGGTGCCCTGCCATGCTGTCTCGGAGGCCAGCCCTCCGTTGTTGTTGAACAGTCCGGCAGGATTGCTGCCCCAGTTGACGGTGGCTTCCATCGTATTGCCGAGGTTCCAGCCAGGCATCATCTCCGAGGCGATTTGCGTGGCAGACTTGTCGAGTCCTGTCTGTGCGGTCAGCACAGTGAGCTGCGTCAGCAGCAGGGTGATGGTCAGTAGAATCTTCTTCATTGCGTGTGTAGTTGTGATGTTAATGACGAGTGCAAAGTTACAAAACATTTTTGATATAGATTAAAGAAAAACCTTATGTTATTCAAAAAAAAGACAAAAATATTTGCAGATTACAAATAATTTGTTAATTTTGCCGCCGATTTCGATGCAAATCGTTAAATCAATTAAACTAAACGAGCCTACTATTTATATCGTTCTTTCCTTCTTTAGGGGTGTGTCAGCATCCCCCATGGCTGAAATGAGAGGAATTGAGGATAACTTTTTAACTTATATATAAATAACACAAATTAATTCACAAAAACAAAAACAAGAGAGAGTTTATGAAAGAAAGGTTAACTATGCTTGTTGCATGCCTTTTCCTCGTAGTGGGGGGGGTAATTGCACAGACGAAAGTTAATGGTACCGTCGTTTCTCAGGACGACAGTGAGCCCGTCATCGGTGCTACTGTGACCGTCGTGGGAACAGAGGTGGCTACCGTTACTGATGCCAACGGCCGTTTTTCACTGACGGTTCCCGCTGGCAAGTCAACATTGCGTATCTCGTATATTGGCATGGAGCCGCTTGAAGTGAGCGCCCGTCCCAACATGCGAATCGTTCTGACCAGCGACCAGCAGGCCCTCGACGAGGTGATCGTCGTGGCTTACGGTACGGCCAAGAAAGGTACGTTTACGGGTTCTGCCGGTACGATGAAGGCAGACAAGATTGAGAAACTTCAGGTGAGTGACCTCACACGTGCCCTGAGTGGTCAGGTGGCTGGTGTGCAGGTCATCAGCAGCAACGGTCAGCCGGGTACGTCGGCCAGCATCCGTGTGCGTGGTGTCAGCTCCATCAATGGTAGCAACGCCCCGCTCTACGTGGTTGACGGTGTGCCTTTCGACGGCGACCTGAGCTCTATTCCCTCCAGCGACATTGCTGACATCACGGTGCTGAAGGATGCTGCTTCAACGTCACTCTACGGTGCACGCGGTGCCAACGGTATCATCATGGTCACCACGAAGCAGGGCCGTCAGGGTAAGCCCGTCATTTCGGTCAATGCCCGTTGGGGACAGAACAGCCGTGCCGTGAGCAACTACGACGTCATCAGCAATCCCGCTCAGTATCTGGAGCTGGAGTATGGTGCCATCTACAACTACGCTTCTAACACGTTAGGTTACGACGCAGCTGCTGCTCAGGCTTATGCCAACCGCATCATCACGACCAACACGGCCGGTGGTAACGGTTATCAGATCTACACCGTGCCCGATGGTCAGTACATGTTCGGTACGGACGGCAAGCTGAATCCCAACGCCACGTTAGGATGGACCAATGGTACTTATTATTATACCCCCGACGACTGGGAGAACACCATCATGAAGAAGGCCCTGCGTCAGGAGTATGAGGTCAGCATGTCAGGGGCTACCGAGGCCAACAACTACTACGTCAGCTTCAGCTATCTGGACGATGGCGGTATCGTCAGCGGTTCCAGCTTCCAGCGTGCATCTGTTCGCGTGCGCGATGAATATAAGGTAAACGATTGGTTGAAGTTGGGTGCCAACGTCGGTCTGACGCACTCCAAGAGCTTCTATCCCGACGAGCAGACAACAACCAACTCAAGCGGTAACGCCTTCCGTCTGGCTTACGGTATTGCTCCCATCTATCCTATTTATGTGCGTGATGCTCAGGGTAATATCATGTATAACGGCGACCGTGCCGTCTACGACTACGGTTCAGGTGAGGCTGGCCGTGACCGTTCGTACATGAGCATCTCGAACCCTGCCGGACAGATGCAGTACGACAAGTCCATCTACACCATGGACATCCTCAACTCAACATGGTTTGCCGAGCTGAAGCCCATGGAGGGCCTGACGTTGACGGCCCGTCTGGGTTACAATCAGGATAACACCAACTACGACGTGTTGCAGAACGCCTACATGGGTCAGTTTGCTGACCTTGAGGGTGGTGCCTACCAGTATCACATGCGCACCACTGGCTTCACGGAGCAGTTCCTGGCTAACTACACCACGAAGATTGCCGACATCCATAACCTTGACTTCACGCTGGGTTACGAGGGCTATCAGTGGAAGTACCGCCAGCTCTACGGCGGTGCCACCAAGCTCTACAACCCCGAGAGCTACTGGCTTGACAATGCCGTCAACCAGAAGAACAACTCTGGTTATCAGATTGACTATGCAACGAAGGGTATCTTCGGCCGTATCAATTACAGCTACGACGACAAGTACATTGCTGCCATCAGCTATCGCCGCGACGCATCCAGCTGCTTCCATCCCGACAACCGCTGGGGCGGATTCTGGAGCGGTTCAGTGGCTTGGGTCATCTCACGTGAGAAGTTCATGGAGAGCACCCGCACTTGGCTCGACAACCTGAAGCTGAAGGCCAGCTACGGACAGCAGGGTAACGATAACCTTGGCCGCTCAACTGGTTCAGGACGTTACTACTACTACGCTTATACCGACCAATACACCATGACGGGTGACGCTTCCGGTTTCTCTGACGGTACGTTGGCTTACAAGGGTAACAAGGACCTGACATGGGAGAAGTCAGTCAGCTACAACATCGGTGTTGACTTCGCCATGCTGAACAACCGCCTGAGCGGTAGCATCGAGTACTTCGGTCGTCAGCAGAAAGACATGCTCTACTTCAAGCCCGTGGCCGGTTCACTGGGTTACTCTCAGATTCCTATGAACGTGGGTACCATGACCAACCGTGGTCTTGAGATTGACCTCAGCTATGACATCATCAAGACGCAGAACCTCTCACTCAATGTCAATGCCAATGCTACGTTCCTTTCGAACAAGATTGACAAGCTGCACAGCGACCTGAAGGGTAAGTGGATTGACGGCTCTCGCATCTACGAGGAAGGCAACAGCATGTATCGTCTCTACCTGCCTGAGTGGGCCGGTGTTGACGAGGAGACAGGTCAGGCTCTCTACTGGGTGAATACCTACGAGCAGGAAACCGTCATCGTTGACGGCGAGGAGAAGACGGTTGACGTTTGGTATGACGCTGACGGCAACAAGATTCCCTATGCTGACCTTGAGACTTTCGTCGGTGAGAAAGACCGTAAGATCCTGGGGCGTGAGACATCGTCTGACTACACCGTGGCAACGCTCTCTGAGAACCGTGTGGCTACGAAGGACCTGCTGCCTGATGTGTATGGTGGCTTCGGTGTTTCGCTCAATGCCTACGGCTTCGATGCCAGCGTGCAGTTCGCTTATCAGCTGGGTGGTCAGGTGCTCGACTATGGTTACATGTACCTGATGCACGCTTCAGCTTCGGCTGACGCCGGTGGTGCTTGGCACAAGGACATTCTCAACGCATGGACACCGACCAACACCATTACCGACGTGCCTCGTCTGAACGCAGGCGACCGTTACACGGCTTACTCTTCAACACGTTTCCTGACCAGCGCTTCCTACCTGTCACTTAACAACGTGACCGTAGGTTACACGCTGCCGAAGGACCTCGTCAAGAAGATTGGCCTTGGTTCAGTGCGCGTCTACTTCGTGGGCGACAACCTCGCACTCTTTGCCAAGCGCAAGGGACTTGACCCCCGTCAGGGCTTCACTTCGTCCATTCCCTACACCTACACGCAGCTGCGCACCATCTCGGGTGGCATCAGTGTGACCTTCTAATCAAAACGTAGTGCATGTAAATCAACTTAAAGTAGAAACATAGATATATGAAACTGAAATATTTATTCATTGCAGCAACATTGGCACTGCCGGTGTTCACTGCCTGTGAAGACCTTGACACTGCTCCTGAGGGTGCTACCCTGACAGAAGAGCAGAAGGGTGAGGTAGGCGAGGCTAAGCCTGAGCGTGCCGAGGCCGGCGTGCGAGGCATCTTCTCACAGTTCAATGTGTATATGCCTAACTATGACGCCATCGGTTCACGCCACAACGACTTCGGTTATAGCAGCATTATGATGTTCACCGATGCCAATACTGAGGACGTGGTGAGCGACGACAACGGCTACAACTGGGCAGGCAACAGCCTTACCTTCGACGACCGCGTCTACACCAGCCGCGAGAGTCAGATTGTGTGGAACGACTATTACAAGATTATCTTCAGCGCCAACACGGTCATCAGCTCACTCGACGCTGAGTCGGAAGATGCCTTGACGCAGTACTATCTGGGTCAGGGTCTTGCCGCCCGTGCTTTCAGCTATCTGGAGCTGGCTCAGCTCTATCAGTTCAACTACAAGGGCAACGAGACGAAGCCCTGTGTGCCGCTGATTACCGACGAGAACTCCAGCGAGGCCGCTACCAACGGTGCTCCCCGTGCTACGGTGGAGGATGTCTATGCACAGGTGGAGAAAGACCTGACGCTGGCCATCGAACTGCTGGACAAGGCTGCGGCTGCCGGACAGAAGCGTTCTGACCGTCGTTACATCGACGTGGCTGTGGCTTACGGACTTCGTGCCCGCATGAATCTGGCCAAGCAGAACTGGAGTGCAGCTGCTGCTGATGCACAGGCTGCCATCGACAAGACCGATGCACGCCCTGCCACCATCGACGAGGTGAGTGCTCCCACCTTCTGCAACGCCAACGAACCCAACTGGATGTGGGCCATCTACATTGCTGAGACCGACGACGTCGTGCAGTCAGGTATTGTCAACTGGATTTCCCACTGCGGTACGTTCAACTACGGTTACGGTCAGTACAGCGGCGGACACCAGATCAGCAAGAAGCTCTACAACAGCATTGCTGACACCGACATCCGCAAGGGCTGGTGGAGTGATGCCGACGGCGTGTCGCAGAACCTCAGCGACGAGTGGAACGCTTACTTGGCTGATGAGGGCTTCGCTCCTTACACCAACTGTAAGTTCGCTCCTTATCAGAACATCCTGAACAACGATGTCAATGCCAACGACATCCCCCTGATGCGTGTGGAAGAGATGTACCTCATTCTGGCAGAGGCCCAGCAGATGGCAGGCCAGAACGGTAAGGCTACGCTCGAGAACTTCGTCCGCACCTATCGTGACCCGGCTTACAGCTGCACGGCCAGCGACGTTCAGAACGAGATTTATCGTCAGAAGCGCATCGAGCTCTGGGGCGAAGGCCGCATCTGGTTCGACGTGATGCGTCTGGGCAAGGGTGTTGACCGTCGTGGTGCAGGCTTCGGCTCTACCAGCGTGTTCAACATCGCATCCAACGACCCCATCCTGCTCTGGCGTCTCCCGCAGACGGAGATTAACGGTAACAGCGCATTGACCGATGCTGACAACAACACGGCCACTGCCGTTCCTACCGCCATCAAGGATGAAGATGTAGCTTTGTAAAATGGCTCCCGAAATTAATAATAATAAAAACAAACCAAATATGAAAAATATATTCAAGTATAGCCTGACTCTGCTGACGGTGTTGCTCGGCTTCACGGCCTGCTCCGACAGCGACGACAACTATCAGCCAGCCAGCATCTCAGGTCCGCAGGTGTTCTTTGACAAAGACCTGACGACGACGGTGAACCTGACGTTTGACGATACCTCGTTCAAAGTGCCTGTCAGCCGTGGCAATGCTGCCGAGGCTGTCACGGTGAACCTCACCAAGGTTGACGAGGAGAACCTCTTTAATGTGCCTGCATCGGTAACGTTCAATGCCGGTGAGACGGAGGCTGAGATTGAGATTGGCCTTGACCCCACGCAGTTTGAGTATAATGAGTTCAAGCCGCTGACCATCAGCGTTGACCCCACCGTGGGAACTCCTTACGGCATCGGCACCGTCAGTCTGTCCGTGGGCATGCCTCTGACCTACAAGTCACTGGGTACGGGTACTTATGTTGACAACTGGTTCGAGCACACCACGCAGGTGGACATCGAGCAGTGCGAGCAGAACCCTAACATCTTCCGCATTGCCGCTCCTTATAAGGACTATGACGGTGATGACTACTTCCATATGTCCGGCGAGATGGGTGAGTATCTGGAGTTCCAGGTTCTGCAGCCCGGCGACGTGTTCAACGATGTCACCATCACCGAGTCTGGTCTTGTCGTGTTCCCCATCTACAGCACCGGTGCCATTCATCCCAGCTACACGGATGATGTCATCGTCATGCTCCACCCGTCAGAGTATTCGTCCATGGCTGCTGACCAGTCGAAGTGGGCCTTCAACAAGGTGGCTGAGTATGCTGCCGACGGCACGACGCCTGCCCGCATACAGCTGGCTCCGTCATACTACATGATGAAGTACGGCGGCTGGAACTACACGCAGGAAGACGGTGTGGTTGAGATTTACTTCCCCGGCAACGACCCGAAGGACTACGACGTGGCTGTTGAGTACACCGGCAAATACATCGACACGGCTGACAACTACTTCGCCATGTTCAACGTCACCGTCGGTGAAGACCTCGACGAGGTGAAGTACGCCATGGTGAAGAGCGACGACGTCAACTCCGTGATCAGCGGCATCATTGACGGCAGCATCGAGAGCACGTCCATCACCGCATCTGGTCAGTTCACCGCTCCGTTGACCGAGGACGGCACTTACTACATCGTTGCCGTCGGTTACGCTGAGGGTGAGCCGCAGGCCTATGACTATGCTAAGTTCAAGTTCGAGACGACGCCCAGCGCATGGGAGTCGCTTGGCACGGGATTGTTCACTGACGACATCCTCATCAGCAACTACAAGGGCAGTGATGGCAACTACCTCGCCCCCATCACCTACGAGGTGGAGATACAGCAGAACAAGGAGAAGCCCGGCCTCTATCGTCTGGTGAATCCTTACGGTGAGCCTTACCCCTACAACGAAGAGGGTGACTGGGACGCTTCACGCGACTGGTTCATCGAGATTGACGCCACTGATCCTGACGCTGTGACCTTCGAGGCACAGGAGACCGGTCTTGACTGGGGCGACGGCATGGTGTCCATCCAGAGCATCGGCGACTACTTCGTCAACGCAGGTAAGAGCTTTGCTGACGTGAAGGCTGCCGGCTACTTCGGCAAACTGGCCGACGGCGTCATCACCTTCCCCGTGAAGGGCATCCTCATCACATGGGGTGAAGACGGACCTTACTACACGAACGCCAACGGTGCCACCAGCATTGTGCTGCCCAGCGCCGTGACAGCTGCCGCCAAGCGCTCAGCCGTCCGCCGTGCTGCCACGAACCACGCCGCCCACAAGACGGCCCGTGGCCAGAAGGTGAACAAGCTGCGCATGGCACAGATGAAGCCCGTGATGAAGAAGTAAAGAGCGTAGGGGCGTAACACCCCGAAGAAAACCATATATATCCCCCCGACATTCCTGCTTTGTGAATGTCGGGGGGATTTTATAATATTTTCCGCTGAAAAGTTTGGCGGTTCCCCAAATAATGTTTAATTTTGCACCGTCACTTGTTAGCCCTTTAGGGGTAAAGCGGATGATCTTATATATAAGAAAGACGTTTTCGTTAAACGAACAGACACCTACGACTTTCTTGTATGATAAGTAAACCTAAAACTAATTGATGAAGCCTGCTATGGGGTGTCTGGGAGGCATGAATATTGCTATGATGAAAAAAGCATTAAAGATTTCGGGCCTGATGGCCTTGGTGTTGATGGTGTTTGTAGCTGTAACCGCCTTCAAGAGTGTTGACAGGGTTAATGGCAGTTCTTGTACTGTAACCGTGAAGTATTCAAATGGTGACCCTGCAAAGAATGTTGAAGTGATGCCCATGAATTATGGTGGCATCATGGGGTGGACTGCTGCTGATTGTGGCAAGTTTACTACTAACTCATCGGGTGTCGTGACCATCAAATGGTATGGCGAAACCATCAAAGGCCTGTATATCAAGGGCAACCGTTATGAGTTGACTTTAGAGGATGGTGGGTCATATACGGTCACGCTGAAGCAAAAGCATGAATACGATTAATGGCTTATGAGAAGTTTGTTAATTCTACGTTATTGCTTGGCACTGCTGTTGGCGGTGCCAATGCTTTCTGTTGCGCAGTCGTCTGTCACCATTACTGCCAATGGAGTCAGTTTCAAGATGGTTCGCGTGCAGGGCGGCACGTTCACGATGGGCGCCACGAGTGAGCAGGGCAGTGATGCGTCTGATATTGAAAAACCCGCCCACAAGGTGACGCTGTCTGACTATTACATGGGTGAGACCGAGGTGACGCAGGCATTGTGGAAGGCCGTCATGGGCAGCAATCCTTCAGAGTTCGCACCTACAGAGACCAGTGCCGCCCGTGGCAGCTATGATGACTTTGTGGCCAACGCCAAACTGCTCAATGCCAAAAAGCCCGGCACCGTGCGTATTCCGACACGTCAGGAATGGGATGCGGCCATGGTGACGACCAAAGGCTCGCTGCAAAAACCTGTTGAGCATGTCAGTTGGGAAGACTGTCAGACATTCATCAAGAAGCTGAACCAGCTGACGGGCAAGAAGTTCCGTCTGCCCACTGAGGCTGAGTGGGAGTTCGCCGCCCGTGGCGGGGTGAAGAGCAAAGGCTATAAGTACAGCGGCAGTAACACGCTTGGCACCGTGGCATGGTACGAGGATAACGCGGGGGATAGCACTCACGACGTGAAGACTAAACGCGCAAATGAGTTAGGCTTATATGATATGACGGGCAATGTCTGGGAATGGTGCAGCGATTGGTATGATGAATATCGTTCCAATAGCCAGACGAACCCTCGCGGTGCGTCTTCGGGCTCCGGTCGCGTGTCCCGTGGGGGCGGCTGGGGCAGCAACGCCAGGGACTGCCGCGTGTCGCTTCGGAACAGCTCCCCGCCTGCGGACCGCTACTACCGCTTGGGGCTTCGGCTCGCTCTCTGAGTTCCCCACCTAAGCCTGATGGCAGACAGAATGAGCGTAAGGGGCTGAGCCCACCGGCCAGCCCCAAGCCATTCGGTCAGCCATCAGGCGAAAAAAAAGAAAATCAAAAATCACCGACAACAGCAAATGATGCTTGTTTGACTTTGAAACGATTATCTTTTGGAGTAGTAAACGATGGTCGTTTGCAATGCATTTGAACTTTGTTTGCAAGTGAAACGACCATCGTTTTCAGAGCATAAAAGCATTAAATGAAATCGTGTTGAGTTTAGGCCGAGCAAACGGGTCGTTTGCTCGGGGCTTTCGATGCGTTTGCCCCGAGTTTTCGATGCGTTTGCTCGGGGCTTTGCATCAGAGGAATACGGACTTTTTATTAAAGCAACGGACTGGCACGGACGAATACGGACTTTTTAAATAAGTTGCGAATTACGCTAATTACACTAATTATAAAAAGTCCGTGCCAGTCCGTGCCAGTCCGTTGCTAATATAAATTCGTGTCATTCGTGAAATTCGCGTGGTTCAATAAATAAATCTGTGCGTTCTGCGTAATCTGTGGTTCGAGAATAAAAAGTCCGTGCCAGTCCGTGCCAGTCCGTGCCTAATATATTGTCCGTGGTTGAAATTTTTGGGCGGAAGTATTGCACCGTTCGAAAATAATTGTTACTTTTGCACCAACGAAACAGCTGATTACTGAACTGAATGACACAAGGTTTTGAGTTTACCCCTGCCGAGCGCGAAGAGACGCTGGCATTATATAATAAGGTAAAGGAGCTGATTGCCCCGTCGCTCATGGAGGGTGACGAAGAGCGCATACGGCGCGTCCTGCACGAGTCGCTGGAACGGAACGTGCTGCAACGCGACGTGTTCGGGCTGAACCCCATCCTGCTCGGTTTCCAGACGGCGCGCATCGTCGTCGAGGAAATCGGCCTGCGGCGCGACGCGGTGCTGGCCATCCTGCTGCGCCCCGGCGTGGAGGAGGGCGTGCTGACCATCGACGCCGTGCGTCAGGAGTTCGGCGAGTCCGTCGCCCGCATCTTGCACGGCTTGCAGCGCATACAGGAGCTTTACAAGAAGAATCCCGTCGTGGAGAGTGAGAACTTCCGCAACCTGCTGCTGTCGTTCGCCGAGGACATGCGCGTCATCCTCATCATGATTGCCGACCGCGTGAACCTGATGCGGCAGATTCGGGACGTGATGGCGGAGGATGGTTCGAGGTACGAGGTGCGAGGTGCGAGGTACGACACCGGTTTACGTGTCAGCGAGGAAGCGGCCTACCTCTATGCACCGTTGGCGCACAAGCTGGGACTGTATAAGTTGAAGAGCGAGCTGGAGGACCTGTCGCTGAAGTACTTGGAGCATGATGCCTACTACCACATCAAGGAGAAGCTGAACGCGACGAAGGCGGCGCGCGATGCCTACATCAGCGACTTCATAGAACCCGTCAAGCAGAAGCTGGAGGCTACCGGCATGCGGTTCCACATCAAGGGACGCACGAAGTCCATCCACTCCATCTGGCAGAAGATGCAGAAGCAGAAGTGCCCGTTCGAGGGCGTCTACGACCTGTTTGCCATCCGTGTCATCATCGACTGTCCTGAACAGCAGGAGAAGATGCAGTGCTGGCAGGCCTTTGCCATCGTCACCTCCATGTATCAGCCGAACCCCAAGCGTCTGCGCGACTGGCTCAGCGTGCCGAAGTCGAACGGCTACGAGAGCCTGCACATCACCGTGCTGGGTCCTGGGCAGAAGTGGGTGGAGGTGCAGATACGCACGGAGCGCATGGACGAGATTGCCGAGCGCGGCGTGGCTGCCCACTGGCGCTACAAGGGCGTGAAGGGCGAGGGTGGACTCGACGAGTGGCTCACCGGCATCCGTCAGATGCTGGAGAGCAGTTCGGGCATGGAGGTGATGGACCAGTTCAAGATGGATCTCTATGAAGATGAGGTGTTTGTCTTCACGCCCAAGGGCGACTTGTATAAGTTTCCCAAGGGTGCCACGGTGCTCGACTTTGCCTACCACATACACTCGAAGATAGGCAACCAGTGCGTCGGTGCCCGCATCAACAACAAGGTGGTCAGCCTCAGGCAGCAGTTGCAGAGTGGCGACCAGGTGGAAATCATGACGCAGACCAACCAGAAGCCTAAGCAGGAGTGGCTCAGCATCGTGAAGACCAGCCGTGCCAAGTCGAAAATCAGGCTGGCACTGAAGGAGACGCAGCAGCGCGACGGGCTCATGGCCAAGGAGATGCTGGAACGCCGCTTCAAGAACCGGAAGGTGGAGGTGGACGAGAGCATCATGATGCACCTCATCAAGCGCATGGGCTTCAAGGAGGTCAGCAGCTTCTATCGGCAGATAGCCGAGGGACAACTGGATGCCAACGAGGTCGTTGATAAGTATCTGGAAGAGAAGCAGAAATCAACGACCGTTACAGGAGACAATCAGGCCCGCTCAGCCGCCGAGTTCCAGTTTGACGATGCGCTGGCCGGAGCCTCTGCCATCGGTCAGGCTGACGACGTGCTGGTCATCGATCAGAACCTGAAGGGCATTGACTTCCAGCTGGCCAAGTGTTGCCATCCCATCTATGGTGACAGCATCTTCGGCTTCGTCACCAGCGGTGGCGGCATCAAGATTCACCGCACCGACTGTCCCAATGCCGGCGAGCTGCGCCGTCGCTACGGCTACCGCGTGGTGAAAGCCCGCTGGAGCGGCAAGGGTTCCAGCATGTATACCATCACGCTGCGCGTCGTGGGCAACGACGACATCGGTATCGTGAACAACCTGACCAGCATCATCTCGAAAGAAGAGCGGCTCATGCTGCGCAGCATCAACATTGACTCGCACGACGGGCTGTTCAGCGGTAATCTGGTCGTCATGATTGACGACACGACGCGCTTAGAGGCTCTCATCCGCAAACTGCGCACGGTGAAGGGCGTGAAACAGATTCAGCGCATTTAATCGTCAAAAAATTTTGTCGTTTGCGCGGAATTTGCTAACTTTGTCGTCCGAAAGCCTGACACTACATCATCAGACCTGTTATGACACCTATTATTATATGACACTTATTATTATTGTTCTGCTACTGCTGAGCTACCTGCTCATTGCCACGGGGCACCTGACCGGTGTCAACAAGGCCGCCATTGCCATGTTCATTGCTGCGGCAGGGTGGGTGGTCTACATCTGCTACGGTACTGACTACGTGGAGGCCCGCCACATTGACGACTACTGGGCGTTCCTCAAGGGCGTGGAGCCGTCGAGCGAACAGGTCAAGCTCTACATTTATAATAATGTGTTCCTTAATTATGTCGGCAAGGCTGCCGCCATCGTCATGTTCCTGCTGGCCACGATGTCCATCGTGGAGCTGCTGAACAACAACGGCTGCTTCGACTTCATACAGGACTGGATACGCACCCGCAACTCCAAGCGCGTGCTGTGGACGCTGTCCATCGCCACGTTTATCATCTCAGCCAATCTGGACGACCTGACCACGACGACGATGATGCTGGTCATTATGCACAAGATCGTGCAGAACTCGCGTCAGCGCATGGTGGTGGGTACGTGCATTGTGCTGGCAGCCAATTGCGGCGGATGCATGACGGTCATCGGCGACCCTGCGGGCGTGGTGCTCTGGGGCAATGGTGCCGTGACGGCCAGCCGCTTCTCGGCTTATCTCGCGCTGCCTGTGCTCATGGCTTGGTTCCTGCCCACGTGGTGGCTCAGTCGCATACTGCCCGAACGGCTCGACGTGGCGTGGCCCGCTGCACCTTACAGAGGTGACGACACGAACCTGAACCGCTGGCAGCGCATCCTGATGCTCGTCGTGGGCATCGGCGGCCTGTGGTTCATTCCCACCTTCCACAGCATCACCAAGCTGTCGCCGTTCCTCGGCGCGCTGTGCGTGCTCAGCGTGCTGTGGGTGGTCAATGAGGCCATGAACCGTAAGCTCAACAATGCCGACCAGATGTCGCGCCGCCTCATTCCGCGGGCCTTGCAATATGACACCATCCAGCAGATACTCTTCATCATGGGCATCATGCTCGGTCTGGGCGTGGTGACCGAGACGGGCGTGTTCCAGAGCGTGGCCGAGTGGATTGACCAAAACGTTCACGACATCTGGATGGTCGGTCTGTTCTCCGGACTGCTCAGCTCGCTGGTCGACACGTTCACCATCGCCATGTCCAACTTCTCGCTCTATCCCGTGCTGGAGACGGCCACCGATGCCTATCAGCAGAACTTCGTGCAGAACGGAGCCTTCTGGCTGGTCATCGCCTACAGCACAGCCGTCGGCGGCTGCCTGCTCTGTGTGGGTAACGTCAGCGGTCTGGCCTTGATGAAGATGGAGCACGTCAGTCTGGGTTGGTATCTGAAGCATTGCACGCTGAAGATAGCCGCCGGCTGGCTCGTCGGCATGCTCATCCTCGCCGGTGAGCTCTACTGGACATCGTGAGGGTCATAGGGCCTATAAGCCCTATAGGTCCCATAAGACCTATCAAAAGCAAACAACAAAAATAACCTAAAAATAAATAACTAAAACTCATGAGCAAGATCAAAACTATTGGCATACTGACTTCTGGCGGTGATGCACCGGGCATGAACGCTGCCATTCGTGCGGTCACCCGCGCAGGCATCTACAACGGGTTCAACATCAAAGGCATCTATCGTGGCTATGATGGACTGATCAAGGGCGAAGTGAAACCCTTTACCACCGAGAATGTCAGCGGCATCATCAACCGTGGCGGCACCATCCTGAAGACGGCACGCAGCAAGGACTTCATGACACCCGAGGGCATGCAGAAAGCCTACGAGACCTGCCAGCACGAAGAGATTGACGCCCTGGTGGTCATCGGCGGCAACGGCTCGCTGACAGGTGCCCGCAACTTCGGCATGGAGTTCGACTTCCCCTGCATCGGACTGCCCGGCACCATTGACAACGACCTCTATGGCACAGATGCCACCATCGGCTACGACACGACGATGAACACCATCATGGAGTGCGTGGACCGCATCCGCGACACCGCCAACTCGCACGAGCGCATCTTCTTCATTGAGGTGATGGGACGTGATGCCGGTTTCTTGGCGCAGAACTCGGCCATTGCCAGCGGTGCAGAGGCAGCCATCATTCCCGAGGAGATGACCGACGTCGACCAGTTGGCACAGTTCATGGGACGTGGCATCCGCAAGTCCAAGAAGTCGTGCATCGTCATCGTGTCAGAGAGTCCCAAGTGCGGCGCCCTCTACTATGCTGACCGTGTGAAGAAGGAGTTTCCTGAGTTCGACGTGCGCGTGTCCATTCTCGGTCACTTGCAGCGTGGCGGTACACCCTCGGCCCGCGACCGCATACTGGCCAGCCGTACCGGAGTGGGAGCCATCGAAGCCATCAAGCAGGGACAGCGCAACGTCATGGTCGGCATACGCAACAATGAAGTGGTCTACGTGCCCTTCTCAGAGTGCATCCGCACGGATAAACCCTTCGACAAGAAGCTCATCAAGGTTCTCGACGAGCTGAGCATCTGAATCAGCATTGTCGTCCCCATTTTCCCGAAAAGTGTTGTTTTTCTCAACTTTTTCGGGAAAATGTTTTTTTGTTTGCGGGAATATTGTTAACTTTGCAGCTACTTATAGCTAAAAATATATAACTTAAATATAAAATACAAATTCGCTTATGACACAAATTAATGGACGCATCTCTCAGATTATCGGTCCGGTTATCGACGTGTATTTCGATACCAACGGGCAGGATGCTGAGAAGGTGCTGCCAAAGATTCACGAGGCATTGCGTATTGACCGTGGCAACGGTACGGAGCTTATTGTTGAGGTGCAGCAGCACATTGGCGAGGACACCGTTCGTTGCGTGGCTATGGACAATACAGACGGTTTGCAGCGTGGATTGACGGCTATTCCCGTAGGCTCACCTATCCTGATGCCTGCCGGAGACCAAATCAAGGGTCGTATGCTGAACGTCATCGGTCAGCCTATCGACGGTATGAAACAGCTCGACATGGAGGGAGCCTATCCCATCCACCGCGAGGCACCTACATTCGAAGAACTCTCCACCAAGAAAGAGATTCTGGCTACGGGTATCAAGGTCATCGACCTGCTGGAGCCGTACCTGAAGGGTGGTAAGATCGGACTCTTCGGCGGTGCCGGTGTGGGTAAGACGGTGCTCATCATGGAGCTCATCAACAACATTGCCAAGGGACACAACGGATTCTCCGTGTTTGCCGGAGTGGGGGAGCGCACCCGTGAAGGTAACGACCTCATCCGTGAGATGATTGAGTCGGGCGTTATCCGCTACGGTGAGAAGTTCCGTCAGGCTATGGCCGAAGGTAAGTGGGACCTCTCGCTCGTTGACCCCGAGGAGCTGAAGAAGTCGCAGGCCACGTTGGTCTACGGACAGATGAACGAGCCTCCCGGCGCACGTGCCAGTGTGGCCCTGAGCGGTCTGACCGTGGCTGAGGGCTTCCGCGACGGTGGCGGCAAGGACGGCGGTGCTGCCGATATCCTGTTCTTCATTGACAACATCTTCCGTTTCACGCAGGCCGGCTCTGAGGTGTCAGCCCTGTTGGGACGTATGCCGTCAGCCGTGGGTTACCAGCCGACGCTGGCATCGGAGATGGGTGCCATGCAGGAGCGCATCACCTCGACGAAGAAAGGCTCTATCACGTCAGTACAGGCTGTCTACGTGCCTGCCGACGACTTGACCGACCCTGCACCTGCTACGACGTTTACCCATCTGGATGCAACGACGGTGCTCGACCGTAAGATTGCCGGACTTGGCATCTATCCTGCCGTTGACCCGCTGGCTTCCACTTCGCGTATTCTTGACCCGCTCGTCGTGGGCAAGGAGCACTACGACTGCGCTCAGCGCGTGAAGGAAATCTTGCAGCGTTACAACGAGTTGCAGGACATCAGTGCCATCCTCGGTATGGATGAACTGTCAGACGAGGACAAGCTGACCGTGAACCGCGCACGTCGTGTGCAGCGTTTCCTCAGTCAGCCGTTCACGGTGGCCGAACAGTTCACCGGTCTGCCTGGCGTGATGGTTTCCATCGAAGACACCATCAAGGGCTTCAACGCCATTCTGGACGGTGAGGTGGACGACCTGCCCGAGCAGGCATTCCTCAACGTCGGCACCATCGACGATGCCAAGGAGAAGGCTAAGCGACTGATGGAGGCTGCGAAAGGATAAGCCCCCTAAGTTAGGGGGCGGGGGGTCTGAACAAGCGCAGATTCCCATCGTTCAATTGCTAAAAATGGTCTGATAAACGCTTGTTCAGACCTCCCACCCCCTAACTTAGGGGGCATAGATAATGTTAAAACTAAAGATAGTATCACCACAGAAGATCGAATTCCAAGGCGAGGTGGAGAACGTGAAGGTTCCCGGCAGCCTTGGCCAGTTTGAGATACTGACGAACCACGCCCCCATCATCTCGCTGTTGACCAAGGGCGACGTCAGTTACACTGGTGCTGACGGACGGCAGCAGCTCGCCATCACGGGCGGCTTCGTGTCAGTACAGAAGAATGAGGTGAATCTTTGTGTGGAACTGGACGATGACAATGAATATCAAGATTGTGAATACATACCTGATGCAGAGCATGCTGCTCATAGCATTGCTGACCGTGCTGTCGTTTGCCTGGATGTGGCTGACCGGCAATGCGGCCAACATGCTGGTGGCCGTCTGCATCTCGGCTGTGTTCCAGTTGGTGGCTTGCATGGCTTACGGTTTTCTGTGGAAGACCGTGGCCGCCTCGTCGCAGGACAGTCTGCCCACGCTCTACATGTCGGCATCGGGCTTCCGCATGCTGGCAGGTGTGATCACCGTGCTGGCGTTCTGTTTCGCCACCGAGGACAAGACGGCCATCCGCTTCTTTGTCATCCTGTTCCTGATATATTATTTCGTTATTCTCATTTATGATACGGCCTACTTTATGAAGGTCGAGAAGAAAATCAGACACAATGGATAAATTGAAAAAAATGAGATACCTGCTCTTATGCCTGACCTTCCTGCTGGCAGCCGGTACGCCCGCACGGGCAGCCGCTGATGGCGCGAAAGTGGACGTGAAGGAAATCGTGCTGGGACACATGGCTGACGCTTACGAGTGGCACATCACCACGCTGGGCGACAACCACCTCAGCATACCGCTGCCCGTCATCGTGCGCAGTGAGGCCACGGGCGAGTGGCATTGCTTCATGAGCACCCGCATCGAGGAAGCAGCAGAGGAGGGACATGACTACATGGGCTTCTTCTTCAACGAAGAGAAGAACGGCAAAATCTACGAACGGCTGGCTGACGGTTCCGTGGCTCGTCCGTGGGACCTGAGCATCACGAAGAGTGTCTGCCAGATATGGATTGTCGTCTTCATCATGCTGGCCGTGTTCCTGTCCTGTGCCCGCTGGTATAAGAAGCATGACCCCAAGAAAGACTCGCCGAAGGGCTTTGTCGGTATGGTGGAAATGCTGGTTATGACCATTCATGATGACCTCATCAAGGACTCCATAGGAGAGAAGCACTACCGTCCCTATGCACCTTATCTGCTGACGGCGTTCTTCTTCATCCTCATCACCAACCTGCTGGGCCTGCTGCCCATCTTCCCCGGTGGTGCCAACGTGACGGGCAACATCAACGTCACGTGCTTCCTTGCCCTGTGCACCATGTTGGCCATCAACCTGTTTGGCAACAAGGAGTACTGGAAGGAAATCTTCTGGCCCGACGTGCCCATGTTCCTCAAGGCTTATCCCGTTGCCATCATGCCCTTCATTGAGATGTTCGGCATACTGACCAAGCCCTTTGCGCTCATGGTCCGTCTCTTTGCCAACATGATGGCCGGTCATGCCATTATCCTCTCGTTCACAGCCATCATCTTCATCGGATGGTCGCTGAACGCCTATCTGGGCTCTGGACTCACGTTGCTCAGCTTCATCATGATGCTGTTCATGAACTGCCTTGAGTTCCTGGTTGCCTTTATTCAGGCTTACGTGTTCACCATGCTCAGCGCCGTGTTCATCGGACTGGCACACCCTGAACACCATGAATAAAGGTAAAAAAGTAAAAAGGTAAAAAAGTAAAAAGGGAAAAATAAACATTAAATATTAACAACTTAAAAATTTAAAGATTATGCTTACAACATTGATTTTAGAAGCAGCTGCGGCTGCAGGTCTTGCTAAGTTTGGTGCCGGTCTCGGCGCAGGTATTGCAGCAATTGGTGCCGGTCTGGGTATCGGTCGTATCGGTGGTAACGCCATGGACGCTATTGCCCGTCAGCCCGAGGCAGCAGGTACCATCCGTACCAACATGATTCTGACAGCAGCTTTCGTCGAGGGTGTGGCCCTGTTCGCTGTTGTTGTCTGCGCACTCTGCGTGTTCATGTAAAACATACAAACATCGTTGCAAATGGAGTCAGTCAACTTACCAGCCATACTAACGCCCGACTTCGGACTCTTCTTCTGGATGTTCGTCGCGTTTCTGGTGGTCTTTGTCCTTCTTGCCAAATATGGCTTCCCCGTCATCACTAAGATGGTGGCGGAGCGCCATGACTATATTGAGGAAAGCCTCCGCAAGGCCCACGAAGCCGAGGAGCGCCTGTCCAATATAGAGAAAGAAGGTGAATCCATCTTGCAGGAGGCTCGTGCAAAGCAGGCTCAGATATTGAAGGAGGCCGCCGAGACCCGCGACGCCATCGTAGAGAAGGCGCAGGAGAAGGCACGTCAGGAGACAGCCCGGCTCATTTCTGATGCCAAAGACGAGATAGAGCAGCAGAAGAAAGCTGCCATTGCCGACATCCGAAAGCAAGTGGCCACGCTCAGTGTGGAGATAGCAGAGAAAGTTCTCCGCCAGAACCTGCAGAGCGACCAGGCACAGATGGATCTCATTGACCGAATGTTGGATGACGTCTCTTCTAATAAGTAATAAGTAAAGCGTATGGATATAGGAGTAATATCGGTTCGTTACGCCAGGGCTCTGCTGAAAAGCGCCACGGATGCACATCTTGAGGACACCGTCTACAAAGAGATGCTGCTGTTGGCACAGAGCTATGTCGAGGTGCCGCAGCTGAGGCAGACCATTGACAACCCGATGTTGTCGAAGGAGTCGAAGGAGTCGCTGCTGACCACTGCCGTAGGCGGTGCCAAGGCGTCGGCCCTTGCCCGCTCGTTCGTTGCCCTCGTACTCAAGGAAGACCGCGAGAACATGATTCAGTTCATGGCCAATTCGTACGTCACGCTTTATCGCAAGCAGAAGAACGTCATCCGAGGAAAGCTCATCACCGCAGTGGCCGTCTCGCCCGACATGGAGCAGAAGATGCGCCGCATGGTGGAGAGCCATGCTCAGGGAACTGTGGAGTTCGAGACCGAGGTGAACCCCGACATCGTCGGCGGATTCATTCTTGAGTACGACACCTATCGCATGGACGCCAGCGTCAAGACTCGGCTCAACAGTATTCTAAATACACTACGTAAATAAGAAATGAGAAATTAGGAATTAGGAATTAGAAATTATGATTACCTTGCAAGCCCTTTCAACAGCTCTTGTTTCTGTGGCAATATCAGCCGCAGAAGTAATCATAATTTCTAAT
>JAFUSC010000014.1 GCA_017467705.1 Prevotella sp. | reverse complement strand
GGTGTTTGTTATTCCTTTAACGGAAGCTCACAAAGAAGAGCTGCGGATGCAGCTCTTTCCTTTGTGGACTCCCATCTCAGGAAATTGTAAGTCATTTTTTCTCTTTTTCTTCGTGTCTTTGTGTCTTTGTGTTCAAAGTGCCCTTATATAACTGCCAAACTTCCTTTATATAACTGCCAAAGTGCCCTTTCCTGATTGACAAGGGGCTTGAATTGATTTGTAATATAGTCTATATTACAATGTAAAATAGATTATATTACAACGTAAAATAGACTATATTACTTTGTAAAATAGACTATATTACAATTCAAAATAGCTTATATTACAAATGAATTAAAGCCTTTTGTCAATCGGAAAGGGGTTTTTCGTCAAATCAAGACTGCCTCTTCGTCGATTGAAAAGAGGCTTTTCGTCGATTGAAAGGAGGCTCTTCGCCGATTCAGGAAAGGCGTTTACGCAGGGCTAAATCGCTTGAAATAGTGTTAGTAAAACAATCAAAAACAGTCTGAGAAGACGTTAATTGTTGCTTTTACACCTCTATATTTAGTCCACTCTTTTTTGTGCTTTGAAAAATTGTAAGTGTTTGTTAATGAGTGCTTTGCTGTTTTTATACCATCAAAAACGTCCACTTTTTCGACCAAGTGCTGTTTGACTATTTTAATTTTTATATAATTTTGTGCTCAAATTCCATTACTCGGAAGATTGCAACTAACTTAAATTTATAAACCAAAAAATTAACGTAATGAAAAGAAGCAAGTCTTTATTATTGTTGCTGACATTCGTGCTGATGTCTGCAACAGCTCTTGCGCAGAAGCGAGCCTTCTCGGGCGTCGTTCTCGACGAGACCAATGAGCCGGTCATTGGCGCTTCTGTAGTTCAGAAAGGCACCACCAATGGTGTTGCTACCAATTTGGACGGTGAGTTCACGGTTAACGTGGAGCCGGGTGCTACGCTCGTTATCTCTTACATCGGTTACACGACGCAGGAGGTAAAAGCCGCTGACAATCTCCGCATCGTGCTCGTTCCTGACAACAAGGCCCTTGAGGAAGTCGTTGTCGTGGGTTACGGTGTTCAGAAGAAGAGTGTCGTGACGGCCTCTATTGCCAAAGTGAATAATGAGGATCTGGCCACAACGGCACCGCTCCGTATGGATAACGCCCTGAAGGGATTGGCCTCTGGTGTTACCGTGACCTCTTCGTCAGGTCAGCCCGGTGCTGCTGCACAGATTCGTATTCGTGGTATCGGTACAATTAATAATACTGATCCTCTTTACATTGTCGACGGTATGCCCATTGAAGGCGGTCTTGACTATTTGAATCCGACTGACATCGAGAGTCTGGAGGTGTTGAAGGATGCTGCTTCAGGTGCCATTTACGGTGCCCGTGCTGCTAATGGTGTGGTTCTTGTGACAACCAAGCAGGGCAAGGTGGGCAAGACCCGCGTCAACTACAACTTCTCAATGGGTTGGCAGTCAGCGTGGAAACACCGTGACGTGCTCAACGCAACGGAGTATGCCGTGATGATGAACGAAGGTCTGGTTAACTCAAACCGTGCCATCAAGTATGACAATCCTTATCAGTATGGTGTAGGCACCGACTGGCAGGATCTGGTGTTCAACGACAATGCCCCGGTCCAGAATCATGAAGTAAGTATCAGTGGTGCTTCTGACAAAGTGAACTACTACCTCTCGCTGGGCTATTATTCTCAGGAGGGTATCATCGGTGGTAACTATAACCGTTCTAACTACGACCGTCTGACCATGCGCAGCAACACGAAGTACAATATCTTCGACGAAACCAAGACGCGCGAATGGCTGAACAAGCTCGATGTGACGGTTAACCTGTCGTATGCACGCATCCACTCCCGCTCTATTGACACCAATTCAACTTGGGGTACGGCTTTGGGTTCGGCACTTACCTTGTCACCGATTCTCACTCCGACCATCTCCGGCGCTGAGGCTGATGCCCATGTTGCAAAGAACCTGATTGACTACAGTGAGTATGTGCCGATGTATACCGGCAATGTTGATGCCGATGGTTATAAAGAGGTATATACACTGCCTGGTGCTGACTATAACGAAATGGGTAACCCGCTGGCCATGCTCTCACTGCCGGGCGATCTGGGTTGGAGCCATAAGTTCGTTGCCAACTTCATGATTGATCTTCAGCTCTACAACGGTCTGAAGTATCGTTTCAGCTACGGCGCTGACAAGAGCTTCTGGGGCAGCGACGGCTATACACCTATTTATTATATACGTAAGGGCTATTCGTCTGACAAGACCAATGCTCACAGCCAGAAAGGTGATAACACTGTATGGCAGATTGAGAACACCCTGTCGTTTGACAAGACCATTGATGAGCATACATTTAACATCGTGCTCGGTCAGTCAGCCAAGAAGTCCTATGGTGCATACTTGTGGGGTTCCCGTGACGACATTATCAGTCTGGCACGTCCTTACATTGATGCATCTACCGGTGAGCGTGCCGACGGTAAGCAGTATGTAAGTGGTGCTCCTTATGATTTCAGCACCCTGTCTTCGCTGTTCGGTCGTGCCAGCTATAACTACGCAGAGCGCTATATGGCTGAGTTCACCATCCGTCGTGATGGTTCGAGCCACTTCGGTTCCAACAACCACTATGCTACGTTCCCGTCTTTCTCATTAGGTTGGAACGTGATGAACGAAGCGTTCATGGTTAAGACCCGCGACTGGCTGAGCAATTTCAAGGTCCGCTTCAGTTGGGGTAAGAACGGTAACGAGAACATTGGTAACTTCCTCTATACCGTTACTGCTGCAACTGGCGGTAACAATAACTTCCTGTTGGGACGTGACGAGCATCAGGCTATCGGTTCCAAAGCATCGGGTCTTCCCAATGCTAACCTGAAGTGGGAAGAGAGCGAGCAGACTGACCTGGGTCTTGACTTCGGTTTCTTCAACAATGCACTGACATTCAGTGTTGACTATTATGTCAAGAAAACTAATGGCATGTTGTTGCAGCAGCCTATTCCTACCTATGTCGGTGAGTCGAAGCCTTGGGGTAATGTCGGTGAGATGAAGAACTCCGGTATTGAGTTTGAGGCTTCTTACAAGTGGCATATTGCCGACGCTCAGTTCCGTGTCAGTGGTAACCTCTCCTATTTGAAGAATGAACTGATCAACTATGGTAATGACACCGGCTATCAGGATTATGACTCCTTCCAGGGCATAGGAACCATCACACGTGCTAAGAACGGTGAGCCGTTCCCCTACTTCTATGGTTTCAAGACAAATGGCATCTTCCAGAACTGGGCCGAGGTAAATGACTACACGAATAGTGAGGGTGCACTGCTTCAGCCGAACGCACGTCCCGGTGATGTCCGTTTCGTTGATGTCGACGGAAATGGTGTCATTGATGACGACGACCAGACACGTATCGGTAAGGGTATGCCCGACTGGACTTTCGGCTTGAACCTGACCGCTGCCTGGCGTGGATTTGATTTCTCAATGATGCTTCAGGGCACCATCGGCAATGACATCTTCGATGCCACTCGCCGTACAGACATTGATGCCATCAACCTTCCCTCTTGGATGTTGGGTCGTTGGACCGGTGAAGGCACTTCCGACAAGTATCCTGCCTTCCGCATCGGCGACACCAGCAATGACGGTCGCAACTGGCGCTCAAGCGACCTGTATCTCACTGACGGCAGCTATCTGCGCCTGAAGAACATACAGTTGGGCTACACGCTGCCTCTTAACATCACCAAGAAGTTCTTTGTTGAGAAACTCCGCGTATTTGTCTCTGCAGAAAACCTGCTGACCTTTACGAAGTACGCTGGACTTGATCCGGAAATCTCTTCTGGCGGAACATCACTTGGCGTTGACTATGGTGTTTATCCCCAGCCTCGTACATGGACCGTTGGTGTCAATGTCGGCTTCTAATCGATTATGGTTGTTTGAAATCGAAAGAAATTTAATAAGAACATGTATATGAAAAATTTTAATATATTAGCGATAGGTCTTCTGTCTGGCCTGACGGTTATGACAGGATGTAAGGATTCCTTCCTTGAAGTGGAATCTCACACTCAGGACTTTGTGGAAACCTACTACACCACGGAAGAGCATATTTCGCAGTCGCTTGTCGCTGCATATAGCCCGATGGAGTGGAACGACTGGAATGGCAGCCAATATAATCCGCAGAACGTTATGAGTGACATCATGGGTGACGACATCTACCCTGGTGGTCAGTCGGCTACCGACAACCAGTATTGGCATCTGATGGCAAACTATTCTGCCATTCCGACCAACTGCATGGCTGGTATCTGGAGTAACATGTATTCTGGTGTGAAGCGTTCAAATGACTTGATAAAGTACGCAAATGAAAGTCGTGACGTGTTGACAGATGCAGAGTATAATGAGTGGACTTCTGAAGCTCGTGTGCTTCGTGCATATTATTACAATATGCTTTGGAAGTTCTATGGCAATATTCCTTTCTATTTTGAGAATTTGTCAGCTCCTTTCTTTGCAGAGCAGCTCCAGGCAGATCAGGTTTATGAGAACGTGATTGCCGATTTGGAAGAAGTGTTGGCGCTGAAAGCCCTGCCTACCAAGTGGGACGATGATAATTTGGGACGTGTGAATCTCTACACAGGCTACATGCTGTATGCTGAGATGGTGATGTACCAGAACGATGAGTCACGCTATCAGAAAGCTCTTGGATATATGAATGAGATTATTTCCGACAGCGAGTACGACCTTGTTGCTGACTATGCCTCTATCTGGGAGTCAACGGGTGAGTGGTCTTCAGAGTCTATCTTTGAGGTGAACTACACTGACAACATGAGTGTTCGTGGTTGGGGTTCTGGTGATGCTATCATCGCTGGTGGTACGGTGTTCCCCCGTCTCTGTGGCTGTCCTTATGCTATCGGTGAGTTGGGCACTGACGACGGTTGGGGCTTTGCACCTGTCCGTGCTGCCACTTGGAACATGTTTGCTGAGGGCGACACACGCCGTGAAGGTTCTATTCTCGATGTAAGAGCTTACACAGAGGGTAACAGCGAGTTCACTCCGCGTTATGAGAATACAGGCTTCTGGATTGGTAAGTATTATGCTTATTCCAAGAACGTGGCCCGTGCATCAGGCGACAAGCAGCTGAACTATAACAACAATCTGCGTATCTATCGTTATGCAGAGACGTTGCTGAATGCTGCTGAACTTCTGTTGAAGACTGGCGGCGCAGCTTCCACGGCAACAGACTATGTGAATCGTGTCCGTACACGTGCCGGTGTTGAGGCTTTGTCGAACGTTACGGTTGACGATGTGCTGAATGAGCGCCATCTTGAGTTCGTCGGTGAAGGTAAGCGTTATTGGGACCTCGTCCGTTCTGGCAAGGCTGCATCAGTATTGGTTGCTTCCAATGAGATTGACGGATTATGGCGTAACAAGGCTTGGACTGCTGACAAGAAGTATCTGCCGATACCTTACACAGAACTGGCTGCAGACCCGAATCTTACTCAAAATCCCGGTTATTAATGGTTTGTCATAAGATAACAAGCAAATAAAAACGAAAAGATATGAAAAAGATATTTAAGTATATTGGATGCGCATTGACTATGGCATTAGCGTTTTCCGCTTGTTCACCGGAAAAGTTTGACGGTGTTGACCCCAATGGGCTTCCAAGTTTGAGCGGCGTTGACTTCACGCTGAGCGTCGATCAAGAAGTGAACCAGATTACTGCCAGCTATCCTGAAGTGGCAGGGCAGTATCCGGTATGGATTATTAATGGTTCCCGTTATTCTACTTTGAATGAAGTGGACTGGTCGAATACTGAGGCTGGTACCTATACGGTTGAACTTCGCTTGGGTAACCGCAATGGTATCACCCAGACAGGTGTAAAGAAAGAGTTTACTTTTAATGAGACGAAGGTGGACTTCACCAACTACTTCAACCGTCTGACGGGTAAGGAGTGGCGCATTGCAAATGCAGAGCCTGCACATCTGGCTTGCGGTCCTTCGGGCACAGCTGGTGTTGAATGGTGGAGTGCCGGTGCTGACGAGAAGAAGGATTGGGGCGTCTATGACGACCGTCTGGTCTTCACGCAGGAAAACCGCAAGGGAGGTAACTACACTTACAATCCCGGTGAAGGTGGAACGATGTATGTCAACACAGGTTGCTCTGTCTTCTCTGAGTTCAATACCAATGACGGTCAGGATTTCTTGGCTACGGTGAACGAGCAGACCACAACCTATTCTTTCGAGGCTGGCACTTGGACTGACGCTGAAGGCAACGAGGAAGCATGTTATTATCTGGTGTTCCCTGCTCACACGCAGTTCCCCTACATCTCAAGCGACGACCAGTGGGAGAATCCCCGCTTCCGCATTGAGAGCATCACGGCCAAGAAGCTTTCACTTGTCTATGACATTCCCGGAACCATTGCCTGGCATTTCATCCTGACCAGTGAAGGTGAGGTGAAGGCATTTGACGGTTTCGATGCCAACAACGACTTCAACATGTGGAAGGGCATTACACCTAACATGTCATTCTACTATAATCCAGATCCCGCTTGGGGCAATGAGCAGACCGCACTGTTCGAATCACTCTTCGAGTTGGGCAACAACGACTACACCGTAACCGTTCCTTCTGCTGGTTACGACCAGTGGCAGGCTCAAGTTCACTTCCATACCGACATCAACACGGTTGCCAGCAGCAACTATGACTTCTCTGTCATTCTCAATGCTGACAAGGACGTGAACGGTGCAACCGTCAAACTGACCAACGAGGCTGACGGCTCAGACTTCTACTTTGCTGAGAATGTTGACCTGAAGGCTGGTGAGGACTACGTATTCTGGAAGAGCGACATGCCGGGTCTCGACTTGCAACAGATTAAGCTCGTCTTCGACTTCGGTCGTGCTGGTGATGATACGCACATCAATATCCGTAACGTGGTGCTGAAGGACCATGCCAACGACGACGGCACCGTGCTGCCGAGCGACCAGCCCGGTGGCGGTGATGAGGTTGCAGTCATGGACTGGAACTACGATGCAGCCAGCAACCTGTGGAAGGCCGTTGACGATGGTACGCTGTTTGAGGCTTTCGGCTACTACTTTGCTGATAACGGTTGGGGTGGTATTCCTTATAATGAGGCAACTCACAATGGTGATACTTATGAACTTACACTGCCCGAGGGCCTTGGTGGTTCACAGTGGCAGGGTCAGTTCCACATTGATACCAAGCTGACGGCCAGTGCTTCTAAGGCATACAACTTCTACCTCGTCATGGAGGCTTCCAACGACTGCCCGCAGGTTACCTTCAAGCTGACCGATGCCGGCGACAGTAACTACTTCTTCGAGGAGCGCCACGACGTTCCCGCAGGCGAGTATGTCTTCAAGAAGGAAGGTGTAGTGCTGAAGGATGGCGTTGATGCAGAGGCTATCCGTCTGTTCTTCGACTTCGGCGGTTCTCCTGCAGGTACTAATATCAAGATTAGCAAAATATACTTTGAAGAGGCTGTCTCCATGAATTACGACGATGCTGATAATCTGTGGAAGGCTGTTGACAATGGTTCACTGTTTGATGCTTTCGGCTACTACTTTGCCGATAATGGTTGGGGGGCTATTCCTTATAATGAGGCAACCCATAGTGGCGATACCTACGAACTTACATTGCCCGAGGGGCTTGGTGGCAGCCAGTGGCAAGGCCAGTTCCATATTGACACCAAACTGACGGCCAGCGCATCGAAGTCGTACAACTTCCAGTTACAGATGGAGGTCGAGAACGATTGTCCCGGTGTGACTATTAAGCTGACTGATGCTGGTGACACCAACTTCTTCTGCGAAGGACGTCATGACATTGAGGCAGGCGAACCGTTCGTGTTCACCCTGAAGGGTGCTACGCTGAAGGAAGGCGTTGACGCTGACGCCATTCGTCTGTTCTTCGACTTCGGCGGCTCTCCCGGAGGCACGAAAGTGAAGATTAGCAAGATTATCTTCAAGGAGAATTAATATCATACACTATCTAAAGGGGGGAGGTGTTTTTCGTCTTCCCCTTTTTCCCTTTTATGACAATAAACAACATGAAGAAAGTATTTTTATCATTATTATTGGTGTCATTCTCTGCAATACTGGTAGCTTGTGGTGGTGACGACAGCAATGATATTCCTGCAGCAACCAATTCCCTGTCGGTTGATAAGAAGTCTGTTACGGTTCCTGCAGGCGGCGGAACGGCAACGGTCGTCGTAACGTCAAGCCGTGAATGGGGCTCTTATACCTCCGATGCGTGGTTGACGGTTTCTCCCGACGGCGCGCTGACCAGTCCTGTCACAGTAACAATCAAGGCAGAGGCGAACTCCACTTCTGCGGCTCGTCAAGGTACAGTAACCATTATGTCGGGTGCTGCCTATGAGACGATTACCGTGGAACAAGCAGCGGGTGAAGGAGGAGGCTCTTCTCAATATGACGCACCTGAAGGCTATCAACTGGTCTGGAATGACGAGTTCGATAAAGGACTGGCCTTGAGCAGCGAGTGGACGCATGAGGTGCAGGGAGCCGGTTGGGTAAACAATGAGTTACAGACCTATGTAAACAAAGTTTCGCCTAATGGAAATCCTGTGACAGAACTCGAAAACGGACTGCTGAAGATTCATTGCTTCAAGGAAGGTGGAAAGATTTATTCAGGCCGTGTCTATGCTAAGGTGAACCAAGGCTGGACGTACGGCTACTTCGAGGCAAGGATTAAGCTGCCGAAGGGCAAGGGAACCTGGCCTGCCTTCTGGATGATGCCAGTAGGGAATGACTGGAATACCAACCCGTGGCCGATGTGTGGCGAGATTGACATCATGGAAGAAGTGGGCTGTGTGCCTAATGAGGTTTCGTCATCACTCCATACGCAGGACTATAACCATACCAAGAATACGCAGAAGACACATGCCATGCGTATTGCTGATGCTGAAGGTGCTTTCCATGTCTATGCTTTAGAGTGGACACCTGATGCCATTACGACCTACGTTGACGGTAAGGTGCAGCTGGCAGTAACGAAGGCTGATTTGGGCAGTGGTCATAACCAGTGGCCATTCCACTATGCGTTCTATCCCATTCTCAACCTTGCATGGGGTGGTTCATGGGGTGGTATGTACGGTGTAGATGAGTCGGCTCTTCCTGTTACGATGGAGGTTGACTACGTCCGCGTGTTTCAGAAATAGTAACCATTAATCCTGATAGCGATACTGCCCATCTACGGCAGTGTCGCTATCTCTTTTTAACAGCAATGAAACAACTATTCATAATATTATCAGTATTGCTCATCTCACTTTCCTTACAGGCAAAGGAAAAGTTCGTCCGTGTGGACGGCCCGAACCTGGTACAGCCCAACGGTGAGCGATTGTATATTCAGGGTACGAATCTTGGCAACTGGCTGAATCCTGAAGGCTACATGTTCGGCCTGTCGAAGACCAACTCGGCGTGGATGATTGACCTGATGGTGAAGGAAATGGTGGGTCCCGACGCCGCTGCCGACTTCTGGACGATGTTCCGCACGAACTATGTGACGAAGGCTGACATCGACTTCATTGCCGCGCAAGGGGCCAACACCATCCGCCTGCCGTTCAACTACAAGTTGTTTACCGACGAGGACTACATGGGTCAGACGGGCGAGAAGCATGCCTTCGTGCTCATTGATCAGCTGGTCAGCTGGTGCAAGGACAATAACCTCTACCTGATTCTCGACATGCACGACTGTCCGGGCGGGCAGACGGGCGACAACATCGACGACGGACACGGCTACCCGTGGCTCTTCGAGAGTGAGCGTTCGCAGCAGTTGTTCTGCAACATCTGGCAGCAGATAGCCCGTCACTACAAGGACGAGCCCACCATTCTGGGCTACGAGCTGATGAACGAGCCTATTGCCCACTACTTCGAGAACAAGGATGCGCTCTACCAGCTGTTGCAACCGCTCTATAAGCGTGCCGTCAAAGCCATCCGCGAGGTGGACACGAACCACGTCATCCTGTTAGGCGGTGCCCACTGGAACAGCTTTTTCTTTATGTTCGATGATTGGACCTTCGACTCCAACATCATGTATACATGCCACCGTTACGGCGGCGATGCCACCAAGGAGGCCATCAAGGACTACATTGACTTCCGCGACAAGACGCAGTTGCCGATGTATATGGGCGAGATAGGCCACAACACCGACGAGTGGCAGGCACAGTTTGTGAAGGTGATGAAGCAGAACAACATCGGCTACACGTTCTGGCCCTACAAGAAAATAGACAACTCTTGCATGATGGGCATTGTGCGTCCGGCGGAGTGGGACAGCGTCATCGTGAAGTTCTCGGAGACCAGCCGCAACTCTTATCAGGAGTGGCGCGAGGCCCGGCCTGATCAGTTGACCGCCCGTCGGCTGCTGATGGAGTATGCTGCCAACAGCCGTATTGAGCGCTGTGTGCCGCAGACCAGTTACATTCAGTCCATGGGATTGAAAAACGAATAGCCGTCTGTCAGGAGTGCAGGAGCCTTTCTGCACTCCTGATAAAGGCTTTTGTGTAGAAAAAACACCTCTACACAACGTCCACTTTCACCACTTTCGGGCTCATGGTTAATCTGTTGATTTCTTGTTAGTTGAGTTTTCTGCGTAGTCGATTTTCCCCACTTTTCCGTCTATATCCTCTTGGAGCGTATGAAAAAAACGTCTACCTTTGCATCGTCGGAAATAAAAAAGGCCGACATCGCTATCTAACTTATTATCAACTTAACAAAAAGTAAAAAAAGTAATTAACTTATTATCAACTTTTCAAAACTCAATTAACGATGAAACGTATGAATCTGAAATCTGTGTTACTGATGGGCGCCGCCGCTGTCATGTTGGTGGGTTGCCAGAGTAAAGACCTCTTTGATGAGGAAGTAGTGACAGGCAACACTGAGGATGCTCGCCAAACCATTGCCACTTCTTTTGACTACAAGCTGACGGCCGAAATTCCTGTCATGCTTAATTATAATCGCGCAGGTGCACTCATTGAAATCTACGACGCCGACTCAACGTCAGTTGCCGTGGCCAGCAGCACCAAGCGCCCCAGCAAGATTTACGCTGCCTACACCGGCGCCAACGGCCAGTATCAGGGCAAGATGGTGATTCCCTCCAGTCTGATTGGTAAGAAAGTCTATGCTTTCTCGAAGAGCATTGGCGTGAAGAACAAGGTGGAAGGAACCATCACACGCAGCGGTCTGGTGCTGAACGAGACTGGCACCCGTGCTGAACAGCTTGGCAAGACCGGTATTCCCGCCGGCATCCGCGAGGCCATTGAGGGTGCACTGCCCGAGGCTGTGAACAACGAGGCTGTCAAGGCTGCTGCCGGTGAGAGCGATATTAATATTAAGGTAAAGAAAGACTGTACCATTGAGGTGACCTTCGTCTGGGGCGGTGCCGGTAATAACTACTGGACCGGTTTCTGGGGCAGCCCCAATGATCCTGACGACGTGTGGAAGTGTCAGCGTGGTGAGCCGGAGCCCACATGGGTGTGCAACGACTTCAAGTGCAACCTCTACTACTTCACCTACACGGCGGGCCATGTTCCCACGGCAGAGGAGATTGAGGCTAACTTCATCAATGACGAGCATCTGGTCATTGCCGGTGCTGACCAGGCCACATCCAACGACCTGATGGGTACCACCGTGCGCCTGACGCTGAACGGTTCGACCACGATTCCTGCCGGCACGCGCATCGGTTGGGTGGTCACTCACCCCAACTATCAGCTGGTGAACAAGTGGAATCCTGCTGACAGCTATGCAGCTAACTACCGCATGCCTTTCATCTATTCTATCGACGCCTTGAACCCCGACCAGAAGTCACAGTCCATCCGCTATGCCTACGGCACGGGTGACGACAAGGTGATAGTCTACGGCATTGAGGACCTCTCGACACTGGGTAACGACATCTGGGGTGAGACGTGGCCTGAGCACGAGCAGCACATTGCCACTCAGACGCACGCTGAGAATCCCTACTTCAACATGCCCAGCGACTGGGACTACAACGACGTGATGTTCGTCGTCAAGGCTGACCCCATCGACGCCATTACCGACGACGAGATTCCCGACATGCCCGAGGTAGAGGACCAGTACAGCGAGGAGTCCATTGAAGGAACGCTGCTCTATGAAGACCTCTTCCCCAACCAGGGTGACTACGACATGAACGACGTGGTGATTACCTATAAGCTCACCAAGTTCTTCAATCAGCAGAACAAGATCGTGAAGCTGGGTTATGAGTTCACACCCGTCTGGAGCGGTGCTTCGTATCACAGCTCTTTCTCCTTCCTCTTCGACGACATCATCACGACTCCGGTCAACATCTTCGACGACCAGCTCGACTATGTGCCTGCCTACAGCGCACCTGAGACGCTCCGCACGTTCAAGGGTGAGGTGGCCAGCGGCAAGCTCGTGTCCATGGACAAGGATGAGCTGAAGTGGGATGCTTTCAACCCCTACATCACCGTCAAGGGAACGGGCTACGAGGTGCACCTGACCAAGAAGGCCCCGTCAGCCAATGCCAAGCTCGACGGACTGGATGTCTACCAGCGTGCTTACGTGAATGACAGCAACTTCCCCTTCGCCATGAACATTCCCACCAAGAACTTCGAAGTCGTCACCGAGCGCATCCGCATTGACGTGGAGTATCCTTCCTTCGTCAACTGGGTCAGGTCGAACGGCGCAGAGGCTACTGACTGGTATGCAGCCAAGGCGAAATGAAATCCATTAACTAAAAAAATTAACGAATATGAACAAGATGCTCACCGCCCTGATCTCAGCACTGATGCTGACGGGCACTGTCTGTGGACAAACCACTTCAGTTATTCCACTCTACTTAGACGAAAGCAAGTCGATTGACGAGCGCGTGGAAGACGCGCTGCAACGCATGACGCTCGACGAGAAGATTGCCGTCATCCACGCTCAGTCGAAGTTCAGTGCCCCGGGTGTGAAGCGTCTTGGTATTCCCGACATGTGGACCGACGACGGTCCTCACGGTGTGCGCCCCGACGTGCTGTGGGACGAGTGGGAACAGGCCGGACAGACCAACGACTCGTGCGTGGCCTTCCCTGCACTGACCTGTCTGGCAGCAACGTGGAATCCCTCTTTGGCCCGTCTCTACGGCGAGAGCCTTGGCGAGGAAGCGCTTTACCGTGGCAAGGGCATGATTCTCGGTCCCGGCGTCAACATCAACCGCACGCCTCTCAACGGCCGTAACTTCGAGTACATGGGCGAAGACCCGTGGCTGGCCAGCCGCATGGTGGTGCCTTACGTGCAGGGCTTGCAGTCGAAGGGCGTGGCAGCCTGCGTGAAGCACTACGCACTGAACAACGATGAGGAGTATCGCCATCAGGTGAACGTCATTGTCAGCGACCGTGCCCTGCGCGAGATTTACCTGCCCGCGTTCGAGGCCGCCATCAAAGAGGGTGGGGCATGGGCCATCATGGGCGCCTATAATCTCTATAAGAATCAGCACAACTGCCACAATGCAATACTTTTAAACCAGATACTGAAGCAGGAGTGGGGCTTCGACGGCGTCGTGGTGAGCGACTGGGGTGGAGCCCACAACACCGATGAGGCCGTGCGCAACGGGCTTGACATGGAGTTCGGCACGTGGACCGACGGCCTCACCATGGGTGCCACCAATGCTTACGACAACTATTACTTGGCTGAGGCTTACAAGAAAGCCATTCTAGAAGGACGTTACACCACGAAGGAGCTGGACGAGAAGGTGCGCCGCGTGCTGCGCCTGCACTTCCGCACCACGATGAACCGTCAGCGTCCTTACGGCTTCCTCTGCTCTGAAGCTCATTACGCTGCTGCCCGCAAGATTGCCGGCGAAGGCATTGTGCTGCTGAAGAATAGCTCCCCCAAAGGGGAGGAGCCGTTGCTGCCCCTTACTCCTGAAAAATTGGCTAAACTGCATCAGTCATCCCCCCAAGGGGGGAACGAGGGGGGCCGCATCCTCATTGTCGGTGAGAACGCCATCAAGATGATGACCGTCGGTGGTGGCTCCTCGTCGCTCAAGGTGCAGCACGAAGTACTGCCGTTGGATGGACTTACGGAGGCGCTCAACGCTCAGCCCTCAACGCTCAACTATGTGCGAGGCTACGTCGGCGACACCGTGCAGAGCTACAACGGCGTGACCGTCGGACGCAGCATTGCCGAGAGCCGCACGCCCGCTGAGCTGCGTGCTGAGGCTGTGGAGAAAGCAAAGCAGGCTGATGTCGTCATCGTCTTCGGCGGACTGAACAAGGCCGACTATCAGGACTGCGAGGGCCACGACCGCAAGCAGTATGAGCTGCCCTACGAACAGAACGAGCTCATAGAGGCGCTGGCTCAGGTCAATAAGAACGTGGTCTTCGTCAATATCTCAGGTAATGCCGTGGCCATGCCGTGGATTGACAAGGTGCCCGCCGTGGTGCAGGGCTGGTTCATCGGCTCTGAGGCCGGCAATGCCTTGGCCGACGTGCTGACGGGACGGGTGAACCCCAGCGGCAAGCTGCCCTTCACGTGGTTCAAGGCGCTGAACGATGTGCCTTCTCACCTGATGGGAACATATCCCGGCACGTGGCGTGCTGACCGTCAGGTGATTGACGAGACCTATGGTGAAGACGTCTTCGTGGGCTATCGTTGGGCTGACCTGCCTGCCAAGCGCAAGACGAAGCTCGCCGGTCGCAAGACGGCAGACGCTGCTCCGCTCTTCCCCTTCGGCTACGGACTCAGCTACACCACCTTCCGGGTGGATAACTTCACAGCCGACAGCAAGGAACTGACAGCTGCCGACGACGCCCTGGCGTTCACCGTCAACGTGACCAACACCGGCCAGACGGCAGGCGCAGAGACCGTACAGCTCTACGTGAGCGACCTGAAGTCAGCCGTGGAGCGTCCCGTGAAGGAACTCAAGGCTTTCCAGAAAGTCTACGTGCAGCCGGGCGAGACCAAGACCGTGCGTCTGACCATTGACCGCCGTGCCCTGTCATACTGGAACGAGCAGAGCGGTGAGTGGACGGCTGAGCCCGGTGACTTCGAAGCACTGGTAGGCACGTCAGCAGGCAACATCGTAGCCCGCCAGCGGTTCACGTTGAAATAAGAATAAGGAGTTTCAGGAGTTCTTTGCTGGGCAAAGCGGCAAAGCCGAGCGCAGGAGTTACAGGAGTTGCAGACAATAGTTCATGTGCTCCAACAGAAGAACTCCAAAATAAGGTATATACACAGTTCTATTTGATTCATAAAGTTAGTTAGTATTATTTATCCTGAAGTTGAGGGTGCGCCTTATGTCGAGCGAGACATGCGGCGCACCTCTTTTTTGTCTGTAAACGGCATGGAAACCAGCCGTTTATCGTTCGGAAACCGCCCAACTTGAAAAGTAATAAACCATTTATTACCAAGTAATAAACCGTTTATTACCGACCAATAAACCGTTTATTACCGAGTAAAAAACCGTTTATTACTTTTCAATAAACGGTTTATTGCTTCTTAAAACGGCCGTTTCCCAGTTAAAGAACTGACACTTTCCTGTTAATGAACTTCTGTTTTCCAGTTAACGAGTCGCTGCTTTTCAATTGATGGAAATATTCTTAGTCTCAAAAAAATGATGGTCTTTTTCTTGGTTGTTTCTTTATTAATTCGTATCTTTGTCGGCAGAATATAACATGCATGTAGATGAACGACGAAAAACGATATGATAAACCTCAGTTTGAGGGTGGTATGGCCTCTGAGCCAGCCGTGGCAGCGACATATCATGCAGCTCCATGTGTGGAATCAGAAATTCCATATGATGTGGACTTCGGCTACCCCCGCACCGTAGAAGAGTTGAAGGTTGAGGTAGAGCGTGCCGTCAGTGAACGGAACGATTCCAGCAAGTGGGACACATGGGAGAACTTTATGGGACAATTCAAACAGAAACATCCCCAATGGTTCAGATAATTTGGAGCAACAGGGCACTCTTTGCATCATTAACTAATAACTTTAAGAACAAATTAGACTATGGAAAAGTACGGAAAGTTGATTCAGGCAGCCATCATTGCTGTCGGTTTGCTGCTGCTTGGCCTTTGCATCAAGGGCGGCATTGATAACTTTACCAACAAGGACCGCCGCGTCACCGTGAAAGGACTGGCCGAGCGGGTGGTGGATGCTGACAAGGTGACGTGGACGCTCACCGTCGGCACGACGGGCAACGACCTGAACGCCATCTTTGCCGTGCTGAACCAGCGCATCAGCACCATTCAGCAGTATCTGAAGGAGAAAGGGCTGGACGGCAAGGCCACCGTGACGGTCAACTCGTATAACATCACTGACAACGATGCCAATGTGTGGAATGAGCGCAAACCGGCGTTCCGCTACTCCGTCTCGCGGAGCGTGAGCATCACGTCAGCTGACACCAAGTTGATCAGCACCCTGAAGAAATCGACCAACGATGACCTGATAGAGCGCGGCGTCATCTTGGAGAGTGACTATGCCAACTATGAGTACACGAAGTTTCAAGAGCTGAAGCCCGACATGATGAGCGAGGCCATCGCCGCTGCAGAGAAGACTGCCGGGCAGTTTGCCGAGAACAGTCACTCGACCATCAACAAGATTGTGGAAGCCGGACAGGGCGAGTTCTCCATTGACGAGGCTGACATTGACTACCAGAAGAAAGTGCGCGTAGTCTCAACCATTACTTATTCACTGAAAGACTGATGAGAAAGTTACTGTTACTGGTTGTCTGCTGCATGACGGCTGTGGTTGGCCTGCATGCCCAGACCAAACCGCTGCCTGAGTTGCTTCGCACCATTGACGAAGCCATTGAAGAGTCGCCGCGTTACGTGGCACAGCATGAGGCCCGCATTGCAGAGGCCCGCAAGAAGCTTGACTTGGTCCGCACGGACTCTGCAGGCTTTGTGGCGGCCTACGCGCTTTACGACCTGTATCGTCCGTTCGTGAACGATTCGGCCATCTATTTCCTGAAGCAGTGCATCCATCTGGCCCGTCAGACTGATAACCGTTCCAATGAGATTCGCTGCAAGGCATCGCTGGCGTGGCGCTGTTCGAGCACGGGCATGTACGAGGAAGCGCTGAACATTCTCGACTCCATTGTCACCGTGGGCATTGACCAGGCCGCACTGGGCGAATACGCGCACGCGTACAATAATGTATATAACGAGATGGCCTACTACACGCAGATGCCGGAGCTGAAGCAGACGTATGCGGCCAAGGCAGACCAATACCAGAACATGATGTACGAGACGCTGCCAGCCGACGACCCGCGCATCATGCTGCGCCGCGAGATGACCTTCCTGAACGCTGGTAAGCTGGAGCAGTCGATGGCCATCAACGACGAGTGGCTGAAGATGAGCGAGCCGGGTTCGCATCCATACGCCATGGTGGCGCTCTACCGTTATCTGGAATACAATGCGCGTGGCGACGAGGAGCAGATGATGTACTGGCTCGCCGAGTCCGTGCTGGCCGACATCCGCAATGGCGTGCTGGACCAGGGCTCCATGTGGGAACTGGCCAACCAGCTGATGCTGAGAGGCGATGTGGAACATGCCAACCGCTACATCAGCTACACCAGCGACTGCGCCATACGCTACGGTTCGCGTCAGCGTAACTGGCAGATTGCGCCGCTGATGACCGAGATAGCCAAGACGTACAAGGAGAAGAGCGACCACACGACGGCGCAATTGCGCGTGCTGCTGGCCATTCTCAGTGTGCTGGCCCTGCTGCTGCTGGGCGTCCTGTTCTTCCTGCATCGGCGCAACAAGCAGCTGGACGTGGCACGTAACGAGCTGCGTGAGGCCAACGACCAGTTGCAGGGCAGCAACACACAGCTGTCAACACTCAACGAACAGTTGTCCACGCTCAACGCACAACTCTCAGAGGCCAACCGTGTGAAGGAGGAGTACATTGGGCGGTTCCTCTCACTCTGTTCGCAGTACATCGACAAGCTGGACAACTATCGCAAGATGGTGAACCGCAAGATGAAGAACAAGGAGCTGGATGACCTGTTCCAGCAGTCGAAGTCGACCGAACTGAAGGAGAAGGAGATAGAGGAACTCAGCCAGAACTTCGACTCCGTGTTCCTGCACCTGTTCCCCAACTTCATCGACGATTTCAACGCCTTGCTGCTACCTGAGGTTCAGGTGCATCCGAAGGAGGAGCACCGGCTGACCACCGACCTGCGCATCTTCGCGCTGATCAGGCTGGGTATTGACGACTCGTCGAAGATTGCGGAGTTCCTGCACTACTCGGTGAACACCATCTACAATTACCGTGCACGCATCAAGAACGGCGCTGCGGGCAACCGCGAGAGCTTCGAGCGGCAGGTGAAGGAGATTGGTATGCCGCGGTAAAGGTTGAGGGTTGAAGGTTAAGGGTTGAAGGTTAAGGGTTAAAGGTTGAAGGTTAAAGGTTGAAGGTTAAGCGTTTTTGTTTGTAAAGTGCATGTTGCAAACGGGCCGAAAAGTCCGCGCGCAGTGTGAAATAATTTAAAAAAGAGGGTGAAGCGATGCTAATTTCTTGATGCTTGATTCTTCATTCTTAATTTTAAATTGTAACTTTGCAGCATAAAACAAACAGATTATAAATCATCATTGTAAAATTTTAAAATCATTATGGTAAACTACAAGGATTTAGGTCTCGTGAATACCCGCGAGATGTTCAAGAGGGCAGTAGCCGGTGGCTACGCCATTCCCGCTTTCAACTTCAACACCATGGAGCAGATGCAGGCCATCGTTCAGGCCGCTGTTGAGACAAAGTCTCCCGTCATCATGCAGGTTTCAAAGGGCGCACGCAACTATGCCAACGCTACCATCCTGCGCTACATGGCTGAGGGTGCTGTGGCATACGCTAAGGAGCTCGGATGCGAGCATCCCGAGATTGTACTGCACCTTGACCACGGTGACAGCTTCGAGCTCTGCAAGGACTGCATTGACATGGGCTTCTCTTCTGTGATGTACGACGGCAGCTCACTGCCCTACGAGGAGAATATCCGTATTTCACGTCAGGTGGTTGAGTATGCTCACAAGTACGATGTTACCGTAGAGTGTGAGCTTGGCGTGCTCGCCGGCGTTGAGGACGAGGTGGTTGCTGAGGAGTCTCACTACACCAAGCCCGAAGAGGTTATTGACTTCGCTACCCGCACAGGCTGCGACTCACTGGCTATCTCTATCGGTACCAGCCACGGTGCTTACAAGTTCAAGCCCGAGCAGTGCACACGCGACCCGAAGACCGGTAAGCTCGTTCCGCCGCCACTCGCTTTCGACGTGCTGGCTGAAATCGAGAAGAAGCTCCCCGGATTCCCCATCGTGCTTCACGGTTCTTCATCAGTTCCTCAGGACGAGGTGGACACCATCAACAAGTTCGGTGGCAACCTGCCCGACGCAGTGGGTATTCCCGAAGAGCAGCTCCGCAAGGCTTCAAAGAGCGCTGTCTGCAAGATCAACATCGACTCTGACTCACGTCTGGCTATGACCGCTGCCATCCGCCAGTACATGGCTGAGCATCCCGATCACTTCGATCCGCGCCAGTATCTGAAGCCCGCCCGTGAGAACATGAAGAAGATGTATATCCACAAGATTGTGAATGTGCTCGGTTCTGACGGCAGGCTCGCTCAGTAAAAAGAGCCTCACCCCTAACCCCTCTCCAAGGGGAGAGGGGAATAAATACAACATTAAAATAAAGGCTGGAATCTCTTGCAGGTTCCAGCCTTTTTGTATATCCATTTTAGGAAGCCCCCCTTCATCCCCCGAGGGGGATACAAACGCATCGGGCGTAGCAGCAGCCTCCCCTCGGGGAGGTTGGGAGGGGGCTTACTGATAACTGATTTTCTCCTGATAGCCTACGATGGGGCTGAGTATCATCTGCACGCGGTAGTTCTTGAACAGCGTTCCGGCCAGTTCGTCAATGAAACCGAACTGTGCGGCGTAGATGTCGAAGGCTCCCATGAAGTTATCCTCGCGGTGAATGGTGACCTTGATCTTACCGGGCACGCGCGTGTAGACGCAGCCCTCCTTCTTGTTGTCAGGCAGTTCATAACGGGGCTTCGGGTAGCTGTGAGCATCCTCCACGGTGATGTAGTAGGGCACACCCGTGCTGGCTGTCGTGCTGACGGCGCCGTTGGTGGGGTTCAGGCGGAACATCACCTGACGGTTCACCTCCTTTTCGGGAATGATGACCACCACCTGCTCCGTGGTGTCCTTCACCTCAGTGCCGAAGAACAGCGCTGTCAGCGCCTTGTCCTCGCGCTTCAGCTTCTCAAGTGTCTCGCCTGCTTCCAGTTCAACCGGTTCGCCCAGCTTCAGCTTGTTAATCTTCTCCTGCACGACGACGATGCGGTCAATGGCCTCCTGAGCCAGCTGCTGCTCACTCTCTTCGCTGCTGCTCTTCAGGTTTGAGTATTTGGTGCGCATGGGCTTTACCTTCGGTGCCGGTTGGAATGGCGGGCGCAGCTTCACAACACGCGGCTCGGCATTGATGGAAAGCAGCTGACCACCTTCTGACAGATGAATGTCAGAACCCTTGCTCTTGCCTTTCAGCTGAATGGTGAAGAGCTGGGTAGAGTCAGGTATACCTATGGTCTCCATGCCCAGATTGACAATACTGTAAGTTACTTCTTTGTTCGAGATGGGCACGACACCATAATACTTCGATGTGTATTTCTGGAAACGCCCCGGCGTGTAGGCATTTTTCTCTACCTGCAACGCGAAGCGCAAAGCTGTCTTCGGCAGATAGTAGCTGGCACTCTCCTCAGTTACACCGGTCTGTGCGTTGGCAACGCACGAGAGCATAACAAGAATGGCACAAATCAGTTTTCTCATTGTTTATCTATTTTTTTAGTTATTCTCTTTCTTAAACCTCAATTATCAAATTTCAAATCTCAACTCTCAAACCTCAAATCTAAAATCATTCACTCCGGCTGTTCTGCCTCAAGCTTCTCCAGCGCGCCCGTTGCGGGGTTCATCCAGACGTGCGTGGTGTAGCGTTTGTTGAACAGTTCGCCGCTGAGCAGCTCCGTAAAGCCGAACTGTGCGGCAGGCGTCTCAGCCTTGTATATCATATCATTGCCTTGGCTGACGCACACCCTGATGCGGCCCGGTACGTTGATATAGATTCCGTCCTCCTTTTTCTTCTTTTTCTTTTCTTCCACGGGAGCCGCAGCAGGTGTGGCGTGCAGGTCTTCGACGGTGATGTAGTAGGGTGCCCCTGACAAGTCATCGGCATCCGTGAAGCCCAGCTTCTGTGACAGCCGGAAGAGTACGGTGCGGCTGATCTCCTCCGTCGGGCAGAGTTCAAACACGTGCTCCGTCGTGTCGACGGTCGTCGTGCCCGTGAAGAACTGCATGAGGGCGTTCTGCTGAATGTCGAGCTGGTTGAGCATGATGCGCAGCTGCTCGCCGTCTTTCGGCATGAAGTCGGCCTCGCCGCGTGTCAACAGGTTCTTGCTTTCGCGTATGTTGTAAATCTCCTGCGCTATCAGCTCGGCGCGCTTGGCATGACTGCCGGCCGTCAGAATCTCCTCGCTCAGGTATTGCCGCGTGTTCATCGGCTTGGGCTTCTGTATGGGTACGAACACCTTGGGGCTGGCTACGGGCTGCGGCGCACTGGCATTGATGGCTAGCAGAACTCCGTCGTCGCTCAGTTGGATGTTGCATGCTGAGGTCTTGGCATTGAACTCTACCGCATAGCATTTGGTGGTGTCAACCACGCCGAAGGGCGTCATGTCAATGTGCGTGACGCGATAGCTGACGTCCGGCTGTGTGTTAACGTCGTGCAGACCGAGATACAGGTCAGCATATTTGGCATACTCACCCGGCGAATAGCTGGTCTTCTCCACCTGTACGGTGAAGCGCAGGGCGGTCTTCGGCAGGAAATAGACAGCACCTTCGCTGGTCACGCCGTGCCGATACTGCGACAGACGGGTCTGTGCAGACATGAACAGCGGCAAAAAGACCAACAGGTAAAAAGGTATCAACCATTTCACCGTCTGCTCAATCTTTCCCATCATGCGCTTCGTCTTCATTGTTCTCCGTCTGATATATTAATCTTCAATTTTCAATTTTCAATTTTCAACTTTCAACCTTCCATCTTCAGTCGTTCAGCCGTTTGAACGCTTCGGGCAGATATTGTATGAGGTCGCTGGCAATGAGGCTTTCCATGCCGACATGCTTGGCGGCAATGTCGCCGGCCAGCCCGTGCAGGTACATGCCCACCATGCAGGCATCCTGCTGCTTGTAGCCGCGTGCCAGCAGTGCGGTGATGATACCCGTCAGCACGTCGCCGCTGCCCGCAGTCGCCATGCCGGGATTGCCCGTCTGGTTAAACATCACGTGTCCGTCAGGGCAACACAGCGCGGTGTAGTGTCCCTTCAGTATGATGTAGGCACTGAGCCGTTCAGCCAAGTAGCGTGCCTTGGTCAGCCGTTCGTAGCTGTCGGCAGATCGTCCCTGCAACCTGTCGAACTACAGCGGGTGGGGCGTCATGATGATGCCCTTTGGCAGCTGTTGCAACCAAGCCCGGTGGTTGGCCAGCAGGTTCAGCGCGTCGGCGTCGGCCACAATGGGGCACTGCGTGCGCCGCAGCTGGGCAATGAGGGCGATGGCTGTCGTCTCGCTCTGACCCAGTCCCGGACCGATGCCCAGTGCGTCGTAGTCCTCTGTGTCCACGGCTTCTGAGAAGATGGTCTCCTCAGAGTCAAGCTGTACCACAGCTTCCGGTGTGGAAATCTGCAGTATCATGTTGTTACGCTTCGGTGAGTGCACCGTCACTTTTCCTGCTCCTGAGCGCAGGCAGGCTTTCGTCGCCAGCACTGCGGCGCCGGCCATGCCGTAACTGCCGGCAATGAGCAGCGCATTGCCCATGTTGCCTTTATGGGCGTAGATGTCGCGGCCTAACAGCCGGGGACGTATCTCGTTCTCCTCAATGATGGTGTACTGAGCGTCAATGTGCTCCATGCCTTCGCGGCTCAGCCGTATGTCGAGCACGCGCACCTTGCCGAGGTACTGCTGGTTCTCCGGGAAGTAGAAGGCCAGCTTCGGCTGTTGCAGCGTGAGTGTCAGGTCAGCGCGTATGATGTTGGCATGTATGTTGTATGTGTTGTCCTCCGTCATCAGTCCCGACGGCATGTCGATGCTGACGGTGCGTGAGGGCGCTGCGTTGATGTACTTGACCAGTGAGGCGAAACCGCCCGCCAGCGGTTTGTTCAGTCCCGAGCCGAACAGTCCGTCAATGACGAGCATGTCTTCCTCAAGCACAGGCGGGTCAAACTCCTCAATCACCTCTACAAACTCCTTCAGGTTCTTGCACTCGGTGAGACGGTGACGGTTGACGGCACAGTCGGGCGACAGGTGACCGGAAATGTTGAAGAGGTAGACAGACACCTCGTAGTTCATATCGGCCAGCATGCGTGCTACGGCCAGCGCGTCGCCGCCGTTGTTTCCGGGACCGGCAAACACGACCACGGGCACACCCGTAGGCCATTGCTCGCAGATGGCCCGCGTCAATGCTTTCGCGGCACGCTCCATCAGTTCTATTGACTCGATTGGCTCGTGCTCAATGGTGAATTTATCCAGCTCATGAATCTGAGCTCCGGTAAAAATTTTCATTTCCGACCGCAAAAATACAAAATTTATGCTAATATTTGCATATTCTTTTCAGGAAATTTCGTAATTTTGTAGCAATTTAAACAAAAATCAAGGTATGAGCATCGTAAAAATCAAAGACAAGACGTTTAAAACGTCAATTTCGGAGTCAGAAATCAAAGAAAGAATCAAGGCCGTTGCAGCCCAAATCAGTCAGGACATGGCGGGTAAGAATCCGCTGTTCATCGGTGTGCTGAATGGCTCGTTTATTTTTGCCGCTGACCTCATGCGCGAGGTGACCATTCCGTGCGAAATCTCGTTCGTGAAGTTAGCGTCGTATCAGGGCACCATGTCAACGGGCAAGGTGCACGAAGTGCTGGGCATCAATGAAGACCTGACCGGTCGCACGGTCATTATCGTTGAGGATATCGTTGACACGGGTTGCACCATGAAGCGCATGATGGAGTCCATCGGTACGCGCCAGCCCGCGTCGGTGCACATCTGCACGCTCTTCGTCAAGCCCGACAAGTTGGAGGAGGACATCACGATTGACTATCCCTGCTTCTCCATTCCCAACGACTTCATTGTGGGCTACGGTCTGGACTACGACCAGCAGGGGCGTAACCTGAAGGAAATCTTTACACTGGTAGCCGAATGAGACAAATAAAGCTGCCACATCTGCCCAGCGACATGGAGCAGGGCAAAGGAAAGAGAGACCTGATGACCGACTTGTGGTACAAATGGAAGAATAAGGATACACAAATAATACAGGACGAACAAAAACAACGAATAGTAATGAAGAATATCGTGATTTTCGGCGCTCCCGGTTCCGGCAAGGGAACACAGAGCGACCTGCTCATCGAGCATTACGGATTAGAGCACATCTCGACGGGCGACGTATTGCGCGCCGAGATAAAGAAAGGTACGGAGCTGGGCAAGACGGCCCAGAGCTTCATCGACAAGGGCAACCTGATTCCTGACGACCTGATGATCAGCATCCTCGCGGGCGTTTATGACGGTTTCGGTCGTGCCCACAAGGGCGTCATCTTCGATGGTTTTCCCCGCACCATTCCGCAGGCTGAGGCTCTGAAGCAGATGCTCGACGAGCGTGGTGACCGCGTGGCGGCCATGATTGAGCTCGACGTGCCCGAGGACGAGCTGATGAAGCGCCTCCTGCTGCGCGGTCAGCAGAGCGGCCGGGCCGACGACAACGAGGAGACCATCAAGAAGCGCCTCGTGGTCTATCACTCGCAGACCCAGCCCCTCATTGCGTGGTACAAGCAGGAAGGCCTGCACCACCACATCAACGGCTCCGGCACGCTGGAGCGCATCTTTGCTGATATTCAAAAGGTAATAGACAGTATTTAAATGAGTAATTAGGAATGAGTAATTAGAAATTATGATTACCTTGCAAGCCCTTGTGTGAGGGGCACGGTATCGGCGGTGGTTCTGTCTTTAGAACTAATCATAATTTCTAATTACTAATTCCTAATTACTAATTAGAAAATGAAATGGAAAGTAATTTCGTTGACTACGTAAAAATCTATTGTCGTTCGGGCAAGGGTGGGCGCGGTTCCATGCATCTGCGCCATGTGAAGTACAACCCCAACGGCGGGCCCGACGGCGGCGACGGCGGCAAGGGCGGCAGCATCATCCTGCGCGGCTATCATAACTACTGGACGCTGCTTCACCTGAAGTACATGCGCCACATCAAGGCCGAGCATGGCGGCAACGGCGGGCGCGACAAGTGCCACGGCACCGACGGCAAGGACGTCTACGTCGACGTGCCCTGCGGCACGGTGGTCTACAACGCCGAGACGGGCAAGTACGTCTGCGACGTCACCTACGACGGACAGGAGGTGGTGCTGCTCAAGGGCGGACGTGGCGGCTTGGGCAACTATCAGTTCCGCTCGGCCACCAATCAGGCACCGCGCTATGCGCAGCCCGGCGAGCCCATGCAGGAGATGACCATCATCATGGAGCTGAAGCTGCTGGCCGACGTCGGACTGGTGGGCTTCCCCAATGCGGGCAAGTCGACGCTGGTGTCGGCACTCAGCAATGCCCGGCCCAAGATAGCCAACTACCCCTTCACCACCATGGAACCCTCACTCGGCATCGTGGGCTACCGCGACGGCAAGTCATTCGTCATGGCCGACATTCCGGGCATCATCGAGGGGGCCAGCGAGGGCCGCGGCCTGGGCCTGCGGTTCCTGCGTCACATTGAACGCAACTCGCTGCTGCTCTTCATGGTGCCGGGCGACACCGACGACATCAAGCGCGAATACGAGATACTGCTCAACGAGCTGCGGCAGTTCAACCCCGACCTGCTGGACAAGCACCGCGTGCTGGCCGTGACGAAGTGCGACCTGCTGGATGCTGAGCTCATCGATATGCTGCGCGAGACCGTGCCGACCGACATCCCCGTGGTGTTCATCTCCGCCGTGGCCCAGCAGGGACTCGACGAGCTGAAGGACGTGCTCTGGCATGAGCTGAACAGCGAGAGCAACAAGCTGGCGGCCATCACCACGGCTGAGACCATCGTGCACCGCGACAAGGACATGACGCAGTTTGCCGTTGAGATGGCCGACGAGGGTGAGGACGACATTGAGTTCCTCGACGATGACGACGTGGAGGAAGTGGAGGACTACGAGGACTTTGAGTACGAGGAAGAAGATGAGTAGTCCTGAGTTGCTGCGTTACGACTTCGGCCCCGGCGTGGTGGCGTTCAGCTCAACGCGCCGGGGCGGAGTGAGCGCGGGGCTCTACGGCGAGTTTAACATCAATGAGTATTGTGGCGATGCTGTCGATGCCATTCGGCAGAATCGCCTTTCGCTTTGCCAACAGCTGAGCATCACGCCCGACCGTCTCATCGTGCCCCATCAGGTGCACGGCACCGTGGTGTGCACCGTCTCGCGCGACTTCCTGACGCTGTCCGCTGCCGGGCGCCGCCAGCAGTTAGAGGGCGTTGATGCCGTCATGACCGACGTGCCGCAGGTCTGCGTCGGCGTGTCCACGGCTGACTGCATCCCCGTGCTGCTCTTTGACGCTGACCGCCGTGCCGTCTGTGCCGTTCATGCAGGCTGGCGTGGCACCGTGCAGCGCATCGTCCGCCGTGCGGTGGAAGCCATGCAAGCCACTTACAGCACGTGCCCCGCATCGTTGCGTGCCGTCATTGGTCCGGGCATCTCGCTTGATGCTTTCGAAGTAGGCGAAGAGGTCTACGAAGCCTTCTCCGCTGCCGGTTTTGACATGCAACGAATAGCCCGCCGCCCCCTTAAGCCTCCTCCCTCCACCCTTAACCCTCCACCTTCCCCCCTCCACCCTCAACCCTCCACCTTCAACCCTCCACCTTCCACCCTCAACCCTCCACCTTCCACCCTCCCCCCGAAGCCCCACATCGACCTCTGGGAGTGCAACCGTCAGCAGTTGCTCGCTTGCGGCGTTCTCGCTGAAAACATCCACGTGGCCGGCATCTGCACCTATCAGCGTTGTGATGATTTCTTCTCCGCCCGTCGGTTAGGCATCAACTCCGGGCGCATCTATTCCGCCGTGATGCTGAGGTAACTTCAAACTTGTTTTTTCCCGGGTACAGAACACCCGATGCTGCGGGGCAGCACGCACCGTTTTGCGGTACAGTAGCGCCTTTTCCCGACCGTCCACCTTGGGCTGCGCGATCGTCCACCTCCAGCTGCGCGACCGCGCAGCCCGAGGTGGACGACCCGAAACAACCTGCATTGTACCGCGAAACCATGCCTTTGGTACCGCGAAACCGTGCGTTCTGCTCCGCAGAAATGTGCGTTGTGCCCCTCGAATTTGCTGATTCACAAAAAAAAGACCGGCCGTCTGTTCAATCAGACAACCGGTCTCGTCTTCGTATCTCAAAATTATTTCCTTAAAAAGCGCTCACCGTCCCCGTCCGTCTTGTTACTTCTTCACTACCTTACCAGCTTTGTTGATAATGTGAAATTTGCCGTTATCGTCAGTCACCTTAGCCTTTCCTTTCTTAAAGCTGTAAGTGCTGTTCCACTTACAGGGAATAACCAGCTTGCCTTTCTTGTTGATATAGCCCCACTTGCCATGGTCGTCCTGCACGGCAGCCAGCTGCTCACTAAATGAGGCGGCACGATTCCACTTACAAGGAATGACCAACTTGCCTTTCTTGTCGATGAAGCCCCACTTGTCATGGTCGTCCTGCACGGCAGCCAGCTGTTCACTAAATGAGGCGGCACGATTCCACTTACAAGGAGTGACCTGCTTGCCTTTCTTGTCGATGATGCCCCACTTGCCACTGTCGTCCTTCACTAAGGCCAAGCCTTCGCGGAACACAGTTGCGTCTTTCCACTGACAAGCGATGACGATTTTGCCCGACTCGTCTTTATAACCATAAAGCCCATTGTCTCCCTTGAAAATCTCAAGTCCTTCAGACGACATAACTACATTAGCATTTTTCAAGATGTCAAATGAACCGTCGTCAAACCACTGAGCGCTTGCTGTGGCCGGAGCAAATACTGAAGCAACAGCCACCATCACCATTGATAGAATTTTTTTCATTGTCATATACTTTTTTAAAGTGAGTTTCCTTGCATCCATCTGCCCGCAAAATTACAATGAATATTCCAAATCACCAAATCTTTTAAGGATTATTTTAGGGCAGGCCCCGTTCCCGCAGATTCTCTTTTCTTTATGTAAAGAATTCCCGATTTTCTTCCATCATGCTTTCTGCTTGATCCCTTGGAATAAGGAGAGGACGTTGTAATAAGAAATCTTCAAGTGCTTGTACCATGATTAGAGGATTTATTTTATTAGGGCTATTATCGTAAATAAGAATATAAGAGCCGACTCTAAGACCATATTCATATGAGTCTTTAGGAGGACGGTTGTAGGACAGAATATCAATGAGACCGTTTGCGTATTCCTGAAGACTGCGTTCCGATGGAGCAACATCATATTCGGTCATTGTCACTTCAAATGCCGCCGGACATACATGTAACTGCGTCATCTTTTATTCCTTCAATCAATCCATCAACACAAAATGAGTTTTTCTTATGTTCAATGGTATTTAAAATAAAAACTGCACGCAAAGCACCTATATAGTATGTGCTTCCGTTTCAACATATTCAACGGTATTCCCAGCAAAGACAGCAATATATGCCAATCCAAATGCATAAGAAAGAGAATCGCTTTTGTCTTTCAAGACGATATCATCAGCATGGATGGACATTGTGTAGCTAACAAGTATGAATAATAAAAGAATCTTTTTCATAATTATTTGTTTTAGGTTTTAATTTCAAGAATCACCAGAACCTGCCGACAAAAAGAAAGAATAGTCTTTCGGTCATGTTCTCTATTTTGTAGAAGCAAGTTTTTTCAGTCTTACTATCTCTTTGTCGGTGATGGTGCTCTGCTCCGATTTGTCGTAAACGGAGAGCAGAATCAGTTTCCCCTCGCCCGTCTGTATAATAACATCAGCCGTATAGGTGATAACCCTTGCACCACCACTTTTGCCTTTGCCCTTTGATGCAATAGCCATGCGCACCTTTCTTACACCACCCCCTAAGTCCGTACCAGAAAGAGGATTCTCATGAAGCTCTTTTAATAGGTTGGTATAGTCCTGTTTGAATGAGGCATAGTGCTTGGCCAACCGACGGGCTTGTCGGTCGAACACCTCAATAGTCCTGATTTCAAAGCTCATACAGTAGTTCTTCTGCCTTTCGGGTCTGGCGTGTGCCAGCCTTTACCTCCTCAAGCTGTACGAAAGCCTCGGTCAGTCCTTCACTTATTTCTTTGTCGCTCATAATGTCTTTTTCCGGAGTCTCTATTAGCTTCTCTGCCAGCCACTTGCGATTGCTGGCTGTGAGCGACAAGCCTTGCAGATAGCTCCACAGGTTATTCATCGATACAGCGTTCATATTGCAGTTGTTATTATTAACACGGTGCAAATTTAGTAAAAATCTGTGAGAAAACAGAAAACACAGGATAAAAAATGCGATTCTCACTCTGTTTTTGTTAGTTTGCTTGACAAAGCAATTCCTCTCTATTGCTAACGCAATAGTGTGAGTAAGAGAGAAAACAGAGAGCCACACTCATTGCTGGGTGTGGCTCTTATTGGATAGCTATGTGCTTAGTTATACTTCAGAATCTGTCCCGGGGTCAGGCGGAAGCTCTTGCCGATGTGGTTCAGCTTGCAGAGCTTGTCGACGCTGATGCCGCGCTTGCGGGCGATGGTCGAGAGTGACTCACCCTTCTTCACCTTGTGGAAGCGTGTCTCGCTGGTGCCGGTGTTGTTGCGGCGGTTCGTCTTGGTGACGCTGGCCACCTCACGTGCCGACGGGCGCTCGTTCTCCACATACTGTGCGCTGGCACCGCGCAGACGGGTTGCCTGAGCTGACTCGCTGCTGTAGTTGGCGCGGCGGAAGGTGTAGAAGTCTGACACGACGTCCTGATTGCGGAAGTCGAACATCAGCGCGGGGTTGATGGCTACACCGCAGAGGCGTGTCTCGAAGTGCAGGTGTGAACCCGTGCTGCGGCCCGTGTTGCCACCGAGGCCGATGGGCTCGCCGGCGCGGACAATCTGATTCTCGTGCACCAGCTGCTTTGACATGTGTCCGTAGACGGTCTCCAGACCGTTGTCGTGACGTATGACGACGTACTTACCGTAGCCGCGCGGCTCGTAGCGCACAATGCGCACCTTGCCGCTGAAGGCTGCCACGATGGTGTCGCCAATGTAAACCTTGATGTCCAGTCCTTTGTGCTGACGTCCCCAGCGGGCGCCGAAGTTGCTCGTGATGACACGGCTCGGCGTTGGCATGCAGAAACCTCGCAGGTCAATGCGGAACTCGTTAGGCATGGTGCCGTTGACGCGGCTCACGTAACGGTTGTCCCAGTCGGTGTAAATGTCAGCAGAGGGATTTTCGGAAAGTTCATTCATGATTAACTGATGAAAGGCCACTGAGTCAACAGCCTTCATCTTACGGTCGATGGGTGCCTGGTTCGCCAAGAGGTCCTGTCCCATCATCGGGAGAGAAGTCAGCGATGCCATGGCCATAATTGCTAATGTTTTAAGTCCTTTTATTATCATAACACAGGTTTGGTTTTTACAATCCAATGATGTGGCTGAGAGATGCCACGCGAAAAAATAACGGTGCAAAGGTACAAATTATTTTCTAAACTCGCATACTCTTAACACTATTTGTGTGTTATTTAACACTTACAAGGTGTAAAAGTAGTAGTTTCTTGTCATTTTTTTGCATTTGTTGTCATGAGATGGCAGACCAGTTGATGTTGGTTTTGCGCAGGTCGCGCAGCCGGTTCCAGAGCATGAGATACTTCGTGTCGGTGCAGGTGGGGTCGTCGTCGATGATGCGTTGTGCCTCGTCGCGGGCCATCTGCACCAGCTGTCCGTCGCGGGCGATGTCGGCAATCTTCAGGTCGAAGGCCATGCCGCTCTGCTGCGTGCCTTCCAAGTCGCCTGGCCCGCGCAACTTCAGGTCGGCTTCGGCTATGCGGAAGCCGTCATTCGTCTCGCACATGATCTCAATGCGCTTGCGTGTCTCGGCGCTGAGCTGGTAGTTGGTCACCAGTATGCAGTAGCTCTGGTCGGCGCCGCGCCCCACGCGGCCGCGCAGCTGGTGCAACTGGCTGAGGCCGAAGCGCTGGGCTTCGAGGATGACCATGACCGAGGCGTTGGGCACGTTGACGCCCACCTCGATGACCGTCGTGGCCACCAGTATCTGCGTCTCGCCGCTGACGAAGCGCTGCATCTCCTCCTCCTTCTCCTTGGGCTTCATCTTGCCATGCACCTTGCTGAGGCGGAATTCGGGGAAGACTTGAATGAGCTGGTCGAAGCCGTCTTCGAGGTTCTTCAGGTCAAGGCTCTCGCTCTCCTCGATGAGCGGAAAGACGATATACACCTGCCGGCCCTCGTTGATCTGGCGGCGTATGCCGTCGTAGAGCGAACCCAGACGGCTGTCGTAGACGTGGGTGGTCTGTATGGGCTTGCGGCCCGGGGGCAGCTCGTCGATGACGCTCACGTCGAGGTCGCCGTAGAGCATCATGGCCAGCGTGCGCGGAATGGGCGTCGCCGTCATGACGAGCACGTGGGGTGGGTTGGTGCTCTTGTTCCACAGCTTCGCACGTTGTGCCACGCCGAAGCGGTGCTGCTCGTCGACCACCACCATACCGAGCTGACGGAACTGCACCGTGTCCTCGATGACGGCGTGCGTGCCGACGAGTATCTGCACGTCGCCGGTCAGCAGCCCGTCAAGCACCTCCTTGCGCTTCTTGCCCTTCACGATGCCCGTCAGCAGTTCCACGCGGATGGGCATGTCGCCGAGGAAGTCGCGGATGGTCTGCAAGTGTTGCTCGGCCAGTATCTCCGTGGGGGCCATGATGCACGCCTGATAGCCGTTGTCCAGCGCAATGAGCATCGACATCAGCGCCACGAGCGTCTTTCCGCTGCCCACGTCACCTTGCAGCAGGCGGTTCATCTGCCGGCCTGAGCCCATGTCCTTGCGTATCTCGCGGATGACGCGCTTCTGCGCGCCCGTCAGTTCGAAGGGCAGGTGCTGGTAGAAGAACGTATTAAACAGTTCGCCCACGCGCGAGAACACGTAGCCGCGGTATTTGCGACGGTGGTCGCTCGCATATCTTAATATGTTCAGCTGCACGTAGAACAGCTCCTCGAACTTCAGTCTGACGCGGGCGCGCTCCAGCTGTCTGGCGTCGGCGGGGTAGTGGATGGCCCGCAGCGCCTCGTCGCGCGACATCAGGTGCAGCCGCTCTGTCATGTCGGCCTGCAACGTCTCGGGCAGCGTCTCCTTGATGACGTTCACCATGGTCTTCGTCAGCTTCTCCATGGCGCGTGAGTTCATGCCCGCCTTCTTCATCCGCTCCGTCGTGTGATAGTAAGGCAGCATCTTCATGGTCGAGAGCTCCAGCATGTCAGCTGGTTCAATGTCGGGATGGGCCACCTGCACGCGGCCGTTGAAGACCGTCGGTTTGCCGAAGACCACATACTCCGTGCCCACCTTGTATTTGCTGATGGCCGACTTGCCGTAGGTGAACCACACCAAGTCCATCACCCGCCCGCTGCCGTCGGTGAAGTGGCCCACCACGCGCTCCTTGCGGGCGTTCATCTTGAACGTCTCGAAACTCAGGATGCGTCCCTTCACCTGCACGTAGGGCATGTCGCCCGTCAGCTCCTGTATGCTGTAGAGCCGGCTGCGGTCCACGTGCCTGTAGGGGTAGTACTGCAACAGGTCACCGATGGTCTCGATGCCCAGTTCCTGACTGAGCATCTTCTTCCGGTTCGGGCCTACACCGGGCAGAAACTGTATGTCTTGTTGCAGAATGGTCATTTTGTTGAGCGTTGAGTGCTGAGCGCTTAGTGTCGGGTGCTATGCAGTGCTTCGGCAATGGTCATGTCGAAGGGGGTGGTGATCTTGATGTTCTCGCGGTTGCCCTCGACGAGCGTGATGTCATGGCCGTAAGCCTCGACCACGCTGGCGTCGTCGGTGAATCCGTCGTTGTAGGGCTGACGGTTGGCAGCCTTGAGTAGCTGGATGTCAAACGTCTGCGGAGTCTGCACTAGGCGCTAATCCGAGCGGGGAACGGTGTGGCTCACGGGACTGGGGCTTGTGGGCCCCATGGACCCCATAGGGCTTATAGGCCCTATATGCCTCAGGCTTTCGACCACGGGGATGACGGGGATGGCGGCCTTGGCTGTGCGGGCGGTCTCGTAGCAGCGGGCAATCACGTCCAAGCTGGGGAAGGGGCGCACGCCGTCGTGCACACCCACCACGCCCTCGGCGTCGTCGGGGATGAGCGCCAGCCCGTGCTGCACGCTGTGGAAGCGCGTCTCGCCACCGTCGGCGAGGCGATAGGAGTCTCCTCCTGCCCCCTCTGAAGGGAGGGGAAACTGGTACTGCTGGCAGAGCTCCTTCCAATAGTCCTGCTGCGCCTTGGGCAACACGAGGATGATCTGCAACTCCTTGGAGTACTCCCGGAAGCGTTCAATCGTGCGCATCAGCACCGGCTTCCCGCCGATGGGCAGGAATTGCTTGGGAATGTCACTTCCCATGCGCAGACCCTTACCGCCTGCTACGATAATGACGTAATCCATATTCTTTGTTTCTTGCATCGGACTCTACGGACTGTCTTTGTTCTTTTTCTTGCATCGGACTCTACGGACTGTCTTTGTTCTTTTTTTTGCATAGGACTTTACGGACAGACGCGGACTTTTTTCTTTCCGCCTGTCATGTCCGTTGTTGTTATTCAGGTCTTTCTCTCAGAAGAATCCGTTTGTAATCCCGACCTTCACCGAAGTTTAACAGGTATCCTACCTTGAACTGAGTGATGGTTAGATAATTGATGAGTTGAGCAGAATTGGCTGGCGTCAGCTGTGGGATAGACTTCAGCTCCAAGATAATCTTGTTGTCAACGACAATATCAGGAATAAACTCGCCAACTACTTTTCCTTTATAGAGGACATTTAAGTGCTTCTGCCGTTCATAAGGAATCCTCATTTCGTCAAACTCTATGCATAGAGCATTTTCATAGACGCTCTCAAGTAGACCTGTCGTCAAGTGCCTGAAGACATTGAAATATGCTTGTAACACTTTGTTAGAGAGCTCTTCATATAGCAGCATAGTCCTTTTTGCCTTTTTTTACATCGGACATTACGGACAGACACGAGCCTTTTTCTCTTCTGTACGTAGACTTTGGCGATTTTATTGAGTCCGTTTCAGTCCGTAGAGTCCGATGCTATCAATTATTTCTCCATCAAATGTTTGTACCTCATGCCTTCGGCAATCTGGTCGGCTGTTTCTTTGTTGACCAGCTGGGCCAGCAGTTCGTAGGCGTAGGGGAAGGCGGCGGCGGGGCCTTCGGCGGTGGTGATGTTGCCGTCGACGGTGACGAGGTCGCCCGTGTAGGTGGCCCCGGTCAGCAGGTGCTCGAAGCCCGGGTAGCACGTGGCTTTCTTCCCGTTCAGGATGCCTAACTGACCCAGCACGACGGCGGGTGCCGCACAGATGGCGGAGATTTTCTTGCCCTTCTCGTTCTGCTTCAGCAGCGCCTCGCACAGCTCCTCGTGTGCGTAGAGGTTGCTGGCGCCGGGCATGCCGCCGGGCAACATCAGCAGGTCAGCCTCGGCAGGCTTGATTTCCATGAACATCAGGTCGGCCTCGATGTTCACGCCGTGGGCCGAAGTGACGACATAGCCGTCGCCCACACTCACTGTCTTCACGTCAACGCCGCCCCGACGCAGCACGTCGAGCGGTATCAGGGCCTCGACATCCTCGAAGCCTTCAGCTAAGAACATAAATACTTTTTTCATATACTTTATTCTAACGCTTTTAAATACTGTTTAATCGTTTCACGCAGGCCCATGTAGAGGGCGTCGCAGATGATGGCGTGGCCGATGCTGACCTCGTCGAGCCAGGGGATGCGCTCATGGAAGTAGTGCAGATTGACCAACGACAGATCGTGACCGGCGTTCAGTCCCAGTCCCTGACGGCGGGCTTCCTCAGCGGCCTCGATGAACGGGGCGATGGCTGCGGCGCGGTCGGCCAGATAGCCCGATGCGTAGGGCTCGGTGTAGAGCTCCACGCGGTCAGCGCCGCACAGCTTGGCACCTTCCACCATGCGCGGGTCGGGGTCGACGAAGATGCTCGTGCGGATGCCTGCCTCGCGGAACGTGCGGCAGATATCGGTCAGGAACGGGCGGTTCTCCACCGTGTCCCAGCCGTGGTTGCTCGTCAGCTGGTCGTGACCGTCGGGCACCAGCGTCACCTGCTTGGGCTTCACCTCCAGCACCAGCTCGGTGAACGAGTCGATGGGGTTGCCCTCAATGTTAAACTCGGTCGTGATGAGCGGTTTCAGCTCGCGCACGTCCTGATACTTGATGTGCCGCTCGTCGGGGCGCGGATGCACCGTGATGCCCTGCGCGCCGAACAGCTCACAGTCCTGAGCCACGCGCTCCACGTCGGGATTGTTGCCGCCGCGGGCATTGCGCAGCGTGGCCACTTTGTTGATATTTACGCTTAATTTCGTCATTTTCGTCGATTTGTCGGGTTTGTTTTGATGTTGTTTCGCTGAAATTGTGTAACTTTGCCGCCGAAGCGGTGAGTCTTTCAACCGCAAAATTACGAAATTTTTGGCAAACAACCGCATTTTAGCATCTTTTTTTATGCACAGACGTAAATTGATTATCGCCCTGTTCGGCAATTGCTACCAAGCCAAGAAGTCGGCTTCCATCCAGCAAGTGCTCTCGTGCCTGCAGAAATTCGAGGCGCAGGTGCACGTTGACCGTGACTATTTCGAGTTCCTGCAACACACGGCAGGCGTGCAGCCTACGTTCGCCCACGTCTTCGACCGCTACGACGGCGAGGCCTACGACTACGCCATCTCGATGGGAGGTGACGGCACGCTGCTGCGCACGGCCAGCATCGTGGGCGCAGCCGCGACGCCCATCATCGGTGTGAACATGGGACGGCTGGGCTTTCTGGCCGACGTGCGGCCCGATGAGTTCGAGCAGTGCATCCGCGACGTGCTGGACGGCAAAGTGCAGGTTGACCGCCGCTCCCTCATACAGGTGGACACCGACGGTGAGCCGTTGGAGGGCTATAATTGCGCTCTGAACGACGTGGCCATCCTGAAGCACGACAATGCGTCGATGATCTCCATCCGTGCTACTATCAACGGCGAATACCTCACCACCTATCAGGCCGACGGCCTCGTGGTGAGCACCCCCACCGGTTCAACGGCCTACTCGCTCTCGAACGGCGGCCCCATCATCGTGCCGCAGACGGGCGTCTTCTCCATGACCGCCGTCGCTCCTCACTCGCTCAACACCCGTCCGCTTGTCTTCCCCGAGACGGCTGAACTGCGCATTGAGGTGGAGAGTCGTACGGGCAACTTCCTCGTGGCCGTCGACGGACGCAGTGAAAGTCTCTCCGCCGCCACTCACCTGACGCTGCATCTGGCCCCCTACAAGGCCCGCATTGTGAAGCGCCAGCGGCAGAATCACTTTCAGACCCTGCGTGAAAAGATGATGTGGGGTGCCGATTCGCGCGACTAATACCCCGCTGCCGCGCTTCCCGTTTCTAAGTTATTGGTTTCCAGAACCGTTTGTTTTAGATTCCAAAATAGTCTATTTTGCAAAGTAAAATAGTCTATTTTGGTGAGGAAAATAGTCTATTTTGGTCAGCAAAATAGGCTATTTTGGAATCCCAAATGGAAGTCGTTGGAATCCAATACTATAGGAAATGGAATCTTGCACTGCGGAAAATGACCCCTGTACTATGGAAAATGGCCCCCTGCACTATATAAAAAGGAATCCTGCGCGTGTGTGCGTGCGCGCGTAAATAAAATAAGGTGGAAATGTTAAAAATGCAGGCCGGATGAAAAAATCACGGAAAAAGTTTGGTGGAACGGCTAAAATGTATTACTTTTGCAGTGTACTATTAAAGTAGTACACAAAAACATCCTTTTTAAAGGGATTGTAGAAAACGCTAAACGTAAAACATAAACACTAAGTAAACCAATGATTGAGGTCAACAACATTCAGTTTAGATACAAGGGCCAACGGGCTCTTGTATTTGACCAGTTCAGCCTTCAGCTGACTGAAAACCGCGTCTATGGCCTGCTGGGGAAGAACGGAACAGGCAAAAGCACGCTCTTATATTTACTCTCCGGCCTGCTCCGCCCCACGCAGGGCTCTGTGTGCTGCGATTCCGTGGCTACCTGTCGGCGTCTGCCCGAAACGCTGCGTGACATCTACCTCGTGCCCGAGGAGTTTGAACTGCCGGCGCTCCGCCTCGCTGACTACGTGCGGCTCTATGCACCGTTCTATCCGCTTTTTTCTAATGAGATTCTGCAAAACTGTCTGCGTGAGTTCGAACTGTCGGAGTCCGTTCACCTGAAAGAGCTGTCGATGGGACAGAAGAAAAAGGCTTTCATTGCCTTTGCCATGGCTACGAACACCAAGTACCTGCTGATGGACGAGCCCACCAACGGCCTCGATATCCCCTCGAAGAGCCAGTTCCGCAAGGTGGTGGCACAGCACATGAGCGATGACCGCATCGTCATCATCTCCACCCATCAGGTGCACGACGTGGAGCAGCTGCTGGACCACGTGCTCATCCTCTCGCAGCGTTCGTTGCTGCTCAATGCCTCGGTGCAGGAACTGACCGACCAATACTCCTTCGAGTATCGTCCGGTGAACGACGGTTCCGCCGTCATTTATGCAGAGCCCTCGCTGCAGGGCAACGCCGTCATTACCCGTCGCACGCCCGACAGTCCCGAGACGCCGCTGAACTTAGAACTTTTGTTTAACTACATCACCTCAAAGAAAGATGCATGAAACAGTTTGATTTAAATAGATTTACCAAAGTCCTCTGCTGTGACTTCGTCACACGTCGTTAACAATTGGTCTTAATCGGGGGAGGCTTGCTTGTGTTCGACCTTTTGATCTCATTCTATAATTTGACCGTTGGTCGTAACATGGCCGCTATTGCAGCAAAAACAAGTGTTGAATCAGTTGATCCGGCCAAGGGGATTATAGGTATGTGTCTG